>CAYNFI010000065.1:0-9099 GCA_964396445.1 uncultured Candidatus Bathyarchaeia archaeon
GGCATTGGCAAGGCCTCTGGGGTGCAAGGGAGTTTGTTAACGCCCACTTCTTGGAGCTCGGTATGAAGTTCAAGGCGTTCATCGGGATTGACCTCTCCTCTGAAAGTGATCACTTAGGGGTTTTCCACACAGGTTCACTCTACTCCTACAAGTATCCGACGGCTCTTCAGCAGAAGTACAGAGACGTCATAAACAAGTTCTTCGTCAACTACCTTCCTAATATACAACGTGGCCTAGGGAAAGAATATCCCCTGTTTGACATGGTTTGGAAAACTTACCCGAGCTACATTCTAAGCTCGCCTCCTCGAGTAGACAATTTGAAACTTGTGTTTGACCACGAGCCCTTCGTATCCGCGTGCTACGGTGGCGGATTGACGTTTGCCACCGTCGATATAATGAAGGCTTTTCAGAAGACACCGGTTGACACGTTAGGCTCTACTCTAAAATCGTCTTGGCAGGTTTCAAACCTTAGATCCCAGATGGAAGTAGTCTTCAGTATATTATACTCCCTCATCAACGACTCCGATTTAGGCGTCAACGTCTATCCTTTAAGGTTCGGTTTAGACCAGGGCTGGAGCACCCTCGAAGTCCAGGTTTCACAGTATAATCTGAAAACCGCTTGGTATGAAACCTGGAACCAAACAGATCCAAGGAAGGTCCTCGTCCGCGTAACAGCCACTGCCGCCACAACCCCAACTGGTGAACCGATTATCGCCGCTGGAGCCGCTGGGGGGGGACTGGGAACCTCAGGTCTCATAGACCTAGTCTTGATCCCTAACATGGAAGGTAAGGTCAGCATAGTAGGTTTGAAACCGTATTCAGGAGGCATGGTTACGGCTTACGTGATCAATGAAGAGACGGGAGCGGTTGAATACGCTTACGACTCAGGGGTGTACGCTGCACCCTCCGTCCCAGCCGGTATGACGAGTCCACACGCGTTCACCATGATGGATGTGTACATGTTCAAGTACGTGTCCTTGTTCAGAGCGGGGAGTATAGCGCTTATCGGCATCCTTAATCCACAGACTCTCAACCCAATCGGAGGTGTTACCTTCTTGAATTTCTTCGGGCATGGGACACCTGTTTGGGGCTCCGTGGACCTATCACCGCCTGAAGCCATGATCTACGGTGAACCCGGGATACCCCTAGAGGTACTTGTAAGCGGAGGGGAGAAGTTCCCGATCAGCGTGCTTCTCAACGTTACAAAGGAGGTTCCTACAGGCAGCGGCTACATGATAAAGGGAGGCCAAACCTTAAGGCTTTCAGCGATCGAGTTGGCTGAAGGGCTTTTCGAACTGACAGACTCTAGGGTCAGCATACTCGAAAGCCATTTCGCGTTTAACCCACGTATACTCCTGTACCATCCAGAGGCCCGACGTTACTATAACAACCTTACAGATGTCCTTGAAATGAAGGAGTACGATAACGTTTACGCTTCTGCGTACTCCCTTTGGAGCTACTCTAGACAGTCATACATCGCCTCGATGGACCTCATGTGGGAGATCATAGCCACCGCAGCCGCGTTCTTCTTGGTTATGATCCCCTTCGCGTTCTTAGCGGAGAGGCTGATTTTCCAGAAGATGGGGCTTAAAAGGGTAGCCCTCTTCATAGGGACCTTCATTGCCTGCAGCATCTTCCTACTCCTCTTCCATCCAGGTTACAGCATAGCTACGAACATCTACATGGTGTTAATCAGTCTAGCCGTAGCCGTGATGGTTGCGCCGATGATCGTTATCATAGTGCAAGAGTTTCTTACAACCGCGAGCGTGGTTAGACGGACCGTACTCGGGCTGCACTTCACAGAGGTCAGCCGCACCGGTATACTTATGAGCTCTTTATCGCTGGGCATCCAAAACATGCGTAAGAGGAAGTTCCGCTCCGCTCTCACACTGTTATCCGTGACGATAGTCACGTTTACGCTTATGACTTTTACCTCAACAACGTCCTCCGTGATACTCTACATGGTTGAAAACCCCGTGGAACAAATTCCCTACAACGGCTTCCTAGTTAGGAAGATACCTTGGGCACAGATACCGGAGGAACTCTTTGTTTTCATAAAGACAAAGTACGAGGCTCAGGCTGTAGTTGTACCAAGAGCATGGATCATCCCACCCTCCGGCGCGGCTTTCGCACAGGTAAGCCTCGGACCTAAGGGCATAACCTTAGCCAAGGGGATCCTCGGCCTATCTCCCCAAGAAGCAGAGATTACTGGAATCGATAAGAAAATAAGTGAGGGAAGATGGTTTGAAGCCGAAGAGTATTCAAGCTGTATCATCAGCTACAGCATGGCTGCTAAACTTGAGCAGGAGTTGGGCATCAAGATAGAAGCTGGCAGGTCTGCGATAAACCTCTGGGGCTCTAGCTTAACCGTGGTAGGGCTATACAACGCCGGAGACATGGGTAACCTCAAGGATATCGACGGTGAATCCCTTGCGCCTGTGCTCTACTTCGTGGGCATGGAACCTTACAAACCTGTACACGTTACCTGGGATGAAGTTGTGATAATTCCATACCTAGCCGCGCTAAGGGTTTTTCCAGACTCACCCACACAAGCCCCGATCTGGAGCGTCGCGGTCAAGTTTAAAGACGTTAATTCGATTGAAAAAGCCACCTTAGACTTTTCGCTCGGCTCCCTTCTCGACATATACTTCACGAAAGGTGATAAGGTTTTAATCACACGTCCAAGAACATGGTTTTCCTTCACAGGTATGGAGATGATGCAGGTACTTATGGTCATCGCGGGTTTAACACTTATTAACATGACGCTCAGCGCCGTCTTCGAGAGGATTAGGGAGATAAGCGTCTTCAGCTCAATAGGTCTCTCACCCATGCATATAGCCTCCATGTTCTTCTCAGAGAACCTTATCTACGCCGTCGTCGGCAGCATACTCGGGTACATATTTGGAATACTGGCTACGGTGGTCCTGTGGTGGACAGGTCTTTATCCAGCCGGTTTATTCCCTAACTTTTCATCCATATTCGTCGGCATAGTCATGGGATTCGCTAGCATCATGACCATGATATCAACGGTCTACCCTGCAATCAAGGCTTCAAAGCTTGTGACCCCATCTCTTGAACGCAAGTGGAAGCTGCCTACGGAACCTCATGGTAACAATTGGAGCATACCTCTTCCCTTCGTCGCCGCAAGTGAACGTGAAGTGACGGGCACGCTGGAGTTTATGAGGGAATGGATGGAAATACATTCAAGTAGGGAGGTAGGAATATTCGTCGCAGAGGACGTTACCTATGCCCTAGACAGCTTAACCGCCCAGATCCGCCTCGCCCCACTCGATGCCGGAGTCGTTCAAAAGATCTCGGTGAATGCTACTCCTAGGACAGGGGGTTACTCCTTCCAACTTGAGATCCTCAGGATCAGCGGTATTGACACAATCTGGAAGACGGCGAACTACACGTTTGTGGACACTTTGAGGAAGCAGATGCTTATCTGGAGGTCCCTAAGCCTTGAAGAGAAGAACCAGTACACAGAACGCGGTCTCCAATTATTAAAAACCGAGAAAGTGGAATGAATATGTCGACGGAAGTACAGTATGGGAAGGGCTTAACGTGGCGTTCAGCGTTAGCCCTAGTCTTCGGTAACTTAATCGTACAACCAGCGATCATCTACTACTACCTCGTCACGGGGCTTTACCTTCCCTTAATGTCGTGGATCGTTATACTGGTATGGTCTGAGATATCAAGGGGATTCGGCCGCCCCCTCACTAAACAGGAGATCTTCATCATACTCTCCTTCGACTCGCTGGGACTGTTAGGCTACTCATGGGCTTTCGTTAATCCTATAAGGAACTACTACTTCGCCAACAGCGCGATCACTAAAGCCTTCGGTTTAACCCCTCTTATACCGACCTGGTGGGTTCCACCCGTTAGCCTCTACACAGAGATTCTACTGGCAAGGTCTTTCCTGCATCCAGCTTGGCTTATCCCCATACTTACCACGGTTGTTATCCCTATAACACTCGGGCTTATCGCTAACATCGCCATGGGGTACTTCTCCTACGCGCTCTACGTATCCGTTGAAAAGCTTTCTTTCCCAGCTCAAACGGCCGCTGCTCAAGCCGTGATCGCGGTCGCCGATAGGGAGCCCAGCTGGATAAGACCCTTACTTCTCGCCGGCGTTGTAGGGGTTCTATACAACCTCATGACATCGTTTTCACTTTTCACGGTTGGATTCGCGGTTGGGAGAGGTCCAGTAGACTTCACAGCGGTTGTCGAAACGTTCCTACCCGGGGCTTCTCTAGGCTTTACCTCAGACCTCACCTATTACGTTGTAGGCTCACTGCTTCCTATGGGTGTAGCCGTATTCCAGCTCATCGGCAGCATCGCCTTCTACTTTGTCGGAAACGCTGTCATCACCATGCTTAATATGTGGCCTTCAGAGTTCCCGTGGAAACCCGGTTTAGGTATGACGGTCATAGCCTACAGGTCTACATTATACTTTTGGACAAGCGTATTCATCGGTTTAATGTTGGCCGCAGCGTTCGTCCCCATAGCTATGAATCCTGGAAAGCTTATCAAGGCGTTTAAGAGCCTTGCGAAGGCGGGGAGGGAAGCTGGAGGCGTCCCCGTATGGATTCTACTCGCCATGTTCCTCCTGGCAACACTTGGATCCGTTGCCTTAGTTCAATACCTAGTGCCAGGCTTCCCCATATGGCTTCTCATATTATTCACCGTGGGCTTATCCTTCTTCGTTACCTTCGTTCAGACGAGCGCAGCGGGTGTTACATACGGGGGATTTAACATACCTTACCTGAGGGAGATGATGATCTATTACAGTGGATACGGGGGCTTCGATATCTGGTTAGCCCCTGTGCAGATGATGACGGGGGGCTCAACATTCACCGGTGCCTTTCTCCAAGCCGACATCTGTGGAACAAAGCACTCCGAGTACGTGAAGGCCTCCTTCCTCGTTGTCGGCTTAGGCGTCGTCATGAGCTACATCTACGTTTCACTTTTCATGAGGCTCGCAGATATACCTTCAATCGCATACCCGTACACGATCATCAAATGGCCTGTGGAGACGACGGAGTGGGCAAGATGGCGAACTTGGCTTTGGACAGGGCTTCTTTTCAGGTCAGACCTTATCATCGGCTCATTAGCCGTAGGAGCAGCTCTGGTCGTTGGCGCTAACTTCCTCCACGCCCCCTTCGCGCCCGTATCGTTGATTATGGGAGGCCTCATAGGCGTAGTCCCCGGCGTCGTCCTCGGTATAAGCCCAATAGCCCTCTCATTCGCGCAGTTCGTAGGCGCCGTCTTCAGCCATTACGGTTTAGCCAGAGTTTTAGGGAAGGAACGCTGGGGGAGGATAAGGAACTTGGTTGTAATGGGCTTTGTTATAGGAGACTCACTCATGAACGCCCTTGTCGCCGCCATAATGCTACTGAGTAAATCCATGTGGGTGCTTCCGTACTAGATAAGAGGGGAGAGCGATAGGGTTAACCCACTCTTCCCCTTACAACAAGAACAGTGTTGATGTCTCATTTCATTCGTCTAACCCGTCTTCTCCAAACTAGGAGAGCTATCAGAACCAATGGGACGGTTACGCCGATGGCTATGAAGGGTAGGAGCTGCTGGATTCCTATAGGATTTGGTGGTTGAGGATAGGTGACTTCAAGTCCCTGAGCTGAGATGAGGTAGGACCCCCAACTCTCATAACCTACTACGGGAAATTCTGGCGAATAGGAAGGGACATCTCCCTCCCATCCACCCTCTCCCAATACCTCAACTATTATGGGCGCATCTGCTTGGACTACATGGGCGCCGCCGAGAATCGTAAGGGTTTCATCACGTGCAACGACAACAAGCGCCCCGTCTAGGTAAAGGGAGCAGTCTCTCGTGGCGAAGAGCACGGCCTTCGTGGGAGCGTAGAACCTCAACTCCCTTCCAGCCTTAACGCCGATGAAGGAGATGTCGTCTCCGATATTCTGAGGCATAATGGCGCTCGCATTGGTCATGTACGAAGCTGGATAGAGGCCCCACCAATCTCCACCAGTTCCAATTAACACGGTTATATCCCCGGTGCTTTCAATCCGTAAAGGCGTCCTCGTCACCATGGTTGTGTTATGCCATAACTCTCCACGCCTAAGGCTCTTCTTCACATCCGGTCCGGAGAACTGGATACTCCAACCGGGTCTACCCAAGTCGTAGACACTGACCTCCGTGTCCTCATGGGCAAGCACGATGAGAGAGGATTTATCGCCGCGCCAGCCAGGGGCGTCCATACAGTAGAAATATCTGCCGACAAAGCCACCCGTTAAAGAAGGAACGTACGTGAATGCCTCTGAATCCAAAGCTAAGATAAGGATTCTACCAGTTGAGACCACCCTGTAGACGCTGCTCTCGTTTAATGACACCTTCTGAATCGAGCCAACAGTAACGTCTAACTCAGCGACCTTACGGTTATCGGAGTCGTAAACCGTTACATGTCCATCCTCAACCCCCCATATGCTGTAAACGTTCACTTGAAATGGAGTGTTATATGTTGAAGCCCATAGCGTATGCGTTGCCATGAAGATGAATTCCTTCCCGCTGAAGCCCCCGTCCGTGCTAGGATAGAAGGTTTTAAAGCCACGCCAACTACTCCCAGCCTGCAATCTAACGCCGAAGCTGATTTTCCAAACTCCGCTTAGGCATACGGCGAGGGGTTTATCGGCTACGACCTTGAAGTAAAGGTCTCTCAAGGAGCCTATGCGCTCGGATACGTTAAACGTGTAAAGGCCCATCCGGTTAACGGTGGTGGATGCGAGGAGCATTTCCGTGGTTAAATCATGTATCTCTACATGGGTGCTGTCGTTGATGCCAACTATGTCCAGACGGGTGACGTTGCATTGAGGAGCGTAACCATAGTACACATATGAAGAATCTGAGGTGGGAGAGCCTGAGCACGGAGGCTGTGAAAACGCGGGAACGAATAATAAGGCTATGAGTAAAACGTAAGTCCCCCTCATCTTATACAATCCAGAAGAGTCTGTAGTCATACACCTATTAAGCCTTACGCGCGTGGTTCCAGCGTTTCTCAGGGATAATATGGAACAGTGGTGAAGGGTGTTTAAGCCGCCTTGAAAACCCCGTTTTACAGTTAAAACCTTAAGGCTGGTGTAAGAAAAATAGCATTGTAGGGATTTCGGAGCGAGTTGGATGGCTAAGGATGCGGGGGAGAGGCTTAAAAACCTAGATGAGAAGCTGGACGCCATCATGAAACGGTTAGACATCATAGAACAGGTTCTTTTAATGTCCGGGGAATACCCCTACATCGCCTCCGCTGTTAGAAGCATGAGACAGGGCGTAGCCCTCTACAGTGAGCCTTTAAAGGTGTTGGAGCGGCTGACCACGGCGAGGCGATTTCTACGCCGTAGAACAGCGTCAAGAGACGAGCTTTCCCAAACCATCATCGGGATTCTAGCCGTCCGCGGGTCTCTGAACATCTCACAGGTCACGCGGGAGCTTCAAGCCGTTAGGGGAAAGGCGTCTAGAAGGATCGTGCGTGAGCGGCTTAGAAGGCTGCAGGCTGAGGGCGCTGTCCGTGAAGCTGAGGGCTTTGGCCACCGTTACGAGCTGGCTCAGTGATCACTAAGGTGATCACTTTTTCCCACAAGAAATATCTCCACTGACCAGACTATACTGAGCGCAAGGAGGTGTAAGGTTGAACATGGCACATGTGGGAAGCGTTTGGAGAACCGTATACGTGGCTGAAGGAGCGAGGATCAGCAAGAGGCAGTTCCAGGAGATGGCTGAGATCGCGGGTCACATCACCCTCTTTGCTCAAAGGCTAAATAAAGCTGAGGCAAGGAAGTGATGGGATGGAAGGTAGCCTATGTGAGTAGGGAGTTTATTTTAGGATTGAAGGGGTGGAGGTGAAGAATAGTATGAGTGAAGAGGAAGGTAAGCGGGGGCAAAGTGAAGCGGAGGAGGTATCACAGATCCTGGGAGTTGTCTCAGAGAAGGTCCCAGCCTTAATCAAGGGATTGATCTCCAGTGTTTTCTCAGAGGAAGCTGGTAGAAACATGGGAAGGGCTGCCGCGGCGTTTTATAAGGAGCTTAAAGAGGGAGGTATCCCTGATGAAGCGGCTTTAAAAATGACCAAAGACTACATAGCCGCGTTCACTAACGTCAGCGAATTCCTGAAAGGTGCTGTCCCCCCGAAGGGCAAGCCCGTTGAAACCGTGGAAGAGTGTAAGAAGTAAGTAAACTGCGGGGAAGAGCGGACGGACATTAGGACAGTAAACTTCCCTATTTCTCCAACGGGAATGTCATGACTTCAATCAAAGGCGTCATCAAAGGCGCTTACCACACTTCTAAACTCCTCTTTTCCTTACTATGGGTCCTCATCTATCTACGTTGGAGTATGTGGCGTGTAAAGAAAAGCTTCGCCGGGGAACTGATAAAACACGGTGTCCCCAAAGACATCGCCGAGGAATTGACTGCTTCATACAACGAGCAGAATAAGAAAATCCTTAGGCGCTTTCTCCCTTAAACGAAGAAATCGCTATGCACTTCTCAGTAGTCTACCGTCTACCCTTAACGAGCCCGTTCTCTAGTATATTTGGGTTAGGGCTTTCATTTTTACGAGGCTACGGACGATGATGTGAGTTGCACCTATTAAGTCACCCCAGCTCCCATTAGGCTGCTGGTTGTTGAGCAGCCACTCCACTCCTCTCCTAACCTGAGTCTTCACTTCAAGTCCTCTATACGTGAACAGGGCTTGAACAGCCATCGCGGTATCGAAGGGGTTTGGTTTCTCAGCTGTTCCCCAAAAGCCTTCAGGTTGCTGCTTCTTAACAAGCCAGTCTAAGGCTTTGCTAACGGTCTGAGGCTCAGCTATAACCCCTACATCCGCGATGCATAGGAGCGTTAAGGCTGTTAACCCGATGGTGGTGACGGCGAGAACCTCACCCGCCCTAACCGCGGGGGCTTGGACGTCGAAGAAGCTTCCATCCGGGCTCTGCTTGCTTAGAACCCATGAAACAGCTAACTCTATGGTTTTAGAGGTCGCGGGTTCACCGAGCCTTGTAAGGGCTTGGATACCGTACAGAGTCGTCAGCTCGGGTCCCATCCAGCCACTCCAGTAACCTTCCACTGTTTGAA
>CAYNFI010000066.1:0-8933 GCA_964396445.1 uncultured Candidatus Bathyarchaeia archaeon
AAGGCTTCGGAGGGGAGTGGCTTTAAGGAATCCGTTGACCTCGTGGTCACCCTCGTAGACTTCGACCTTAAAAAACCTGAGAACCGGATAAACGAGGTTGTGGAGCTTCCCAACCCCATCCCTAAGAACGTGAAGGTCTGTATCTTCGCCTCCGGGGACCTCGCGTTGAGGGCTCAGAGGGCTGGAGCCGACCGTGTCCTAGACAGGGAGGGTATGGAGAGGGTAGCTGGGGATAAGAAGGAAGCTAAGAACCTTGTGAAGTCCTATGATTTCTTCTTCGCCGAGGCGCCGCTCATGCCCTCTGTGGGCAGAACGCTTGGAACCTACCTTGGGCCAAGGGGGAAGATGCCCACTCCGATTCCGCCAAGCGCTCCAGTGGAGCCCATCCTTCAGAGGAGTCGGAGGAGTGTCCGTGTAAGGGTGAAGGATCAACCTAATATCATGTGCCGTGTTGGAACGGTGGAGATGGATACCAAGATGCTGGCTGAAAACGTGCAGGCGGTTATGAACAGGGTTGAGGGGAGGCTGGAGAAGGGTTTAAGAAACGTTAAAAGCCTCTCCCTGAAATCCACGATGTCAACCCCGATAAGGATTAACCTAACTCGGTGACGTTTTCTATGTCTGCGAGAGCGGTTAAAGAGGAGAAGGTTGAAGCCATTCTTCAACTCCTAGGCGGCTACCCGACGCTGGCCGTGGCTAAGCTTGAAAAGGTGAGGGCGGCTCAGCTTCAGGAGTTGAGGAAGAGGTTTAGGGGAACCATGGCGGTACGGGTTCTAAAGAACAGGTTGATGGTTAAGGCTTTGGTAAAAGCCGGGATAGGCGACGTCGGGAAGCTCAGTGAAAACCTCATGGGGCAGAACATCTTCCTCTTCACCAAGGAAAACCCGTTTAAGGTCTCCCTTCTCCTCGAGAGGAGTAAGGTGAAGACGCTGGCTAAAGGCGGGGACATCGCCTCAGACGACGTAGTGGTACCCGCTGGGAACACGGGTTTACCCCCTGGACCCGTGATCAGCGAGTTCACAGACATCGGTTTACCCACGCGGATTGAGGCTGGAAGCGTCTGGATCTCCAGCGACACGGTTGTGGCTGAAAAGGGGACGGCGATATCGCCGAAGGTCGCAGGGGTTCTGTCAAGGCTTGGGATTAAGCCGGTTGAAGCGGGTTTAGAGCTGAAAGCCGCCTACGTTGAAGGGCTTTTCCTTAAAGGGGAGGAGTTGAGGCTGGACCTTGAAGCCGTAAAGGACCAGTTTGCTAAGGCTTACGGCGATGCCTTAAACCTCGCCTTATCCACGTTCTACATCACGCCGCAGACGCTTCCCTACCTCTTGAGGAAAGCCCATGGAGAAGCCCTAAACCTCGCCGTTCAATCCGCTTACCCCTCACCCACGACTGTAGGCTACGTCATCGCCCAAGCCCAGGTTCAAGCCGTAAACCTGGCTTCAAGGCTCTACGGGAAACCTGAGGCTCCGCAGCCTGAACCTGAAAAACGGAAGGTTGAAAAGGAGGAGGTTAAGAAAGAGGAGGAGGAAAAGAAGGTTGAGGAGGTTGGGTTAGGAGCCCTATTCGGTTAAGGAGGTCGATGGTATGGAGTACGTCTACGCAGCGCTTCTCTTACACTACGCGAAACAGGAGGTTACTGAGGAGAACCTTAGGAAGGTCCTTCAGGCAGCGAGCGTAAACCCCGACGCGGCGAGGGTTAAATCCCTGGTCGCAGCCCTATCGGAGGTTAACGTCGAAGAGGTCTTGAAGGGCGTAGGCTTCGCACCAGCCGCAGCGGTTCCGGCGACGGCTGCCCCAGCGGAAGCCCCTGAAGCCAAGAAGAAGGAAGAGAAGAAGGAGAAGGAGGAGGAAGGTAAGAAGGAGGAAGCTGCCCTAGAAGGATTAGGCGCGCTCTTCGGCTAACCCCGAAGTTTATCCTTAAACCTACTCCTTTAATGATTAAGCGTTCAGTGCCTACTATACTCTATTCTACGCTAGGCTACGCTGGGTTTCTCAGGCTGCCTACCCCGTAGAGGTATCCTCGTGACGGCTCCGCAGCTTAGACAGGTTATGGCTACGTGGGGTTGACCCCTGGACCTAACCCTTACACGGCAGCTGTAACCCGGGAGCATGAAGCCTTTACACCTCCTGCACACGAGCCTCCTGAACCCTCGGGGCAGCCTCACCCTGTAACGCATCCCTATCCGCCTGGCGAGGTCTACGTAGCGTTGGGCTTGGGAGGGATTTTGAGGATACGTTTTCACGGCTTCTTCGAAGAGGATCTCTATCCGCTCCTCCGCTACCCGCTTCGCCCGCGTATCCCTTCCCAAGGCTTCCCGTAACCCCTTATTCCCAGCTAAGTTATTACCTTCCAGGCATTAACTATTACCGTGGTGCTCCTGTTGCTGACCCTCGTCCTAGCGGAGTCGGCTTTGGAAACCGTCCCAGTTCAGGTTTTAAGCCACCCCGAGGTTCAAAGCTGGGCGCGTCAGACGGGTTTAAACCCCCGTTTCACGCTCCTCGACAGGTCTTACCACCACCACGCTATGAAGGGCTTGGAAGCCTCGGAGAAAAGGGGTAGACCTGACATCGTTCACCTAGCCCTCCTCGGGGTTCTCGAAACCCCCCTCAACATGGAGGATATGCTGAGGGTTTACGTCCACACCGCTCAGAACCTTGTCCTGGAGGTAAACCCCAGGGTGAGGCTTCCCCGAAACTACCTGAGGTTTAAGGGATTGATCGAGCAGCTTTTCCAACAGGGAAGGGTCCCCCCGAAACCCGAGGGGGAAGCCTTACTCACTTTAAGGAATCGAACGTTGAAGGCGCTTCTTGACGAGCTGAAACCCGACCTTGCGGTCGGTTTAACAAGGGAGGGTAAACCCGTGACTTTAACGAAGCTGGCGCAGGGGTTGGTGAAGGCGGGGAAGCCCGTGGTTGTGGTAGGGGGTTTTCCAAAAGGGCGTTTCACGGATGAGACGAAGACGGTTCTGCATCAAACCTACTGCATAGACCCAGCACCTCTGGAGGCATGGGTTGTGGCTTCAAGGCTTGTTTACGCCGTGGAGAAAGCCCTTGGAATCGAGGAGAAACGTTTGAGGACGTTGAAGGCTTAAAGGCGCTAGGACGGTGGTTAAGCGTTTAAGGAGGTGTTCTAAGCCTCTCCGGTGGTGAGTACGGACTTCTCGTACCCGCTCTAATCCCATGGTCTGAAGCGATTTATGTCCTTAAACCTTTTTTAACGCTTCCCGTAGGGACCTAACCTTATCCTCCATATGTACCTGAACGTCGCGTCTGTCATCCACTTTAACGGTTGTTAAAACCCTCTTAGCCCCGGCCTTGAAGAGGGATTCATGCGCAGCCTCAGCTATCTTAAACGCTTCCTTAAGGCTTTCAGCCTCGAAGACCGTGCACATAGGGGTAACCTCGTAACCTACCCCGTGTCTCTGAAGCTCCTTAACCGCGTGGGCTAACAACCCGCTGAGGCTTACACCCTCCCCGATTGGTACAATGCTTAACTCCACGATCACGGTCACCCTGACCACCGCGTGTATGTCAACCAGAAGCCCTTATATGCTTATGGTGAAGCGCCTTTACAACGGCTTCCCCCATTCTCTTCTAATCTTTTACAGAGCTTAGGATTCTAGGCGTTGTAGTCGGATAACTTTATCTTTAATCAGGGTAGCCATAGGTCTGGGATGTGCGTTTTAATGGCTGAGGTGAAAACCGCTGTCGTAGGTGTTGGGAACTGCTGCTCGGCGCTCATTCAAGGGGTTGAGCTTCTTAAGTCCAAGCGGGGTATGGAGGAAACGGTTCCAGGGCTTTTACACCCTGTTGTAGGCGGCTACACCCCGTCTGATATACGGTTTGTCGCCGCCTTCGACGTGGATTCGAGGAAGGTTGGTAAGGACCTCTCGCAGGCGATTTTTACCCAGCCTAACGCCGTGTTAAAGTTCTTCGAAGTCCCCCACCTCGATGTTAAGGTTTTACGGGGTGAACCCCTCGACGGGGTTGGAAAATTCGTGAAGGATGTTGTAACCGTAGCCCCCGCGCCCCCTGTTGACGTTGCTCAGGTTTTAAGGGAAACCAAGGCGGAGGTCGTTGTCAACCTCCTCCCAAGCGGCGCTTTAAAGGCCTCTTCATGGTACGCTGAGGCGGCTTTGAAGGCTGGCAGCGGCTTCGTAAACGCTACGCCTTCCATGGTAGCCAGTGGAAGGGGTTGGGCTAAGCGTTTCAGGGAAGCCCGTTTGCCGGTGGCCGGCGACGACCTTATGGACCAGATCGGCTCCACCATGCTGCATAAGGCGATCTTTGAAACACTGCATCGGAGGGGTGTGCGGATAGAGAAGAGCTACGCTTTGGACATCGGGGGTGGAACTGAGAACCTCAACGCTTTGGAGAGGGAGCGTAACATCCTTAAGAGGAGGATTAAAGCGTCTTCTATACAATCCGTGGTCCCGTACCCGGTCTCCCTCGCAACGGGTACAACGGATTACGTGGGGTTCATGGGTAACACGCGGACAAGCTACCTCTGGGTTGAGGGCAGCTACTTCGCGGGAACACCTATACAGATGGATATTAAAGTAAGCACGGTAGACGCTCCAAACGGCTGCAACGTGCTCATCGACGTGATCAGAGGCGTTAAGCTGGGACTCGACCGCGGCTTAGCCGGACCCCTGGTATCGGTTTCAGCCTACGGCTTTAAGAAACCTGTAAAGCCCATGCCACCGGTTCAAGCGATGAATAGGTTTGAGGCTTTCGCTAAAGGGACGAGGATGGATTAACTGGGAGAATCGGTTCAGCTGCCCCCGCAGAGCCACGGCTGAAAAAGTTATGAACGCCGTAGAACGTGAGCTGACCCTACGCTTTCTCAGCGGCTTCAGTCTTCAACCTTTCCTGGGTTGTTGCAGATGCCGTGGATACGCTCCGGGATGCACGCGCGGCGGTTTCACCTGTTTTTGTGAAGGGTTGGTAGGCTCCACCTGTGAAGGTGTACCCGCATTTACGGCACTTCCACACCCCGACGCTGAAGCGTTTAACCGATTTGAAGCCGCATCTCGTACATGGATACGTGGCTTTTACGAGGCCCATGACCTCCATGTACTGCCTCCGCGGGGCTAAGCCGTACTTCGTCTTTAAAGCGCCGCTTGTCCTCCGCGTCTTAGGCATGGTTTATCTATCCTCCCTTAAGGTAGCTGAGCTGTTGCTGAGCAACCTTCTTAGCGACCCTAACGGCTTCGAAGACGTCTTGAGGTGATAGAGTTCCCGCGCCTTTCTGAATGGAGCAGATCCGTCCCTCCTCGTCCACGCTCACGGTTATCCGCGACTCCATAGCCTGCTCTTCCTCGAGGGAGGGGTCCACGAGGAGCTGCCCGTCGACCTTCACCATGGTTACGGCTAACGGGTAGTGCTGGATTGGAAGCGGGATGTAGCCTTCTTCGTAGACAAGCTCGTGGTCGACAACCTTGTAGTTCCTCAATTTGGCTTGGATTAAGGCGACCATAGCGGCTAACGCTGAGGCGTCGATGAGGTTTCCATCGTAGTCGAGTACGTAGACGTCTGCGAAGACGATGAAGACGCGTTTACCAGGGGTTATACACAGCTTCTCAAGGTCTAAGGCTTTACCTTCACGGATGCCGCGGTCGACGACCCTTGCGAGTTCGATGGAGTCCTCGTTTGGAGGCCCGGGTTCAAAGGTCGGTGAAGCGAGGGGAACCAGTTCCGCGTTGACCGTGAGCACGCCTTCATCGGGTGTATCGGGGAAGGGCTCACCGGTGTTGACCTTTACGCCTACCAGGACCTTGGTTAACCCTATGGATACCTGAGCTGAGCCCTCGGCCTTCTCAACGATGCCAGCCTCGATTTTAATCGGTCTATACTCGTGGAAAGCTCTGCCGTCTAAGCGTTTCCCTTTAGCAACGAGTTCCTGTATCCTCTTCCTCGTGATCTCCGGTATAACCTTCATGGACATGGCTTCCTCATCTCCTAGGTTCCTTCAACCGTAGCCTCTTTACCCGCCGCGTAATGAGCCTTAAGGGTTTCCCTCTGAACCTGGTAGAGCTGTTTACAGCCTTCAATGGCGAGGTTGAAGGCTTCCTTAAACTCTTCCTCCGTGAGTAAACCGTTGAACTGTAGGAGTGAAACCTCGTCGAAGGCTGGGATTAAAGCCACAGGTAGGTCCGCTTCACCCTCCTGGTCCTCAACGTCGTCTAGGTCTAATACCACCCTTCCCGCGTACTTTCCCGAGGCGCACGCTGCTACCATGTCCCTGAGGGGTATCCCAGCGTCGGCTAAGGCTAGGGAACACGCGGTGATGCTGGCGCATCTCGTGCCCGCGTCGGATTGAAGCACTTCGACGAAGACGTCGATGACCGTTCTCGGGTAGCTTTCGAGGAAGGTCGCTGGGGCTAAGGCATCCCTCATAACCTTTGAAAGCTCGACTTCCCTCCTTGAAGGCGCTGGAGACTTCCTTTCAGAGGTTGAGAACGGCGCCATATGGTACCTACATCGTAGGACAGCTCCTTCAGGGGAGGCTAAATGCCTTGGATGAACGTCGCGCGGCCCGTAGACGGCGACTAAGACCTTAGTCTTCCCCTGCTCGATGTACGCTGAGCCGTCGGCTTTATCGAGTACGCCGACCTTCATCTTCACAGGCCTAAGCTCGTTGAAGGCCCTTCCATCCCGTCGCTTAAAGACCTCACTCATGCCGCTTCACTGCCTTCCCTTATTCTTAAGGAACCCCGTTACCCTATCAGTTAGGCCAGGTATATGTGCCTGTGCCTCAACTAATCTTATGGCTTGGACGGCTAACTCCTCGTCTCCAGGGGTTTTACCCGTTACGAGGACCCAGCCGTTCTTGCCTATGGTGATCTGGCAACCCGTCTCCTTCCTTAATAAGGTTATCATGGAGCCCCTTTTACCTATGAGCCTCGGTATCTTAGCGGGGGTAATCTTCTCAATCCGGCCACGCGTTACCTTGCCGAGGTCTGGTCCAACCACGGTTAGCAGAGGGTTCTTCGTCCTGTCGAACGCTAATACCTCGGCGACGACCATGTCTCCTACGTTGAAGGCGTCTTTAAGCGCCTGTCTCTCAGGGTCGAAACGCCTACCGAAGACGTCTGAGGCGTTTAAGGTACCTATGTACGGGCTTCCTATGTCCACGGACCAGTTTAGAGACCCGAGGTCAACGACCTCCCCTACGACGACGTCTCCTACCTGGGGGTCATAAACACCCCGGAGTGCTATGACGGAGACCTTCCTCGCCTCTACGCTGGCTAACCCTATTCGGCTGGCGTAAACCCTTTTCCCGTGTTTAAACGTGTTGCCGCCCGCCGTGTACTCTCCTTCAGCGAGGAGCTCCCCTGGGTAAACCAGCTTTCTTTCCTCGAAGAAAACCGACATACTTTCTCTCCTAGTTTTAATTATGGAAAATGTATGCGCCTCATTTCAATGTTTTGGTCTGCATGCTTCCCTGGGTTTGTTTCCCAAGCCTGTCCAGGAAGGAGGCGTGGAGCCCAGCCGGCATCTCAACTACTCCAACCCATGAACCGTCCGCCTGCCATTCCTCCCTTTTGATCACGCCGAAGCCCTTCACCGTCCCGTAAACCTTGGCGATGTACTCAGCCGGGATCTTAACGGCGATCCTCATCTGCTCCATCCTTATGGGTAGTATGGGTCTGAGGGCTTCGATAACCTGTTTAGCCTGGGTCTCCGCGTCTTTGAACGGGTCTACGCTGACCCTGACCTGTTCAAGGGCTTGTTCAACCCTTAACGGGGGATGGGGGAGGTTGGTTCTAGGGTCGATGCAGTTCCGTGAGATGAAGGCGATGATCTGGCGTCTCTTCTCCTCGCTCAGCCTCCGCCTCTGCTCAGTGGTTATCTGAAGCTCCCCGCGTTTCAGTATGATATCCGCGACTTCGTAGACGTCTCCTGTGTTGAAGGCTTTCATCACCTTCTCATTCGTTGCCTTCATCCCCTTCTTCGCGTCCACGTAGACCTCGTCGATGAGGAGTATGTTTCTTATGTCCCCGCCTCCGCCCATCTTATAGGTTAAAGCCTTATCTGGGTGAACTGCGACCTCGAAGTGCTCCCCTGCAACCGATAAGCGGGCTAATATGAGCTTCTCACTCATCGAACCAGCCGACTTCTAAAGCTTGCTTATGTAGGCTTCAACCTCTTCATCGCCTAGCTTCCTAAACTTCCTGTCAACCGCTGGTATAACCGCCATCCTAACCTTCTTAGGCTCAAGCTTTCCCTCAACGGTCTTCGCGAGGCATTGAAGCGCGAGCTGAACCGCCTCGTCCAGGGATAGGTCGTCCCTGTACGCGCTCTCCAGAACCTCTGTGGCAGCCTCGCTTCCAGCCCCCAAGGACGCGGCTTTATGCCCCCAGTAATCGCCGCCCGGCCACGTGACTAGAAGCCTTGGACCGTTCTTATCGATGCCCGCGAAGACCATGGCTACGCCGAAGGGCCTCACACCCGAATGCTGCGTGTAAATCTGCTTGATATCAGCGATTCTCTTCGCCAGAACCTCCGTGTCTATGGGTTCATCGTACATCAGGCGGTTGCTCTGCGCGTAGATCCTCGCCTGGTCGATGAGGACCCTGGCGTCGGCGCCTAACCCCACGATGGCAACCCCCAGATGGTCGTCGATCTGGAAGATCTTCCACGTGAACTTCGGGTCTTGAAGCTTGGAAGGCGCCTTCTCCTCAGCCGCTAAGACGATGCCTTCCTTGGATACGACGCCGAGAACCGTGGCCCCGCGTTTCACCGCTTCCACGGCGTACTCAACCTGGAAGAGCCTACCCTCGGGTGAAAAGATCGTTATAACCCTATCGTATGCACCTGGTGCCGCGAACATAACCAGCATTCACCTCTCTATATGGAAACAAGCCTCGAATATCCGTTATCCCCTGTTACATGAACGTCTTAGGAAATAAACTTTTCCAGCTGGTTTT
>CAYNFI010000067.1:0-8756 GCA_964396445.1 uncultured Candidatus Bathyarchaeia archaeon
TTCCAGGTTTCAACGATCTTCTGCTTAATCTTCGTCCCACTGTCGAGTTCACTGAGGGAGAACTTCGCCATCCTCACGGTCTCCACGCTCAACCCCATCTCCCCCGCCACGCGCCGCGTCAACTCCTCCAAGCAGCCTTGGTCGTAGCCGAAGACCACGAGGTCTGGCTTCACCTTCACCAAAACCTTATCCACGGACATATCCTCGTAGCCCAGCACCGCCTCGTCCACGGGCTTCAAGGCTTCAACCATGGCGCGGCGCTCGTTCTCCGAGACCACGGGGCGTTTCCCCTCCCTCCTCTCCACCGTGGCATCCCGGGCTACCACCACCACGAGTTTCCCCCCTTCCCCCGCTAGGGCCTTAGCCTCCTCCAAGAGCATGAGGTGCTCAACATGGAGGATGTCGAAAACCCCGGTGACGAGGACGATCTTACCTCTTTTCAACGCTTAACCCTGCGGCTTACAGCTAAAGGGAGCGAAGCCTAAAAGCTTATCTGAAATCCGAGCGAACGTTAAAAGATGGGCTCAGACCCACCGGATGCTTAAAGCAAACACTGTTATCAACCGTGTACACGGTTAAATTCCCGAATAAACCTTCCACCCAGGTTGCTACAGGAGGTACCAGGCGTTACCATAACTTTTTCCTCGATAAGGATGAAGCTGCGTACGGTAATAAACCTGGGACGTTTAAGCTGTCAGAGGTTATTCCGTAAACCTGGTTCTCCGCGGATTCTACACGTTTTAACGCCTTGTAAGTAGGTAATCAGTACGGGTTGAATAGGTCGGGTTTTTCCCTCTTCTTTGGAGCGATCTTCGCGCCGATGTATCCTGCGATGAAAGGCGTTACGGGGGAAACGACGTACATTATAACGTCCTCTAATGTTGGTACATAGTCACCGTAGAGGGAGGCGAATGATTCGCCGTTAATGTAGAGTGAGCCTAAAACCATACCCGACGTAATAGCTTCTGTGAGGACGTAGACAGTTAAAGCGATTATCATGGCGTCCTCGATTTCACCAGCTTTGGAAAAGTATATGACTATTAAAGATGCTATGAACGATGGAATAAGAGGAATCGGCGAAAACATTGATATAGCCACTGATAGAAAAGCGCCTAGTACCCCTATCTTCAAAGAATTTGCCACAGACTTCCACGAAGACACGGATGCATCCCTCCTCTTTTTAACAGCAACCCCGCAGTTAGGGCAGAAACCCGCACCATCAGGCAAAGGAGACCCACATTCATCGCAGTTCGACGTTTAAATCCCCGCCATCTATCATGTCTCTACCTTGGTGAGGTGCTGGAACTATCTTATAGGCTTTCACTTAGACCAGCGCATTATAGATGGACCTGAATTTCCACTATCCGGAATATGAAAACTTAACACGCTTTATAATAGCCATTCCTCCCTCTTCATATCCCTTACCACTTGGCTACCAGCTAAATGAGGCGAAGCCCAGAAGCTTCAGGGCCTCGAGGATACCCTCACAGTAGGCGATGGCTGTGAGCGCGTTGACGTAGTCACCTCGCTCAAAGAAGTAAGCTGCATCCTTAAAGTAGCGTTCAGCCCATTCCAAGACCTTAGAAACCGCGGCTTCATCGAAGGCGTTTTGAGAGGAGGTAATCAACGTTAAACCACGAAGAACCCTACCAGTGTTTTCAACGTAGCCTTGCACGCGGTCTTTCGCGATCACCCTCTGCCTAGGACCTCGGCTGGGGCTTGAGCGAAGCATCTGAGCGCCTCTGCCTCCATGAAGTGAAGCTTACCCGGAGCTATTAAGGTATGCGGCGGCGCGCCGAAATCAATTTTTATAAGAGCTTCCAATCGATCAGCCTTCACATACGCGTCGCTCATCCCCACACGGGCTAAACCCACCATAAGCCTGTCAGCCGAGAAGACACCTTCACGCCTCCGCGCCTCCACGGCTAGGAGGACCTTTAAAGCCTCCACAATGGTTAGAGAGCGACCTTCATCAGCCCTCACGTCGAGGAACATGAGTGTATGAAGCCCCCTTCGGAGGTTTTTCATCACCACGTTGTACAAGGTTTCTGGAACGAATCCTTTCTCCAGATAGGGTACTGTAACGCTTTCGCCGAACCTGTAATTCTGAAGCCCACACGCACCCATAGCCGCGGAGACTATGGAGGAGCCGTGTATAACCCTCGTCTCGATTCCTAGCTTGAAAGCCCTAACACGGAGCTGGACATGGGTTGTGGCGACCATAGGGTCCCCGGGTACTAATAGGACAACGCGTTTATCCAAGGCATGCTTTAGAAGCGCTTCCTCAGCCTTTTCCTCAAGCGCCTCCCTTTTCAACACCGTGATCTCCCTTCGCACTAAAGCTTCAAGGCGTTTCTCGAACGTGGTTGGGGAGAAGCTTGTGTAGAACTCGGCGAAAACCATGTCCGCCTCCTCAACCGCGTCTAAACCCTGCAAGGAGACGCCGCGTTCACCGCCTAAACCAAGCCCTACGAAGACAAGTTCACCCATTTCAACGGAGCCCTCCCCTACTTCATTAATGTCTCATAGTTTTTTCAGCCTTTAAACGCAGCGGAGCTTAGTAGATGGGTGAGGGTTAGGCTAAATCCCTTCATCGAAGAATAATAGGGAGAATCAGGGTTTCCACTTCGAATAAAGCAGAGGGCATGAACTGGGCGATGATGGTCTAACTGGGTTAAGTGATAAAAATCAGATAAGAGCAAACATGCTTGAAGGCCTCTTTTCTAACACAACCTGAATGGTTTGCTCACGGTTATCCCTGAGGATGGTCACCTGAACCGTCTGACCTGGAAGTGTATACGCTTCCAGATAAGCCGATAAGTCATCGCCGCTCCTGACCCGTGTACCATCGAGTGCGGTTATGACGTCACCCCCAGCGACCACCGCAGTACCTAGTACCTGAACCTGCCTCGTACCCCCTCTGATACCAGCCTTCTCAGGGAGGGAGAAATTCACCTGTTTTTAAGGTTTCAGTTCTACCATATTATCGGGGGAGATCATAAAGCTTCAAACGCTTTGGCGACTAGAAATAGAATGAGATATTTATTACCGCGGACATTAATTTGTCTAGTTGAAAACCCTACAACACAAAGGTGAAAGCCGGAGAACACGGGTGTTGAACGATATGAGAAACGCTGAGAAAAACCGCCTCCTCCTCATCCTCGTCAAACTAGCGGAGCTCGGCGCCTACACGCGTCCCGTCAACATCCCCACGAAGAACCTGGGACAACTCCTATCCATGTCCCAGCAGACGGCTTCAAGACACATACGCGCCCTCGAAAAACACGGGCTTGTCACCCGCACGGTATCCCATAGAGGACAGCAGGTTAAGATCACGGGTAGCGGGCTTCAGGAGCTGGCTGAACTCTACCGCCCCCTCTTTAAGGTCTTCGAGAAACCCCTACCCATCGTCTTCCGCGGAACCGTGTTCACAGGAGTAGGCGATGGCGAATACTACATGCGGGTCTACCAACCCTTGTTTAAGGAAGCCCTCGGCTTCAAACCCTTCCACGGCACATTAAACCTTAAGGCTGCAACGGTGGAGGACTTGAAGGCTTTACAGAGGCTTAGAATGCTTCCAGCCATAGAGATCAAAGCCTTCAAAGATAGGAACAGGTGGTTCGGCTCAGGGAGATGCCTTAGAGTAACGGTTAACAGCGTCATCGAAGGTGCCGTGGTTTTCCCGGAGAGAACCCATTATGGGCAAGATGTGTTAGAGGTCATAGCCCCTGAGAAGATCAGGGATAAGCTTAACCTCAAGGACGGCGACACCGTCACAGTTGAGGTTACCACATAAACTGGATGGCTTCCCTTGAAAACACCTCGAGAAACGCGGAGCCTTGAAGGGCTTAAGAAGATCCAGGAGGAGCTCGCGGGGAAAATCCTGCTTAAAGACGGCTTTAGAAAACCTGTTCAAAGGGTTGCCGCCGTCGACCTCGCCTACAACCGCGACGAAGCCTTCGCCGCAGCCATAGTCTACGATTACATAGACGCTAGGGTCTTAGAGGAACATGTTTTAAGGGAAGCCCTGACCTTCCCCTACATCCCAGGATTCCTCGCCTTCAGGGAAGCCCCTCCTATCACCGAAGCCGTTAAAGGCTTGAGAACGGGGTTTCAAATCCTCCTCCTCAACGCCCATGGAACCGCGCATCCCCGAGGCTGCGGCTGCGCATCCCACGTGGGATTATTGCTTAAGAAACCCACGGTGGGCGTAGCCCTCCGAAAGCTCTGCGGAGAATACGCGGAGAAGCCCTTGAAGGCAGGTGATTGGCGTCCACTTATTTACCGAGGTAAAACTGTCGGCTCCGCTTTATTGTCTAAGCCTAACTGCAACCCTATCATCGTTTCACCTGGAAACCTCGTAACACTCGAATCCTCCATAACTATTGTAAAGCATCTCCTTAAAGGCCACAAACTACCTGAACCCCTGAGGCTTGCCCATAACCTAGCGAATGCATGTAGGGCTGAGGGCTTAAAAGGATCAACGGATCGATGACAACGCTTTCCCTTAAATACCCTGGATACTAAAGATGCGGAAGCTCTACCTTCACCGTGATGAATACTGGACCCCGTACATCGATCCTCCTATTCGTTGACTCGATGTACCTTCTAACAGCGTCAGTAACCTTAAGGTTGACGTCAGATAGGCTCTTCACGATCTTAACCTCCACAACCGCCTCTTCCCCACCCCTTTTTACGAGTTGCTCAGCTTCGTAGGCGGAGAGGTTGGCTATGCCGAGAAGGTATGTGAAGGATGTCTGGGTTGATTCCCTTGTAACCTTTCCGGGAAGCTGCCCGACGATATTACCGTTCTCCACCACGATGGGGTTGAAGGCAGCTGGTCCTAGAAGCCTCTTCCCAGCCTCCTCCTTATGAATACTAACGGTCACCGTTCTCCCCAGGAAGGCTCCTTCATAAACCAGAACTTTACTCGGCGTCGGGTCTCCAGCATGTTTCAAAGCCACATCGCGGATGAGCTCTACGAGCTTACGTCCTTCACCCGTCTCAGGGCTGCGGATAAGCCCTACCGCGTCCGCGATTTCCCCGTCTGTGAACGTTACCTTCCTGTACAAGTATGGGTAAACGACTTCCCTTATGTCCTCCTCCCCGGTGACAGCCATCAGCAACCGTTCCAAGCCGAAGCCGAAGTTGAAGACTGGGTACGGGATACCGTAGTTGCTTAGTGCTATAGGGGAGTAGAACCCCATGTCCCCGACCTCCAACGGCTGCCCGGTTTTAGGATGCGTCACATTAACCTCGAACTCCGTCTGCTGCGCGTAGTACTTGGATGTAGCAGCCTTCCTCACGAATTGAACGTTCTTAAACCCGAGTTTTTCCAGGATCTCCGCCGCGATTCCCCGCCCATCCTCGAGGCTGAACTCCTCAGCCATTACAACTATGGAAGCCGTTAAGGAATCGTAGAGGTGGGTTGGGTCAAGCCGCTGCTCACGCCTAAACTTAGACCCTATGGAGAAAAGCTGTAAGGGAAGCGGCTCCCGCTTCAACATCTCCCTGAGCACCGTGAACCAGCCGGCGGTGGTGTGGCTGCGCAGCGTGAGGTCTGAGGGGATAGGCTTGAGTTCCCGTAACTCGGGGAAAACAGCGGCTAAGATGCGTGTAGCCTCTGCCTCCCCTATGCCGAGTTCCTGAACCAACGTTTCAACGAGGTTATCGGATTCAACCTCACCCCGCTTGTAACGCTTAAAAACCTCTTTAAGCCCCTCAACCTCCTTAAAGCCGGGAACGATCCCCTGCAGCTGCGTAAGCTTCTTCCTGCTTATACCTATGTCTGGACGTGGTAACCCGGCGAGGAAGAATACACGGTCAAGGATAACCGGAGCCTCGGGGCCATACTGGGCGTAGACCTCGTTCTTATCAACGATGATCGGTACGATAACCTCTGTAAACCCGAGCTCCAGCAACGTCTTCCTAACGTCGGATACGAGGGTGTTTAACGGATGCGGTCTACCCTTCTTGGCGAGGGTGAAAAACCTTCCTTCTCCAAGGAGCATCCGCGACGTCTCAACCCAGGTTTTCTCATAATCCTTCTCAGCCGCTTCCCTAACCTTTGCCACATCGATTTTCACGTAGACCCTCCTGGATGATTTTTCAAGGTTTCAACACGGCTTTCTCTCAGCGAGGGCTTTCTGCAGGCCTTCAATAGACTCTTCGAGAGCTCTCCGCCTTACTTCCACGGAGACCTCGCTGCGCGTGATCTCGATAAGCTTCCGCGCCACATCGAGCTTCCTCCTTAATCCACCAGATAGGGCTAGGGGGTTGTCTATGGCGAAGACCTCCATGTAAACCTCCTCCATGAACCGTAGCCTCCCCTCAGCTTTCTCGACCCTCCCGTTTCTGAGGAGGTCGACGACGCTCCGCCTTAATTCCCCGATGAGGTCGCCTAAGCCGAGTAGGTACGGGAGGGGCTGCACACCGATGTCCGTCCAACTCAGCAGCTTCCCATCCTTAACGTAGCTTAAGAGAAGCTGAGCCTCAGCATACTCTTGACATGCGAGGATGAATGAGCCAGTGTAGACAAGCTCAGGGTTACGCCCTGAAAGCTTAACAACCTTGTGAATCCTCCTTTTCGCCAACTGTAGGCGCTGCCCAGCCTTCTTAAGGTCTCCCTGGTGCACGTAGAGAACGGTCTGCTTCGAAGCCCTCACGATTTCCCTGCCAGAGTTTTGAGCTAGCTCGTGAAGCCGTGATTTGGCGTCCAGCTCTGTTCGAGCCTCATCGATGATTTCGTGAAGTGACAAGGCTTAATCAACTTGATTCTAAATAGTTTCCAAGCCTCTATTAAGCCTTGTTTTTCCCCACGAAGATAGTGTATACGGCTTGAGAGACCGCAGCGATACTGGTACCATACAATTCCTTGATAACGTTTGAATTACCTTCTTAAGGTAGGGAGCCGCTACAGTCCGTCCGCTAATGTCCTTGAAAAATCCTCGATCTTCGTCATTTCCCCCGCTTTTCCGAGAACCTCCCCTTTCTCCCGAGCGTATAAACGCACTTTCGCAGCGATTTCAGCACCGTACACCGTTAGCCAAGAGAGTACATCTTCATGGCTTTCAAAGCCTGAAGAAGTGGCTACACTTATGATACCAACCTTCTTCCCGATAAGACGTTTACGATCTAAGTAGAATCCATGTGTTCTATCGATGAAATCCTTCATAACCCCGGGTGGACTATTCCAGAAAACCGGGGCTCCTATTACTATAAGCTGCGCCTTCATCAACTTGTCAAGAATAAGGTTGAAGTCGTCATCCTTAATCGCGCATTCGCCGATCCTCATGCATTCCCTACATCCTCGACAATGGGCGATGTTGAAATCGGCCACCCTTAGAAACACGGTTTTAACATCCTTCAGCTCCTCGATTATTCTCAAAGTTCTTTTAACAACTACATCCGTGTTACCATCCTTACGCGGGCTCCCCGAGATCCCTAGAACAAGACCAGCTGAAGCTGACTTCAACTCTAACCCCTCAGTAAAATCTTCCCTCAGCCCAGCCTACAGATTCAGAAGGAATCAGGGATTTAAGACTTCCCAAGCCTAAAGCCTTACCCCACCGAATATACTTAATGGTCTACTTAAAGTCGGAAAATCTCTATGCTTCAAGCCTTACCGCGCATCGAAGGCTAACTTTTCGACAGGAGGACGACACGGCTTGGAACAGACTCACCCTTAGCCTCATAGCCTAGAAGCTTTGAAAGCCGCTCTGAGAAAAATCTTATGTCTTCAATGGATGGCATCGCTTCCCGTGGTAGCCGCCTCTGGGCTTCACCGACCCACATGAAGGCTTTAGCCTCAACGTGGTCGCAGCCGGTTTTCCCGATGAGCTCCGCGTACTTCTCAGGATGCTTCATGTTCAAGTCCTTCACAAGCGTTAACCTGACAACCTTAACGCAGCTAAAACCGTGCATAAGCTCAAGGCTTTCGTTCAACCTCTCCCATCCCCCTGCGACGATCGGTCTGTCAATGTTTTCGTAGGTTTCCGCATCTGGGGCGCAGAGGCTTATGTAGAGGTTTGTAGGCTCAACGCTGAGGGCTTTTAAACGCTCAGGCGCCGTTCCCTTAGTTACGAGGAAGGTGGACATCCCCCTCTTATGGAACTCCTCCAAGAGCTCGGAGACCCTCGGGTAGAGGATGCTTTCACCCGTAAGGCTTAAAGCCGCGTTTGTAGGGTTCTGCGCCTCCTTCCACTTAACCCTATCAACCCTGGGGTTACCCTTGAACCCCGTGAGGAGTAATCGCTGCCCTTCTATAAGGGCGTCCACGATTTCAGAGGGTTCGTCAACCGGGTAACCCTTAAAATCGCTTCCGAGGAAGGCCTGGAAGCTCCGCCAGCAGTAGAGGCAACGGTTCTGACACCAGAAGAGGCTGGTGGTACACTGGAGGCAGCGATGGCTTTCCACCCCGTACCACAACTGCTTATAGCAAACCCTACCAGCCCTAAGGCTTTCCCGCGTCCACTCACACACCTTCACAGCGCTATGCCCATGCGTTCCAACAATGCGATAACCCTGCCTGTAATAATACCTCTGAAAGCCCTCAGTCACCGTCACACCTTTTTCCAGAACTCCGCACCTCCAATCTATAAGATGGTTCACGTAGCGTAAAAAACCTGGAAGAAAAGTGTAGAAAAAGCTTGCACAGGGCTAGGCAGCCCTCCCCGCGGTGGAACTTGAGGCATCCATGGGTAAGGTGTTTCATACGCTTCAATGATACTCGTCGCCCCTATTAAGGGGAAGAGAAA
>CAYNFI010000068.1:0-8702 GCA_964396445.1 uncultured Candidatus Bathyarchaeia archaeon
CGCAGGGTTCTTTCTCTTCGCAGGGTTCTTTCTCTTCGCAGGGTTCTTTCTCTTCAACTGTGGGTGGGGCTTCTACTAATGCAGCTCCTCTCTCCTCTAACGTTGTTTTCTCTTCCTTGATCTTGGCAACCTCAGTCTCTAAGGCTGATACCTTGGCTTCAAGCTCTCTGATGGCTTTAAGGGCTTCGATTTCAGCTAGGAGGTTAGCCTTTTCCTCCATCAACGCCTGGATCCTAGCCTCAAGTTCAGCCTTCCTCTTCACGGCTTCCACAACAATCCTCTCCAACTCGGACATTCGTTCGAAGAAGCTTTTTAAAGTTATCCCCTCTATTCCACGTTCGTGGAGTATTCGATACATTGGTGAGCCGCTTGCCCTCAGCCTCTCAACGTAGTCTATGAGGTGCTCAATGGAGCAGAAGTGGCGTGACGTGGTTGTGAGGGGTGTTTCCACAAGGATTGATATAACGACGCCGTTGCTGGGCAACGCTCGACCGCATACGTTGCATTGAAGGGATTTACCAAACAACGGTCCTATACCTTCACCCTCTCCCTTCACCCATCCAACCAACCCTGTGAACTCCCTTCTCCTATCTCTTTATTCCTTTTATATCTTGAACCTATTCATAAAACAAGTGGTTACCCTACTTGAAAGCCTATTGAAGGAAGTCCCAGTTTTTTGAACACTTGACGTTTCAAGTGGATGAAGGGTGATGCTAAGTCCAATTCTTAAGACATTATTGAGGAAATTTCGTTCTCCTGCGTTTAACGAGTATGTATAAGGTAACAGCCGCTAAAGTTACCAAGGGCGCGGTGATCAGCCAGAAACCTATGGTGGACCATAAGGGCGGCGGGTAATTCGCTACTCTGATGGGAACTACGGTTCTGGAATTGATGGAAACGGTCACTTCTGTTTGGTTTTCAACGTGTGTTAACCAATAGGTATCCTCGAAGTAAAGCCGTATCCTGTAAACGCCCACGGGGAGCGTAAAATTGCTGAGCCCTGAAGCGTCCGTAACTGCGAAGCCGTAGACCCTACTCTGAATCGTTGAGGCTGTCACGTAGGCTCCCTTCAACGCCACGTTATTATTATCCGTGGCATTCACGATGACCTTATAAACCTGGCACTCCACGGTGAACGCCTTGTCCTGGTCAGCTTCAAGCCTTGTCTGGTTGACGAGAACCCCGTCCCAGTAGGTTCGAAGTGTGTAAACGCCGACTGGTAACCTGAACAGCACGTGTCCAGAGCCGTTGGTTGCATCGAAGTTGAAGACAACTTCTTTCTCCGATGTAGCCACTACGTAGGCGCCTACTACGACGCCTCCTTCGTTGTCTAAAGTCTTAAGGTTAACCTTGAAGACCCTGCTTCGCATACTGTAGGGTCCATCCGAGTTTACGGGTATGTTCACCTCGTTTACGAGGACGTCCTTCCAGAAGACCTTGAATCCGTAGTTACCGGCGGGTGCTTGGGTGAAGCTGATCCGCGCCGTTTCATTCATTATGTAGGGAAGCTGTGGAGCTGAGCCGTTGGGGAAGGTTATGAAGACCCAGGCGAGGTCTAAGGGTTGCCCCCCATAGTCGAGGATGTGGAAAACGGGGTAGTAAACGGCGCAGTTCACGGTGAGGTTTAGAGGCTTCGCCACCTCTAACGGTTGAGAAGCCACCTCCACACTATCCCAGAAAACTCGAAGTGTGTAACCTGCAGAGAATAGGTTGAAGGAAACCCAACCTGACGTGTTTGTCTCCCCTGAGGCATAGGTTAATCCCCCTAGTTCAACTCTAACAACGGCGTGGATGAGGGGTTCACCGTGGGAATCTAAGACCCTAAAGTCGATGGGGTACTGTACGCCCATGCTGAAGGTTCCCGTAATCGTCTGCGTATTCCCACTGTTATCTAAAGCATCGACTTTTACGGTGTAGGTGCCGAGCTTGGCATCTACGGGATACATCCAAACGCCTTCGTAGAAGCTTGAGTACGAAGCCGCGGTGCCGTTGATCCGCGTCATAGCTTGGTTGGATGCGACGTCTTCAACGAAGGGGTTGGTGATCGATAGTCTAACACTGTTTACATCGTAGCCGCCGAAGGGGTCCTTAACCTCGGAGCGTACGATCACCCGACGCTGCGCCGCCGACCAAAGGGTTGAGAAGACCCAGCAACGGCTTCCGTTCGCGTCGAAGGTAGCCAAGGACGTAGGCGTCGCATAGTCTTCTGAGGGGAAGACGGCGAAGCTTTGGAAGGTAGCTGAATCGTACCAGAGCATAGCTGCCACGGCGCTTCCCGTGTTCAACGTTACCTCAACCTCGACCACGTTACCCGCCTTAAACGTGTGTTCAAGTCCCCTAGCCGTCAACATGTAACCGAATATCTGGACGTCAACGTAGCCCGGGTTCCCCGTCGGTCCCCCTACGACATCGGGTGAGACCACGCCGGAATCCCAGACGATACCACCGTCGGGGGAGCGTTCCCAGAACTGGAGGTTCCATCCAGCCGGTTTCAGCGCTGAAGCATTAACCCAAACGTGGACCTTCCAATCCCCCCTGAAGGTTACGGCTGCAGCTAGAGGAGGGTTGAGGTAGAAGTCCACCTGAATCTTCGGCTGACCGATGGCTTTAATGAGGGGTTGAGGGTTTGAGAAAAGGGCTGAGGTATTCATTACGTAATGTGTTCCCGCTCCCACGATGAAGACTGGGTACGCGCTGTAATGGAAGTAGAAACGGATATTCTTCAGTTCAGAGTTGTAAGCTTGGGCTCCAACGGGGTTGAAAGAGGGATTTACGGTGAAAAAAGGTAGAGAAGCTGAGAGTAGGATGATTAAAACTGAGAGACTTGGGCGTGTTTTCATTCCTTAAACCCAACCAGGAACCTAGGTAACCTGAATTGAGTATAACCCCCGCTAAACCGGCGTTCGTGCATAGTACGCGTTGATGTTAACAGGTGGTGCCCCACGCTCGACGACCGCTAACCTCTTCTCCAGCCTCTCCAGCTTCTTCTTCACATCCTCAACTTCCTTGAAGAGTTCATCGTAATTCTTCGGCAGCGATTGCCCGTCGAAAAGCTGAGGCGATAAAGCCCTTGAACCCATTTCCTTCAACATGTCTCCTTCGTCGTAACCCATGCACTCACCCTTTCACTGCACCCCTTACAACAACATATACTTGAATATAAAACAACGCTTTTGAACAGCCTGTACAATTTCTAGAACACGTGGTTTCTCTAAGCTTCCTCCACCCCAATCCTATAAGGCTTGGTCGATGCCTACGTTCACCGATGCCATACGGTAATTAATTCTATACATCGAAGGCGGTTAAACATGAACCCCTTGGGCTTCCACATACCCGTTTAAAGTTTATCAATGAGTTTAACGGCGGTTTCGATTAAAAGCGTCGATGTTCCCTGTCCTACGAGGGGTCGACCGTAGAGCATGTAAGAGCCCTCGAGTTCATAGCCTCGTTTTCCTATCGGTGCTACAGCGTAGTCCTCTTCCGCGGGTACATAACCAGGGTTCCCGTTAGCCAACGCAACCACCAGAACCTTACCATGCCCAGATTTACACGCGCGCTTTTTAATCTCTAACCCAATACGGCTGAACACTTCACCTGGGACGCCAACGATGAAAGTGTCCGCGATTTTAATAACCTGTACCTCCAAGTCTTCGTAGGTCTCAAACCGTTTCCCCACCCTATAACGTTCGAGCAGGTACTCCTTCCAATCGACACCTGGTTTTAGCCACCATCCCTCGCGCTTCGGAACCTCAGCGTTCACAAGCTCTTCCTCAGACGGAGGCTTCTCAAGGGGTACTCTGACGATTTCAGAACGTGTTTGGACCGAGATGTCAGAGTAAATATGCGTGGTCTCAGAGATCCTTAAGGCAGCGGCCCCTAGAACGGTTCCAAACGTCATCGTAAGCTCATCCACCTCTACCCTTGAACGGTTGTTGTATCCAGGGACTAAGTCCTTTCTAGGATGGGTGTCGGCATAGGCACCGTTGAGGAACATGGCTACAGTTTTTCCCCCCTTCACCTTCTCTATTAAGCCTGTGGCTACCCCGGGGAAATCCGAGGAGATCAGGTTGAAGGCTTTACCACCCATGGTTACCGGGTGGCATGCAAAATTAATCGCGACCGCAACCGCGTTCCTCTCCATGTCCTTCACGGTGAGCACTTTAAGCTCCTTGTCTACAGGTTCTTCAGGGGGTATGTCAGGGCTTAACCACTCAAACCTGATGCTGCCGTCAGGCCACTTCACTCTTCTACTCGCCGCTAAATCCTCGGTTCCAATACCAAGCCCTATACCCGCCTCCTTCATGTCCCGTGAAGCCATGTAGACCGCTCCCGCGATCTTCTTCACGAGTTGGTCTTGATACGCGTCGTCACTCTTCCCAACAACCCTGAGGGGCATGCTTCCAGGCCCTGAATGCGTATGAGTGCAGCTGATCATGACGTTTACACCGTTAATACCTGTGAGCTCAGAGATTCTCTCCCTAGCCGATGCGACGAAATCTGAGGTTAAACCCAGGAGGTCGCATGCTACGAGAACGGCTTCGCCGTCGCTTAACACCACCGCCTTCGCATACAGACTGCTGTGCACACCAGTTGACTTGAGGTCGTTGCGGAAGTGTCCACAAAGCTCCATTCCCACGGCGGGGGTGATGTCCACCTTCGCCGCGCCAGCCTTCAAGCACCCTTTCATGCCTTAATCACCTGTTCTCGGCTCCTTCAGCCCTCTCAATCTTTTCAGCAAGCTCCACGATGGGGTCTAGGTTCTCGAAGACTTTTCTAAAGGCTTCCATGTAATACTCCATCAGGTCTAAGCCATTAGGTGGGTTGATCCCCCTCACGCACGCGTAGTCTCTTAGATAACGTAGGGTTTCCGGGTAGTCCTCAACGTGGTACTCGATGCCTTTCCTCGCGTGCGGGCAGCTCCATGGGCAGCCGTAACCGTAGCCTTCCCTGCGTTGGAAAAGTGTTTGAGCAGGCAAGGGCATGGTCTGCCACCTCCCAACGGGTACGCCCTCAGCGTTTAACGCCTGCACAACGGCGTCCCTGAAAGCATCGGCTTGGACGCTTAAGCCGAGTGTTTCTGGTTTAAACCTGACCACGTACGCCCAGTACACATGTTTTACGTCTTTCGGCACGAAGGGTGGTTGTACGCCGTCGATCTTTAAGAGATTATGTGTGAGGTATTCACAGTTCCTTATCCTGAGCGCGTTCATGTCGTCGAGGCGTTTCAACTGGCTTCTCGCAAGAGCCGCTGTCATAGCGTTCGGTCGGTACATCCAGCCCATCACAAACGCGTTGTACTCACGAGGCACACCCGGTTTAACAACCTCCCCGAAGGTTCGAACCATCTCAGCCCTCGTCTTAAAATCATCATCGTCGGTAACGAAGAGCCCTCCCTCACCGGCCTGCATGTTCTTGTTCGCGTTTAGGCTGAACGCCGCCATGTCACCTAGGGCGCCTATCTTCCTTCCCTTGTACTCCGCTCCATGCGCCTGACACGCGTCTTCGATCACCGTTAAACCATGCCTCTCAGCGACGGCGTTCACCCGGTCCATATCCGCGGGTAAGCCATGGATGTGTACGGGAATGATCGCCTTTGTTTTCTCCGTGATCTTCTCCTCGATCTTCCCTGGGTCGATGTTGTACGTCCTTGGGTCGATGTCCGCGAAAACGGGTATGCCATTGTGATGTAGGACGCAGGAAGCTGAGGCTAGGAACGTGAAAGCCGAGGTTATGACCTCATCCCCAGGTCTGATACCCGCGGCTGCCACGCACATGTGCAGCGCGGATGTCCCACTGTTCGTGGCTAAACAATGTTTAACCCCGACATACTGCGCCCATTCTCTTTCAAGGAGTGGAAGGTGTTCCCCCCAATGCGCTAAGACACCTGCGTCAAGTGCCTCCAACACAGCGTTCTTATCCTCTTCAGTTATCCAAGGCCAGGGTTTAACCAAGCCTTCGGGAACCGTTCGAGCTCCACCATTAACCGCCAGTTTCATGACTAAAACATCCATCCCGGATATCTTAGTTCTTCTCATTCGGTTTAAATGCCTTATGATGTAGCCTGCCACCGATCTGTATGGGATATAGACTGTAGTCCTACAGGAAAGTGAAATGGTTAGAATAGGGATGTGGTAGACGCTTGAACGTATTGAGTTGAGGATTCTGAGGTGAAACGCGTTTTTACAACATGTTTCTTGCGATAAGGGGGGGAGGGGATAGGGTATGTTTATATAATCTGTTTATACATTTTGTTTATACAGCGGTGTATGACGTGACTAAGGGCTTCAAAGGCTTCAGGTTCAACCGGGAACTCTACGCGAAGTTTAAGGAGGTGGCGGCGCGGAGCAACCTCATGGTCACCGAAGCTTTTGAAAGGTTCATGACCGCATGCGTCGCAGCTGGGGAGGTAAGGTTCCCTGAACCCTCAACACCAGCCATAATTAAGGATGAGGTTGAAACCGAGGCATGTGTGTTGATGGCGTGGCTGCAGAAGGGACAGTACTGGTATAAACTTAATGGGAAGAATGTGGACGTACAGGGGCGCCTGCTACAGCTGCTCCCGAAAATCCAGGATGTGGTGCTTAAAAGCGCGGTGGCTAAAGCGCTGGTGGAGAGCGCGGCGCCAGACTAGCTAAAGCCAAGGTTTTCAACTATTGAAAAAACTGCACAGTTTAAGAATAATTAAGTACGGGTGGAAAAAGGCTTACCAGAACCATCCTACTTTAGGTCGACTCCTTGTTTCAAACTGGATAGAATATATGATAGAGTGTGAGGACTTCCGACAGCCTCCCAAAAGGATATCTCACTAAATTGGGTCTCTAGAAAGTTGGAAAGAGAACTCAAGATCACAGAGGAAATTGGTAGTTCAAGTTCTCATCGTTGATAAAAGGAAGCAGCTTGTTTTTACTATGTCTGTGAATTTGAAGGTGTTTAACTCTTTCGGAAAAGGAAGTAAACATAGAAGTGTCCTAGGTTTGTCTGTGGTGCCCAGGGCCGGACTTGAACCAGCGACAGATGGAGACATCACCCGTTATTCCCACTATTACCCCCGCAAATCCCCTCTTTTTCACAGTTTGAAAATAACGACTACTACTCTGTTGCCAATTCTATCGAGGAAGCTCAGAAACTTATAGTTACCTCAACAATAGCTGCCTCTTTTGCAGAAGGATTGTAAAGGTGTTTCAGTTCTTTTTTTCAAATCGATTCTTGCCAAAAGCTTCACCAAGTGACGGTTATTTTTCCTTATTCGGCGTGGGTATAAGGCCGAGTTGCTGCATCAAGCCTAAAGTATCATATCTTTCCCATTCTTCCACGAACTTGCCGCCAGCAATACGGTCAATGGTAATTACCCGTATAGTCACTTTCTTATCGGTTGGGGAGGCACCGCTTGCGATGTGCTTACCTCTGAGTTCACCTTTGTGAGTACCTGTCATGGTCCAGCGAACCGCTGCCTTACCTCCCTCAACGATTATGTCATTGATTGTAGCATGAGCGTCAGGCATCGCGTCGAAGAACTCACTGCTAAACTGTTTGTAGTCCTTGAGACCATAAATATCCTTACCAGTGCTACTGTGAAAGACGATGTCAGTCGCGTACAACTCATCTATCACAGCCATTGCAGCTGTCTTCCCCTTGTTAAACCCCTCAACAAAACGATGTATCAGAGCTTTGATTTCATTTGTTGACATGACAAATTGAAGGCATGATCCACAAAACCCTACGAGTAGATAAAGCTAATGTTGATTTTCACCGAGCTAACGTAACGTTTATTTCACTTACCCCTCTGTATCCAGTTGTACACGTTTTCGGCTTTGAGGGAGGGTGGAGATGGCAGAGATCAAAATTACGAGAGAGGTGTATGAAAGGGCTCCGGGTCCGTCGAAATGCGTGAGCCGGGGCCAGAGCTATGTCGGTGAAGGTCTGAGGAGGGTTGAGACTCGCAGTGTCACTAGCGAATCCGATTATGCCAACGAAATGTACGTTCGACGTTCAGAAGACAACGGAAAAACCTGGACGGCGTGGCAGGACGTTTACAGGGAGGCCTACAGGGCACGTGGTGACATTGAACTGCTGTGGGAGAAACCCGAAAGCGGGGTATACAACCCTTTGCACGACCACTACGTTGCCCTGAACATGCAGAGGCTGTTTCTAGAGAACCATCATGAAAGCTACAAGAAGTTCTGGGGGGAAGCCAAGCCGACTTTCACCGATCATTCCTTCATCTGGGTGTCGAAGGATTTGAAGGAGTGGAAATGGCAGCAAGTAAAATACGAAGGTGGAACGGATTTCAGCGAAGACGACTGGGGGCGTGAGGGCTACATCCATACCAACAAATCATATTCGGGATGCAACCTGGAAGTGCTTGAGAACGGAGACATCCTATTCCCGGTTGGGGCAAATGTGATGAAGTGCTGCAGGATCCTCGGCGTAGATGTAAACGATGTCTTCCCGTCCTGTCCGCAGATAATGAACGGCCTCATCGTTTTCAGGGGGAGATGGAACGAGGCGGAGGAGAAGTACGATCTCACCCCGTCGAAGCCCGCTGTGATCTCTGATCTGAAATCATCGAGGGGCATAGACGAGCCCACGATAATAGCCTTGAAGAGCGGCAGGATCGTTGTGGCGTTCAGGGGCTCTAACGTCATGTCCAAGGGTTGGAAGACGAGGATACAGAAGGGGACCCCTTCTCATAAGTGGTACAC
>CAYNFI010000069.1:0-8657 GCA_964396445.1 uncultured Candidatus Bathyarchaeia archaeon
TATAAGGAATGTACTGTAGAAGTAAGACATCTTTAAGCGCATGTCCATCAATCTTTTACCTCAAGCTTTAGTATTTAAGTCTTCTGCAGTAATAGGATAACCACCGAAAATGTTATATATTTTCCACAAACTAAACTATTCAGGTGAAAATTCTTGGCAACGGAGGAAGCAAAAGAAGTAACAAAGCCGACAGAAGGTTTTACGATTAGAGTCGTCGTAATCGCAGCGGTGCTTACAGCGATCTTTCTTGTGCCAGTGTGGTTCCTTCGCCAATTCTATGGGCAGGACACGGGGATGTGGGGCGGCTCAGGTACAGAGATGAGCCCAATGCCGTACAGCATAATCTTCATCGCAATGCTTGTCTCAACGCTTGTAGGTAAGAAACTCGCGTTGAAGCCTCAGGAACTCGCGGTTCTCTTAGGTATGACCTGTTTCATATCCACCTTCCAATATGGAAACCTCACATGGGCTGTTGTTATGATATGTGTAGCAGGTAACCTTCCGTGGATCACTACATGGAAACCTTATATCCCTAGTTGGTGGGTAAACACAGACCTGAACGTGGTTCAAGGCGCATGGACCGGCGGAGCCGCGGTTCCATGGGGACCATTGTTGCCCTACATCGCCGTTTGGTCCTTCTACTACTTCATCGTCGTGATAGGGATAATCTTCTTCACGATGACGCTTATCCAGAGGAAGTTCTTCCAAGTCGATAAGCTGCCCTTCCCGGGGTTTGTCCCAGGAGTCGTTTTACTCGAGCATTACAGTGAAACAGTGAACGATCGTCCGAAGCTATTCAACATCAGGAAGAGCAAATGGTTCTGGCTGGGCTTTCTAGCTGGTGGTGTTTGGGCTGGGCCATCAGTTCTGAGCTACATCGTCCCATGGCTTTGGGCTCCTACACACGTCTTCGGCCGAATACCGTTAGATTCAATCGCACCGATTTTTGCCCCTCTAGGCATAACGGGCTGGTGGTTCATAGACCTAAACATGATACCCATCCAATCCCTCATGCCCATAGATGTCTTAGCTACCATGTGTATCTTCGACCTGATCGTGTACTGGATTTACCCACCGATCGGACGGGCAGTGGGCAACGTGTCACCAACCATTTCCATATGGAACTACTATTATGGCACTACAACCGGCGGCATCGCATTTCTAGCTATGCAGCTGTACGGTGGGACGATGCTAGGATGCGGAATATGGGTTGTACTCTCCAGCTGGAGATTTCTTAAGAACAGCTTGGTGAACGCGGTGAAGGGGGCTAAGACTGAGGTCGGCGAGATTCCAGAAAGATGGATCTGGGCTGGACTTGGAATTCTATGGGTATGCGCTTTAGCGTTCTGGGTGGCCGCTGGAGGTAATATACTGATACAACTATGGTCTCTCATACTCTACACAGTCTACCTCTTCGGCGCTGAGTGGTTGTACGGCTACCAAATCCTATGGCTGTCAGAACCCTACAACAACTGGGGCGCGGGGACATACATACAGCGCTTAGGATATACGGCCGGTCTCTACACGAACCCCTCCACAAACCCAGTGGCTATAAATGCCGGCCGTACACCCTACGCCTACTCATATAGTGAAGGAAACTGGAATGGAGCCTTAGGTGTTCTATACGGTTACAGGCTTACAGGAACCACTAAAGCCACTCCGAAAGCGATGTTCTTCGGACTATTAACGATAATGGTGGTCTACGCGATAATCGCTATACCGATAGAGCTATGGGTTACATACACCTGGGGAGCTTCGACGAAGCTTTACCGCTTAAGATCGGCTGGACCCGCAACCGCCGGCGGTGTATTGGGGGCGTTCGGTCTTATGAATGACTATCAATTAACGTGGATGGGTATCGGCGTAATTCTACCAACAATTCTGATGATTCTAAGGACGCGGTTCCCATGGTTCTTCATCCACCCCGCCGCCTTCGTCATGTGGCCAATATCCCACGGCATAATCCACTTCGCCCCAGCGCTGGCACTCAAGGTAGGGGCGCTAAGGATCGGCGGAGCCAAAGGCTACAGCGATGTCTGGGTACCTATAGTAGCAGGCTTTGCAGTAGGCACAGTGACCTTCGGCTTATTCGGAAACACCGCCCTAGCGCTTAGGGTAATGTAGGCATTAGGCTTCCAATCTCCTATATTTTTTTTATTTACTTATGAGTGTAGAGGGGAGGCTCTCCACCCTTATTCTAAATAACCGACTATGAAGTTTCAGATTAGGTAATCGCCGAATTCCTAAAGCCGCGGTTTAGAAACGCCGTATCTAAACGATTACTGAGGAAGAGTTGATTGCGAGGATTAAAAGCAGGAAGATGTAAGGCATAAAACAGAGCGAGGGATTATACCTTAAACTCTGTTTTATGCCTTAACCGGTTTGAAACAAAGTACTTATTACTTATTCTCCCTCATAACAATGATAGGATACTGGTTTCATGAAGGGAGGGATGTGTCTTAGCAACTGGGTTTAAGGAGAGGATCGGGATCATCGGCGTCGGCAAGATGGGTGAAGCCCTCCTCTCAGGTCTACTCAAGTCGGGAAGAGCCAAGCGGGATACCATCTGTGTAAGCGATGTTTCCCCGCAACGTCGTGAGTACGTGTCTAAAACATACAAAGTTCCATGCTTCAGAGAAAATGTAAACGTTGTGGATGCAGGTGATGTTCTCATAATCGCCGTTCAACCCCGGGATGTGAAAACTGTCTTAGACGAGGTAGGGGAAAAGCTTACGTTGAAGCATCTCCTCATCTCTATCGCTGCAGGGGTTACAACAACCTACATCCTGAAAACCCTAGGGAAGGACCTGCCCCTTATCAGAGCCATGCCTAACAACCCCTGCATGGTGGGGGAAGGCATGACCGCCCTGGCACCTACATCTAAAGCTTCGGAAAAAGACTTAATGATGGCTAAGGAAATCTTCAGCTCAGTTGGAAGGGTCGTTGTCGCCGAGGAGAGGTACTTCGACGCCATCACGGGGCTCAGCGGAAGCGGACCTGCGTACATCTACCTCACCGTTGAAGCCCTAGCCGATGCGGGTGTGAGGGTTGGCTTACCTAAGGACCTTGCAACGCTTTTAGCGGCGCAGACGACCTTAGGCTCGGCGAGGATGGTTCTGGAAACTAAGGAGCACCCTGCAAAGCTTAAGGACATGGTGGCAACCCCTGGAGGCACCACGGTTAACGGCGTTTACGAGCTTGAAAAAGCCGGGATAAGGGTTGCCTTCATGAATGCAGTTGAAAAAGCAGCTCAAAGGGCTAAGGAACTCGCGATGGCGTAGACGTTTTTAAAACCCATAGATCTTAATCCTCATCCCTTCTTCCAGAACCTTTCCCCAACGGTTTCATTCACGCATAGACACTCCTTCAGCTTTAACATCTTAAATGAGCTTGCACCCTTATGCGTCTATTGCACGTACTCAACCTCAAGGTCGTCGAACCATGTTGTCCCCCTCCCCTCTTGCCTTAGGAAGAGGTGTATGAAGTACGCCTCTTCTGGAGCGGGGTTCAACCGTATGGATAACCGTGTCCAGTCCCTTGTTCCCTTAATCTTCAGCGAGCTTACAATCTGGAATATATCTGGTTCATTCGGGATGTTGTAACGGGCGGCGATCGAGGAGCCGGCGCCCTCAACGTCTCTTGTCTTGACGAAGCACGTTATGTGCACCGCCCTCCGCAGCGTCCAAGGATCCATCCAGCCGCCGGCGCCCTCATGCTGCATCCCCCATTGAGCTAGTCCACCGTCTTCCTTGCTTATCTTCAGGGAGAAGCTGTCGCTACGGCCCTCCATTTCATCCCAGGAATGCCCCTTCCCACATAGAGGCATCCATGGCCAAGGGTCGATTCCCTCATAAGGCTTGTTGACATCGCAGGGTTTGTTGAAGCTGCTCTGCCGCTCATAAGCGGGAACCCTGAGGAATGGGAGTTCCCCGGACTTTAGGGTAGGAAGCCTCGCATCCTGTTCCATTCGCTTCGCCGTTTCAATTGGAAGTTGAAGTATCCTGAAACGTGTCTCTACGAGCTTAGAAAGCTCCTCGGGCTTTAGGTGAAGTCCAAAGTGGACATCGTAACCCCATGGGCAGACCGATAGGACGGTCTTTAAAGCGTTTTCACCCATGAACTGGAAAGCTGGGTTCCCCGATGACTCATATACCGCGGCGAAGTAGCCATCCTTCTTAAGGCGAATCCCAGATTTATGAGAGCTTGTGAAGTGGTTTAACGGCATCTGAAGGATTTCACCGTTTGAAGCTTCGTAAACAAACCTTTGATAACGGCCCTCCCAAGCTCCTGGGAATACTATGGCAGGCGCCGGTAGTTTGACTAACCAAGGGTCAGAGTACTCAAAGCTCACTGCTTCGCTTCCATAGAAGTCTTCAGGTGATGAAACCTTAAGGACGCATTGGAAATCGTAGATGTAGCTTCTAAGCCCTGGATCGTATGTGAGGGTAAGCGTCCTCGTGGAGGCTGCCATGCCACCGAGGTCGCGGCTAAAAAACGTCATAACTAAGCGGTCGGCGCCATCGCCTTCAACCTTCAGGTCTGTCAGGCGGTCCGTTGTGATCGTGCGGGTTCCCGATGTTGTAGCGCTTCTTCGAAGCACCCAGTAGAGCTGCGTTCCCTCAACAAGTGGGGCGCCTCCAGGTGTGAGCTTAAGCCTTCTTAGGACGAGTGGGCGTGGTGCGAGGTTGAAGTATCTCAGTGACTGCTCAGGTTGTTCAACGAGCGTTGAATCGAAGCGTGCTAAGGGTTCCTCGCGGTCGTAAATCCACTGCTCGTAGTTCACCGTGTCACCGTGGGTTCTCCAAGTGAACTCGGGCATATAGCCTTCATCAACCATATGCTAAGCCTCTCGTCTAATAACGAGGTTAGCGCGCTTATACATATAAGGTTAGGCTGTGACATAAGTGATGCGCCGGTATTGGTATAAACGGAACTAAAGGCCTCAACCATCCTTGCGTAAAGGCTTTATCGCGATCGTTGAATTCTAAGAACTTTTTCCCCTATACAGTGAACTCCGTGAAAGAGGGTTTGCACACCCTATCCTTGAAGGTTTTTCACCCCGTTTATCCAAGTAAGGTGATCGGCTGCATCGTAGGGCATTATAGCCCTTTCCCCCCTCATTTGCTCCTTAACTCTTCGATTCGAGGAGCTTCTTCGCAAGCATCTTCGCCCATGTGCCCGTGTACGGATTCTCCGTTAAACGGTTAAGGTATTCTTCCCACGATAGGTTCATAGCCTTCTTCCACTCCCCGTACTGGGCGTGGATGTTCTCGTAAGCCTTCCGATGTAGGTTACACAGTTCTTTATCCTCAGCTTCCCTCTGGCAGATTAGACACTTTACCACGCTTTATCTCCTCCTTCCGTGGACAGGCTGGGTTAAGGCATAGGATCCAGGGTCTTCCCCCACGTTTCCGAACTTGAACGGTTAACCACCCACAGCTTTGGCAGGGTCTTCCCGTAGGCATTAGGGTGCCGAGTTGGGGTAGGGGATAGGACGCCTTACAGAGACCGTTGAAGAAGTTGCTGCAGCCTACGAAGCGTTTACCCGTGCGTCTAGACCTAAGGATGATGAGGTTTCCCGTGCCGCAGGTTGGGCATGAACCTACAACTCTTTCCTGAAGCCTCACCGTTTTAACAAGTGTGCTAAGCTCCCTGCCTAGGTCTGCTTCATGGCTTCTAAGCTCTTCAAGGATGGGTTTAAGATGGTTCACAGCCTCCTCCAACACGTTCAACCTTTTCTCCTCCCCGGCTTCTATGGCTTCCATACGCTTTTCAAGGCTCCGCGTGAGGTCGACGGCCATAACTCTTGGACAGTAAAGTTGAAGCATCTCAGCCACGCCGAAGCCTAGGTCTGTGACCGCCATCCGCTCCTCCCTGATGTAGCTCCGCCTGTAGAGCGTATCGATGATCTCAGCCCGCGTAGCCTTCGTCCCGATCTCCTGCTCCTCCATAAACCTTAGGAGGCTGCTTGGGTTGAACCGCGGCGGAGGCTCTATAAACTTGTCCTCGCGGATTACGTGGGTGAAGAAGACTTCTTCACCGGCTGAGACCGTGGGAAGAACCACTTCCTCGCTTTTCACATAGGGTTGATAGAACTTCTGCCACCCCTCCTTCAAGACCTTCCTACCGTAGATGTTAAAGACGTATCCAGCGTTATCGACGACAACCTTCAGGCTCTGCCTGAGCGCAGGCTCACCGAAGACAGCCATGAACCGTCGCACAACGAGGTCGTAAAGCTTTTGCTCAGGTGGGCTTAGCTCAGCTTCTGGAAGCTTCCCCGTCGGGTATATAGATGGATGCGCTGAATCCACCTTCTTACCCTCGTTGGGTTTAAGCCTTCCCGAGGCGAGGATCGCGTTGACAAGGGGCTTATACGAAGGATCCTGACCGAGCGAATCGAGGATCTTGGGGGTTTCCACGGTTTCGGGGAGTTTCTGACTTGAAGTCCGTGGATAGGATATGAGGGCTGAGAGGTAAAGGCGTTCGGCGATTCCTAAGGTTCGGCTTGGCGTGAAGCCGAATAGGCGGTAGGCTTCGATCTGTAAGTCTCCGATGTTGAAGGGTGTTGGGGGCATAACCCTGAACTCACGGACCTCCACGTCGCGTACCACCCCCTTCCTCTGGTCGCAGGTTTCCACAATTTTATCAGCGTCAGCTTGGGCTTCAATCCTATCCCGTTCATAGACGGCTTCCACGGTTTCCCCGTTAAGCTTAACCTCCGCCTTTACACTCCAATACGGTGTGGGAACGAAGCTGAGGATTTCCTTCTCCCTTTGAACTAAGAACTCTAAAGTAGGTCCCTGAACCCTACCTGTGCTAAGGGTGAAGTGTTTACCCGTCGTTTTCTTCGCGGCTAGGGTTAGAGCCCGTGTAAGGTTCACTCCGTAGAGGAAGTCCACCTCATGCCGTGTAAGCCCGGATTCCACGAAGGGATAGTCCAAGTGAGGCATAGGGTTTTCGTAGGCGTTAACCAGCTCCGTCTCCGTTAGGGTTGAAAACCTCATCCTCTTGGCTTCCCCATCCTTCTCCCCACACGCGTACTTCAACACGTTATAGCCGATAACCGATCCCTCGATGTCTAAGTCGCAGGCGCAGATGAAGCCCTTAGACTCAGCCGCAAGCTCAGATATGGCTTTAACCCAAGCCCGCGTCTGAGAAGCCCCACGCTCAACCCTGTACCTAGGAGCCCACTCAAGCTCGAAGATAGGATATTCGTCTCTACGCCCTGTAGCCTGTGAAACGGTGTAGAGATGCCCTAACGCGGGTACGACGGTCAGCGTATCACCGTTCCTTAAGGCTTGGAAGTAGGGCACTTTACCCTTCGAACCCTTCGAAGGTTTACCTCCCTCATCAAGGGCTTGAGCTATCCGCATCGCTGCGTCTGGTTTCTCAGCGATGATGAGGATATTGTCCTTACCCAAAGCTAAACCTTCTCGATAGAGGATTATGCGGGCTTATAACACTTTTGGAGATTCCCCATCGATTCCTAAGGCTGAATAAAGTCTTCCCCACTAAGGTTCCTTTTCTCGTTTAAACATCAAATGAGCAATGTTCATAAACGTGCAAACCTATATAATTAAATGTAGTGGAAGGGATTGCACTCTTGAGTTTATGCGGGGGAAACTAAGCGTTTGGTCAAGGCTGTGCAATTTTTTAAACCTATAAAAGGGCTTAAGGAAGAGGTAATGAAAATGGATGGACGGTTCAAGTGTTGTTCAGCCTAGGAAGTGGGGAGGAAACCTATGGAAGGAGATGTTCTCAAGAAGTTCTTGAAGGAGCTTGACGCCGCCTACCCAGACATCGTCGCCGTTAGGAACGTTTTCCTCAAGTATCAACGGGAACACCCGGAAAAGCTTGAAGCACTTAAGCAGGCTTTTGAAAAGTGGCTTAACAAACGCTATAAAGGTAGTTAACCCAAGCCCTTGTTCCAAGCTGACTTTACCTAGGTTGGTTAACGGGTTAAGGCTTAAATGAGCAGCGCCGTAACAAACGTGGTTAGTGGTTTAAATGGGCATCGTTAGGAAGAGAATCGACCCTAGGTTCCTAGACCTAATCAACTACGGGGTATGCGGCGCCTTATCGAGGGTTATTGGAAAGGATGAAGCTGCGGGGGTTTTCAGGGTAGCCGGGGAAATCGCCTTCACAGAGTTGAAGAAGTCCATGGATTTTAAGGGGATGAACCCCGTAGCCGTGCTCGCGTCGATAGCCCGTTTCCTCGAGGAAGCTGGGTACATGGCGAGGATCAGCTTGACACGGGTTACGGAGAACGAGGTTATCATCGAGATGTACGGTGTATCCGTAGCTAGGTCTTCTAAGAGGCTTATCAACGAGAAGGCTTCACCCTCCCATTTCATGACAAACCTCATGTTCGCAGCCTTAAAAGATGTATGCGGAGTTAAGGCTGACATCACGGACCTAGACTTCGATGTTCCTGAAAAGGGATTAGACCACTTCAGGGAGAAATGGGTTCTCTCAAAGAGCGTATAGTAGGTTTATGCCTTAATAAATTATTTCACCTGAAATAGCTAGTTGACGGAAAATATTAAACGTTTACGATGTATAAAAATACTGATTAGCAGAAGGCTTAAATACCCTCTCTTAAAAGATTGATGGTTATGCGCTTAAAGACATCTTTCTTCTACATTATCTTCCTTATA
>CAYNFI010000070.1:0-8556 GCA_964396445.1 uncultured Candidatus Bathyarchaeia archaeon
CCGTAACCCCTCTGAAGTCGTAGTACGCAACCTGAAACCTTACGGTGTGGTTGGTTACCGCCATAGTCGCCGGAGCGATGACTGAGAAGCTCACCGATTTCACTCCATTTGAAACGATGTCTCCGAGGTTCTGGGATTGTGGACTTATCTGCAGCCCCGCGCTGTCCACCACGGATACGGAGGCACTGTACATGTAGTCGTTTCCACCATTCCTGAAGCTTAGGGACCAGGTAGACGCTGCGGATAAGCCGCGTTGAACCTCGAGGCTTGCAGGAGACCAGTCGGCCACCCTTAACCAAGCCACAGAGACATCGAAAAACTTGGTATCCTGAAGGTAGGTTGTTCCCCCTCTATCCTCCCAGAGTTCAACTTTAAAACGGGTAACCGCTGGTCCTGTGAAACCATCCTTCCAATACCATCGGGCAATCTCAGATTCAAGATCCCTCATCAGGAACTTCTTATCCGAAACCTCGTACAGGGTGTTGTTGATGTAGATCTTTATAAAAAGATAGGCTCCAGGATAAAGCCGGTAATTCCTCACCGTTACGTTAATCCAAACGTGAGGTTGAGCGGAGTAAACCTTGGCGCTTCCGCCGTCGACGAGGTCCTTAACCCCGATACCATCCGTGACCCTAATACGGATGAAACGCGCATCTAAGGAGCCTTGCCCATACACAGATTCCACTTGCAGAAGCCCTACGAGAAGAAGCGAAAAGACGAGGATTCCAAGAACCTTCCCCTTCAAAGATGCCAGCTCAACCACCACGCCTTACAATTACTAAACGCTGGACTTAGCTCTTAAAATTAATCGAAGGGTCTCATTCTAAGCCCCTGTGTTAAAATGAAGCTGCATTAGAGCCCTTGCTACGGTGTTTCCTTTCCCCGCGTTTTCTCCCGTTCCTCCAAGCATTTCCTCGCGTAAGGACACCAGTCTATACACGCATCTAGGTCTCTGAAAACCATCTCCCCACAATTCGGGCACTTCGCCTTATACTCATCTGTGAACAACTCCACTTCCCCGCCGCAATGCGGACAACGCTTAACCTCGATCCTAACTTGAACCGCGCCGGGACACTTGCTCAACCTTCCACCCTCAACCAGTCCAAGACTAGGAGCCTTGAATAAGACCGTTGTTTAATTAAGGTTACGTTTCATCAACACAGTATGGAAAACCTAAAGAGCCCTCACCCACAACCCTATGGCAGGCTAACCTAATACGTGAACAGTTTGGTGGGGTTTATGGGAGCGCCAGCTGAAACATCCATGGTTGACATCACATCGAAGCCAGAAGCCCTTAGAACAGCGACGGCTAAGGGTTTAATCCATCTTAGAAAGGATACTCTACGGATGATCAGGGAGGGGAAGGTTGAGAAGGGAGACGTTTTCACAACAGCCAAGCTCGCGGCGGTCAACGCTGTGAAGCGGGCTTCAGAGATGGTTTTCCTCGCCCACCCCATCCCCATAACAGACATCCAAGTAATCCTCAAGGTCTTAGAGGAAGAATCAGCTGTGAAAACGGTGGTAACGGTTAAGTCCATCGCTAGGACTGGGGTTGAGCTTGAAGCCCTCGTAGGCGTCATGGCCGCCCTCCTCAACGTATTCGACATGTGCAAACCCTTAGAGAAAGACGTTGAAGGACTGTATCCAAACACAGCCATAACGGACATAAAAGTAGTATCCAAGTTTAAAACACCTCTTAGGTGAAGAAGTTGAGCAACACAGCCGCGGAGCATAGGAGGAAGGCCCCTGAAAAAACCGGGTTCGCGGTGATCACATGCAGCTCCACACGGCATAAAGCCTTAAAGGAGGGAAGAAGCCTCAGCGATGAATCCGGGGACCTCGCCTCAGCCTTAATCATCGAGGCTGGACATAGAGTTATCCTCCGAAGCCTTGTGCCAAACAGGGAGGCGGATTTGAGGAAGGCTGTTCAGGAAGCGATTGAACGGAAAGACGTTAACGTCGTGTTCGTCACCGGGGGCACAGGGCTATCCCCTAGAGACATCACCGTTGAAACCCTTGAAACCCTCCTTGAGAAACCCATCCCAGGCTTCGGTGAGCTGTTCAGGAGATTAAGCTATGAGGAAGTCGGGCTTGCGGCTATGCTTACAAGGGCTTCAGCCGGAGCCATACATGGGAAGGCGTTGTTCGCGGTTCCAGGTTCCCCCCACGCCGTGCAACTAGCCCTGAAGAAAGTGATCCTACCAGAGGTTGGACACATCGTGCTTCACCTAGGGGAGCCAAAACACCATTAGGCTCAATAGGGTTAGAGTACACGGCTTTACCTTTAAACGCTAACGCAACTGTGTTCAAGTTTTAAGTCCTCCCCACGTTATTTAGGATCGGTGCCTGCTTTGAAAAAGGGTTTAGCGCTTGGCAAGCTCAGCCCAGAGATTCTCACAGCGGTCGTGTACAGAAACCTTGGGAAAATCGATTCACGGGTTTTAGTGGGACCCAAAATTGGTGAAGACGCCGCCGTCGTAGACTTCGGTGACAGGGTTTTAGTCGTACACTCAGACCCGATCACGGGAGCCGTTGAAAACATCGGGTGGCTGGGTGTAAACGTGTGCACCAACGATGTTGCGACGAGGGGGGCAACACCGCTATGGATATCCCTCATAGTTTACCTACCCGAGGGAAGCACCGTAACGCTTCTAAGACAGGTAATGGAGCAGGTAGACGCGGCGGCTAAGGAGCTGGGAGTAGCCGTAATCAGCGGGCACACCGAGGTTACACCGGGTTTAACGCGTCCTCTCCTAGCCTGCACAGCCATCGGCGAAGCCCCAAGGACTAGGTTCGTAACCTCGAGCGGCGCTAAGGCAGGAGACCGCGTCATCCTAACCAAGGGCGCGGCTATCGAGGGGACAGCCATCTTGGCCACGGAGTTCGCGGATTTCCTTAAGGAAAAGGTTGGGGAAGCCGTGGTTAAGGCTGGGCAGGCTTACATACGGAGGGTAAGCGTCCTCAAAGATGCCTTAACGGCGATGGAAGTTGGTGGAATAACGGCTATGCACGATGCTACGGAGGGCGGAGTCGCCGGCGCCCTCTACGAGGTTGCCTACGCTTCAAACCTCGGCGTACAAGCCTATGAGGAAAAGGTCATCGTCAACCATGAAACGCAGGTGATATGCGCCGCCTTAAACGTGGACCCTATTCAAACCATAAGCTCGGGAAGCCTCCTCATCGCCGCCAAACCCGACGGCGCGGATAAGGTGGTTCAAGCCCTTAGAATCAGGGGGATTAAGGCTTCAATCATCGGGGAGTTCACTGAGCGTAGTCAAGGCTTAAAGGTTCATAAACCCGACGGAGGCTTCCTCGACGTATCAAAACCCGTTGAAGACCACCTCTGGAAAATTCTACCGCAGATAAAGCGTTTCAGGCATCGGTGAAGGCTACATTTATTTACTGAAACAGGTCTCCATTCTGTGGAGGCATAACTATGCGGCTGTCAGCTGAGGAGTTAAAGGGCATAATACCAGCCCTCGTTACACCATTCACATCAAAAGACGAGGTGGATGAGGAAGCTCTAAGAGGCTTAGTAGACTACGTTACGGGGAACGGGGTTCACGCCTTAATGACCACAGGAGGCAACGGGGAGTTCCCCCACCTCCTAAACGAGGAGCGGAAACGGGTCCTCGAAATCGTAGTCGACGCGGCTGAGAAACGTTTACCCATCATCGCCTGCACAACAGCCTGCAGCACAAAGGAGACCGTTATGCTCAGCAGGCATGCAGGGGATGCGGGAGCCGACGCCGTCATCATCGTCCCACCATACTACTTCAAGCTCCCCGATGAAAGCCTGTACCAGCATTACAGGGAAATCGCTGAACAAGCTGGGATCCCCGTAGTGGTATACAACAACCCGACGTACACGGGGCATAATATAAATCCCAGGTTGATGACACGCCTAACGGAGGTAGAAGGGATCATAGGGTTGAAGCAGAGCAACTCCGACATCAGCGAAACCCTTGAAATCATCAGAGCCGTCGGCGGGAAAATCTCCGTGCTCACAGGCATCGACAGCCAACTCTTCCCAGTCCTCACCATCGGTGGAAGAGGCATCTTCTCAACAGCCGCTTGCGTGGTCCCAAGGCAGATGGTCGAACTCTACGAAGCCTACACTAGAGGCGACGTGGAAAAAGCCCGTGAAACCCATATGAGGCTTCAAATCCTCAACCGCTTCTTCGAGTATGAACCCGGCTACGTGGCGCCATGCAAGGAAGCCTTAACCATGCTCGGAATACCCTGCGGACACGTACGGGCACCCCTTCCCCATCTGACACCGAGGGAAAAGGAAGAGCTGAGAAACGCGTTACTACAACTAGGGCTACTACATAAATCCTAATAAAAACCCGAATCATAGTTAACAGGAGTCACTGCTCCGTTTCTTAGGTTAAAAAGGGAAGAGGTAAGAAAGAGGTTACAGGTACGGGCGGACTCCTAAATTAGCTGTAAATCGGTGGTCTTGGCTTGCTTCCCTCGATGATTTTAATGTGGTGAACGTATCTTAGCCGAGGGAAGGGACATATAAAGAGTTTCCCTAGAACTTATAGGGACAAAAAGAAGTCGGATGAGTGTTGCTAAAATTTAACTGTGCCTTCGAATAATTAAAATAGGGAATAGTTAACATAATAATTGACGCAGGTGAGAGGTAAAAATTGGTTGAGAAGGCTCTAGGAAATACGGAAGCGCTTAAAGGGTTTATCCAAATACCTATTAAGAGCCGAAATGAATTAGTAAGAGGTCTATTCCCTCCCTTTAAAACCCTTGTAAATGGTGCACCAGCACGAATGGACCGGTATTGGAGACTCTGGGTCCCTTCACTTAAAGGAAAATTCTCACTAGGTAGCAGAGTCCAAGTAAGCAGGACCCAAGAGGGCTATCAAGTGGAATTGATCGTAGGTGAAGAACAGAATAAGGATTCTAGGGTCAAGGTAGATAATAAAGGAGGTGAGCAGGTGACGCCTAAAAGTGAAATGGGAATAAAACCGAAACCATTCTTTGAAGTTAACAACCTTACAATTTACCAAGATGACATTATCAAGTCTGAAGCTATAAAGTATAGCTCCATAGACCTTATAGTTACTTCACCGCCGTACAATGTGGACATTAGGTATGAAGCATACGACGATGACATTCCACATGAAAAATATTTGGAGTTCTCAGAAAAATGGCTGACCAAGTGTTATAGTCTTGCTAAAGATGATGGAAGGCTATGTTTAAACATTCCATTGGATAAAAACAAGGGTGGTCAACAGAGCATTTGCGCAGACATCACAACCATCGCAAAGAAAGTGGGGTGGAAATACCATGCTACTATTATCTGGAATGAACAGAATATTTCCCGTAGAACTGCTTGGGGGTCGTGGTTGAGCGCCTCAGCACCATACGTTATAGCCCCAGTTGAAGTCATAGTAGTCCTATACAAGAAAAGATGGGAAAAAATACGTAAAGGTAAATCGGATATAATTAGAGATGAGTTTATTGAGTGGACTAATGCCGTTTGGAATTTTCAAGGTGAAAGCAGGACAAGGGTTGGGCATCCAACACCCTTCCCAGTAGAGCTTCCAAAGAGATGTATTAAACTCTTCAGCTTTGTTGGAGACACGGTTTTAGATCCATTTTTAGGTAGTGGAACAACCCTGATAGCATGTTTAGAAACCAACAGAGTTGGAGTTGGTGTGGAAATTAACCAAAAATATTGTGAATTGGCGGTTAAAAGATTAAAAGAGCATGGAATATTCCAAAAAAGGTTAGAGGAAGCTCTTTAAACCACCCTTTCTAACGTAAACGAGTTTTTCAATTTCCTCAGCCCATTTCTTCAGTTCTTCTGGAAGCTCGCTTAAAGGTTGCACTATACCCCCTAAAACCGAGCCCTCCCTAGGCTTTATGTATTTACACCATTCATCCACATTTTCAACATATACACCATCTAGGTATGACTCTGCAAGCAGACGGTCTTTGCTCGGCTCTTCCGGGGTGCCCCACTCAGACTCCCATCTATCTTTCCCACGACCACCATCTGGTGTGGCTAAGACAACCTTAATTTTCGATAAGGCACTATAAAGTAAACCCCAGAATAAGGTTTCGGTAAATCTCCCATGCAAACTAACCTTACAGCTTATAACTGCCATAGGCAGTTCACCCTTAACAGCAACTAAGTCAATATCTCCCCACACCGATTCTTGAAGGGTTGAAGCCTTCAATGGTAGGGAGAGCATCCTCCACAGGGTTAGGCTCCGTAGCTTTATCTCACTCTCACGTTTACCGTGGATAACTTCAATACCCGAACCCTGAAGTCTCTCATTAAGGTAAAGCCTCACATATTCCTCCCATCTGCCACCAGACAGAACAACTCTTGACTGGCGCTCTCTTGCAGTTTCCTCATTCAAATATTTCAACTCCTTTTTCTACTTCTCTTGAGAACCTCCCTGAAAAGAGAGAGTATAGCCTTCATAAAAGATGTCTGAAAACTCCAAGGAACACGGTAATCAAAACCATCACAAAGTTCATAAAAATATTCTTTCATGTACCAAAGGTTATATGGCATACATACCACTTATCTATGGAATTTTCAGCTATCTACCTCTTAACTATTTCGCATACAATGTTCAGCAATGTAGAAAATACCAAACCCTTAATCTAATCTGCGCTTTACCCAATTTACAAAGGTAGCAGTAAGATCTTTATTAGTTGATTATAAGTTAACGATTCTCACGCTGCTCGGAAGACGCTCTCACTTCTTGTGAACTTAAGTTGAGAAAAAAGGCTAATAAGGGCTCCGTGTTCCGTAGTAACTGGAGGTAAAGCTTTCTATGCCTAGCAAGGGAAAGGTCATCATCAACCTTAACCAAACGATTGGAACGATTAACCCGGCTGTTTACGGGCATTTCATCGAGCACCTTGGGCGGTGCATCTACCCTGGAATATGGGTTGGCGAAAACTCGGAGACCCCGAACGATAAGGGTTTGCGCAGGGATGTGGTTGAAGCATTAGGGAGGATCAGCCTACCTGTGATGCGGTGGCCTGGAGGATGCTTCGCAGACCATTACCACTGGGGGGACGGTGTGGGACCCCGAGGTCACCGCCCCGTACGCGTTAACATTACATGGGGAGGTGAGGAGCCGAACGCCTTTGGAACAGATGAGTTCCTCTACTTCTGTTCAAGGGTCGGCGCTGAGCCTTACATATGCTTAAACGTAGGTTCAGGCAGCGTCTCCGAAGCTTCCTCATGGGTTGAGTACTGCAACTACGCTGGGAGCAGTTCCTATGCGCAGCTCCGCGCTGAGCATGGGGTGAAAAAGCCCCACCATGTCCGGTACTGGGGTGTGGGCAACGAGAACTGGGGATGCGGCGGTGACTTCGACCCGGTTTACTACGCGTGGGAGTACCGTAGATACGCATGTTTCCTTAAACGGGTTGACCCCTCAATTCAGCTAATAGCCTGCGGGCATACAACCAGGGATTGGAACCTAAGGTTCATGGAATGCCTAAAGGATCATATTCACCTCGTAGACCATCTCTCCATCCATCACTACTTCGGCGGACACGGCGGAGACATCGACTTCACAGATGAACAGTACTACAGCCTTCTAGGCAGCGTACAAGATCTTGAATACCAACTTCAACAGGCAATCGCCGTCGTAGACTTCTTCGCCGAGGGAAGGAAGGATATAGGGATCATAGTTGATGAGTGGGGAACATGGTATCCTCAAGCCACTGTGGAGAAAGGGCTTTTCCAGCAGAACACAGTACGCGATGCGATACTCGCAGCCTCAGTCCTCAACCTCTTCAATAACTATTCACGTAAAGTCGCAATGGCGAACCTTGCGCAGACAGTGAATGTCCTACAATCACTCATCCTCACCGAGGGAAGTCAAACCGTGTTAACGCCCACATACCATGTCTTCGACATGTATAAGGCACATATGGGGAACACGGCGTTAGCCGTAGACGTGGACTCCCCGACGATCATGGAGTTGAGGCCGCCGACTCAGCGGCGGGCAAGAGCGCAGAGGGTGAAGAAGCCGATGCAGGCACTTGACATCTCAGCTTCACTCAGACGTGGAGAAAATCAACTCGTGTTAACGCTCGTCAACCAGCATCTGACTGAGGAGGTGGAGACAGACATAGTGCTTGAAGGGAATTTAACGGTGGAAAAAGGAGAGGTAACGGTTCTCACCGCGGAAAATGTACGGGCACACAACGACTTTAATGCTTTCAACCGCGTGAAACCTAAACATGAAGGGATTGAGGTAAGTGGAAAAACCTTCACATACACTGCTCCAGCACACTCCGTAAACACCCTAGTCATCAGGCTTAAGTGAAAGCTGTGTCCCTTGAGGTCCCAAAGCCTATAATATCCGGCGTTTTACAACCCATGTCCATTGTGTTGAACATAGCATCCATACCGACGGAGGACATTTCTTTCCTATATCATTCCGTAGTAAGGCTTTAACTATCGTGAGAGGAACAGAAAATTTAAAAACTTATAAATTTCATGGTTCAACTGAGACGTAAACGTTATATCCAACATATGTTTCTGTTCCCTTGAAAATC
>CAYNFI010000071.1:0-1496 GCA_964396445.1 uncultured Candidatus Bathyarchaeia archaeon
TTAAAGAGGTTGAGGACTACGAGGTCGTCGAGTATATGGTCGAGGATACAATATGCACGCCGAACTATAAGGCTTTCTTGGATGCTGAGCGTCACCTAGGCGGCGACGGCTTAGCCATCGTAAGGGTTGAAGCCACTCCCCTGCAATGGCTTCTAAAATGGTTTATGGGTTACAGGACTTGGGCTTTAGGGCTTTACAGGCACCGCCGGGAGATGGAGGAACTGATGCGGGTTATGGCTAAGAAGCAACGTGAAATCTACGGCATCGTGGCTGAGTCGCCCGGCGAGGTTGTACAAACAGCTGAAAACATGAACGGCGTCGTAACATCACCCAGTCTCTTTGAAAGATATTGCCTACCCTACTATGAGGAGTATGGAAGACTCCTCCACGCCAAGGATAAGCTTTACGTAGCCCACATGGATGGAAAGCTAAGGAGCCTCAAGAACCTCATACGCAACACTGACTTAGACGCTGTCGAAGCCTTCACCCCACCACCAATGGGCGACCTAAGCCTTAAAGAAGCACTGGAAACCTGGGGTGACAAGTTCATCATATGGGCGAACTTTCCAGGCTCAATATGCCAACTTGGTGAGGAAGCCTTAAGATCTTATGCCATTAACTTCGTTAAGGAAGCCTCCGGAACACATGGGTTCATCATGGGCGTCACGGAGGACATCCCAAACCCAGACATAAGCCTCAAGGTGATCGCGGAAGCCATCAACACCCAAAGCTTAGGCAGCCGATCCTAGAGCTAGACGCCTCCAAACCTCATAAGGACTAGAAGGGGTTTAGAAACTCTACCGAGGACGTTATCGAAGTCTCTCCTTTTGGAAAGCATTAAATCCCGATGGCGTTCTTCAGATAGGCGGATGCTTATCCTTGGATTCCTATGAAAGATTCGTTAGGTGTTTAAACTTTGAAGAGCCCGACAGAGTGGCCACATGGGACTTGATAAACGAGATACAGATATTCAATGCACTGGGTGGAACAGGTCCCGTAGAGGAGGTTATACCTAGGACTTACTCAAAACTTGGGATCGATGCTACTCGGACAGGGTTGGATTTGCCTCCGACCGAGCCTAGGACATGGCGTGACAGTAAACGCGGCTACCTAGTCTGTGAAAAAGAGTTCACGTTCAGGTCGATCCCAGAGGAGGGAACAACGTGGATTGTTGAAACACCTTATAAGACTCTCGAGGACTTACAAGACCTTGACCTCGAACCTCTAACTGAAGGTGAAATACTCGATCAATCCGTTTCAGAGATGGAGAAAGCCGTTGAGGCTTACCGTAGGTTCGGCGTGGTGTACATTTTCTGCGGAGCAGCCATATTCGATGAACTCTTCGCTTTTCTCGGTTGGCCCCTCTTCATAAGGGGACTCTACAAGGCGAAGGAACGGATAAGGAAACTGATGGATAAGTTCACGTTTGTGCAAGAGGTGTTGGCGAAAGGCTGGGCGGACCTTAACCCCCCAGCCTACATGTACGGAGACGATAT
>CAYNFI010000071.1:1596-8365 GCA_964396445.1 uncultured Candidatus Bathyarchaeia archaeon
ATGGGCGGTACACCAGCCGGTGAAAAGCACATCAGCGGGTTTTAACAGGTTACTTCCCACGCCGGCTTTGAAGCAGGAGAAGTGCTTCAGCTAGGTTTCCATTACTAGCCTCTAGGGCTTTCCGCGCTTCATCAAGCGATACATTCAACTGCATGGCTAGTAACTGAGCATCCTCAGCTCTCACTTCAACTCCCTTCACCTCAGCCTTCAAGGGTTTCTCCACCACCCTTTCACCAGAAACCTGAAACATCTTCTGACCTTGGATTTCCATTACTGCCACGGAGGGGTTCTCGACAACGATCTCCTTATCACCCGTTCTCAGAACGACTTCCACAACGCCCTCAAGCTCCTCCATCCTCATACCCATCTGCTGCATCATCCTCCGCGCCTGTCTAGGGCTTACCTTCCTCATCAAAGCAACGCACCAGCTCCTCGTCTACGTTGCATAAACCCCGTATTTTAACCATTCTCAACCAGAGCCTTTCACCGAGGGTCTCCATGGATTTTCACAGGAAGAACTGTTGTATAAATATACGTCATGAAGCAAGCCGAAACGTAAATGAGCCTGTTATGATACATGTGTGCTTTGGCGTTTCGAGGGCGGTTCATGTCCACCTGTGAGATCTGCGGTAAGAGAGCTACTAGGTTGAGCAAGGTCTCTGTTGAAGGCGCGGTACTTACTGTTTGTGAAAACTGCCGAGAACTTGGTGAGGTGGTGAGGGAGGCGGCGCCTCCTAGGAAGCCTACGGAGGTGCAGAGGATCAGTGCGAGGGGAGCGGGGGCTAGGGTTAGAATAGGGGTTGGGTTACCCTCTGTGAAAGGAACTGGAGGCTTTGCTGAAACGGAGTTAGTGAGGAATTATGGGCAAGTAGTGAAGAGGGCGAGGGAGGGGCTGGGTTTAAGTCATCATGTGCTTGGTTTAAAGATCAGTGAAAAAGCCTCGGTTATTCAGAAGATTGAAGCGGGGAAACTGGTCCCAGACGATGTGTTAGCTGGGAAACTTGAACACGCGTTGAAGATTAAACTCTTGGTTAAACCGTCAACCCCGGTTGTTGAGGTACCTAAGGAAGCGAAGCCCCGCGTCTTGACATTAGGGGACATCGTTAAGGTTAAGGATAAGAAGGCTGAGTAATGGCTTGAAGCTGACAGTGCTTAGGCTCGGACATAGAGTTGGAAGAGACATCCGTATTACAACCCATGTTGGGCTTGTGGCCCGGGCCCTCGGCGCTGACGAAATCGTCCTCTCAGGGCAATACGATAAAGGCATCATAAACACCTTAACGGACGTCGCTGAAAGATGGGGTGGACCCTTCAGGGTTCACTACGAGAGGAACTGGCTTAGCTTTCTTAAAAAGAAAAAGGAGGAGGGATGCGAGGTCATACACCTCACCGTTTATGGTCTACCGATAGGAGATGCCGTTAAGGCTTTGAGGAGGTCTAAGAGAGATAAAGTCGTGGTCGTAGGCTCGGAGAGGGTTCCATCCATTCTATACGGGTTGGCGGACTGGAACGTCGCCGTTGGGTCCCAGCCCCATTCAGAGGTAGGCGCCCTAGCCGTTTTCCTAGACAGGTTCTTCAAGGGAGGGGAGCTTTCAAAGGAGTTTCACGGTTGGATGTTGAAGGTTGTCCCGCAGAAACGCGGGAAAAGGGTTATGAAGATAACCGAAACTGCGTCTTGCAGAGGCTCTGGCAAGTGATGAAAACCCTTAAGTTTTCAATGGTACTATATTATCTGGAAGGTTTGGTTTGACTTCAACTGTTAGGAACGATCTGCTGTTTAGATTGGTAAGGGTTATCGGCGGGGAGGAAGCTGTTAAAATATTCGAGTACCTGAGTAAACACGATGAGATCACGGATGACGAGTTAGCCGTAGAGGTTGGTATCAGGCCGAACGAGGTGAGGAAAATCCTCTACAAGTTCGTAGACTCCTCGCTTGTAAGCGTTAAGAGGTTCAGGGATGAGAAGACGGGATGGTACCTTTTCAAGTGGAGGCTTCAACCAGACCAAGTCGAAGGCTTCATCCAGAACGAGAAACGGAGGGTTATGGAGAAACTTCGGCAGAGGCTGGATTACGAGCGGAACCACAACTTCTACTACTGCCTAAACAAGGACTGCCCGAAGGTGACGTTCGAGGAGGCCATGGAAACAACCTTCCTATGCCCTAAGTGCCGTAAACCCCTTGAATACGTAGACAACGACGCGAACATAGCGGCGTTGGAGAAGAAGATCAGCGTGCTTGAGCACGAGCTGAGCAACACTTAGCTTCAACCATGGTAACCCTTAAGGTTATGTCACTGTGAAAACCCTAACCTTAGCCGAGAAGCTTTATGGACCGCGGGTGAACGAGGGGAAGCAAGCACTCCTTTCGATCCTGTTTGAGTTAGTGAAGGGCTTAAACCTTCAGGTTAAGGTCTCTGAGGTAAGCTTGAGGGGATGGGTCAGCGTTCAGATCGATGGGCAAGACATGGATGTCGCCGAAAACCTCGTCGAGAGGGTCATCGGGGTTACCCTCGGAAGGTTGGGGGCACATCATCCATCGATGAACGTTAAAGGAAGAATCGTAGAAGGGGTTGAAAAAGACAAGGGCATCTACGTTGACGTGGGGATAACGGAGCCGGAGAGCGTTGACGCCTTCATCCCGTTAAGCGTTTTAAGAAGACAGCTGGCTGATGGGAAAAACCTGGGAGTGGAAGCCGTTAAAGAGCTTTGGAGCTTACAGAACCGTTTACCCGTATACGTGCACCTCACCACGGTCGACGCGGATGCAGTGCGTGTAGAAGCCGAGCTGTCGGAGAGGCAGCTAAGCCTCTTCGATGAATGGGTTAACGTGGGTTTAGACAGGGTCCTCATCGCTGGGACCACTGTGCGCAGGGCTAAAGAGGCTTTGAAGCTAACCCACCACCTCGGAGACATCGTTAAAATCGATAGGCTTGGACTCCTCGAATCCTCGGCTGTCTGTAAAATGGGAACAGACGCTCCAGGGATCATCCATGCCGTAGGCAAGGTGCTTCCCGACGTTTCCCTTCGCAGTTTTCGTCCCAGTAAGATCTCAAAGGTGCTTGGAAAAAATGATATAGTGGAACGGTGCACCATAGGCTTGGTAGGAGGCTGAAAAATGGTGGGAAAGATCAGGGTAGGAGTTTTCTCCCCAAACGACCCCAGACCATGGGTTAGGGGGGAGAACATCGATTTAATGCTAAGCCATGAGGCTTCCCTCGTAGACGCGCTGCGGGGAAGAGGCGTTGAGGTTATCCGCGGAGGTGAGGGTTACCCGAAGATGGACCAGGTCGCGTGGAACACGGGTCTGGTTTACGAGCATGTGAAGAAGATCGCCGCGGCGAAACCTCAAGCCCTCATAATAAACCAGGGTTCCTGGACCTTCCCCTACGATTCAGTTGACGCCGTGAAGTTCTACACGTATGAAACCGTGGACATCCCAAGGGTGGTAATGTTCTCATACAAGGACACACAGGTTCCCGGTCTAGTGGCGGGGATGGCTTCCGGCGGGGGTTTAAAGAGAATAGGCGTACCGTATATTACGTGCTACGGGATCATCGACAAGGACCCGAGGGTTCTGGAAGAGCTCATGGGCATCCTGAGGTTCTACGCTGCTAGGGCTGATTCCTCGGAGACCGTTAATAACGCCATAGCCGCCTTGAAGAAGCAGAAATACCTAGCCTTAGGCGGGATGTCTTTAAAGATGCCCACGACCACGGCTGACGTAGACCAGTGGCAGAAGCTCTTCGGCGTCAGCTACGAAGCCTTAGACCAGTCTGAACTCGTGGTCAGAGCCCTGAAGATGGTTGAATGGGAGGGTAAACCCGGCGAAGGCGGTTATAAGATCATAGATAGGAGGGTTTCAGAAGCCGTTGACTACTTATTCGAGGGGAAGCATGGGCACTTCGACTTCACGCGGGAAAAGCTTGAGTCACCTGAAAAATTCGTTTACCAGCTTTCCCTCTACTACGCCGCCTTGGACATCTGCCGGGAGTATGCGGCGACCTTCGCGGGGGTTAAGTGTCAAGACGAGTTAAGCGCCAGAGAATGCACAGCCTGCTTAGTCTCGGCTTATCTAAGCAACGACGTTGGACCTGATGGAAGGCTTAAAGGGGTTATCCCGGTTGCCTGTGAGAACGATATGGACTCGGCTTTAACCCAGCTCTTCATGTACCTGATAACGGGGAAGCCGGCGGGTTTCGGGGATTTCCGGGATGTAGAAGACGGCATCCTTACGATACACAACTGCGGCCAGCATCCGCCATACTTCTTCGGAGGCCCTGACATGGACTCCGTTAAAAAGCTTGACAACGTTGAGTACATGGGTCAGGAATATTTCTACGCGGCTGGGGGAAGCTCGGTAAGGGGAAGAACACCGGGCGGTTACACCATGACTGTGGCGAGGCTCGGTAGGGAAAACCTAAGGTACCAACTGGTGGCAACGGTCATAGAAACAATCGATGTACACCCTGAGGAACATGAAAGATACACGTATTCGTGGCCTCTCATCAGGGGTAGGACCCCGGTTCCCGATAGAACCCTCATCGAAGCTTGGCCGTGCAACCACTTGGCGTTCACCTACGGAGACCTTACACCACACCTCGTGGAGATGGCTCACCGCCTCGACATCGGGTACCGTGTCTTCGACTCTGATGGAAGAGAACACTATAAAGCCAGCTGACGCGTGAAACTAGAACCTATTTACCTGCAGGGCTTAATGAACGCCGCAGTCTGGGCATCGAGGGTTTACCTGAACATCTATTCTGTAGAATTCCATCCGTTCACCGTCGTAGAAGAGCAGCTTATTCACTAGAAGTTCGCCTGTTCCCGTAAAGTACTTTATAACCTCCGTGGCTTGGATTGCCCCTATGATGCCCGCTGTAGCGCCTATAACCGGGAAGGTTTGGGGTTGAGGCGCTGAGGGGAAGATACATCTTAGGCATGCTGTTTCCCGTGGAATCATAGTTGCGACCTGCCCATTGAATCCATGTACGGCTCCGTGGAAAAGAGGAATCCCCCTCCTTAGACCGGCTTTGTTAAGGATGTACCTCGTTTGGAAGTTATCTAGGGCATCGACGACGGCATCGGTGTCCCCGATCAACCGCGAAACATTATCCTCTCCGATCGTTTCATTCAGAACCTTCAAGTCGACGCGTGGGTTGATCTGGCTGAGTTTTTCATAAGCCGACTGTACCTTACTCTCTCCTACGTCCCGGTCCCAGTGTAGGACCTGGCGATTCAAGTTGCTCAGTTCAACGACGTCGTTGTCAGCTATGGTTAACGATCCGATACCTGCCACAGCTAGGTACAGGGCTACTGAGCTGCCTAATCCCCCGGTTCCGGCTACAAAAACCCTTGCAGCCTTCAACTTCTCCTGACCTTTCTCCCCAAGAACCCTTATTTGGCGTTCATATCTCTCCAATTCATACGCGTCTAACAAACGCCATCATCCTTACCCGCGTCTACCCACCCACGCTCGCTATCCAAATTAGATCTTAACGTGTGCGCATACCTAACTGTGAACTAAAAGGCTTTCTAAGGCTGGTCTAATCATGAAGATAAAACTTGGCTTTACCATAGTCGGTGTTAAAAAGTCCCGCTTAGGATTTCCATAAGGTTTTAACCTAAAACCTTAACATTTTCTCCTCTGTAATCTGCGCATAAGGGATCTTAACGAGGAATAAACCTTGGGGTGATCATGGAGTAAGGTGACTCCCCATGGAGCTCCTTCGTCGCCACAATAGTTGAACACCATGGTTTCATACCAATTGTTCGCTTGATGATAACGAGTTTGCCTATCTATAGTTGTAAGATCCAAACATAACATACTGTTAATTTTTCTCGAAATCCTTTCACTTGCCTATTATGTCCAACTTAGCAGTAAAAGAGTTTTAGAGGAAATTGGTTAAGGCTTTTAGGGAACACCCTGCAATCCTTGTCCTACGGAGGATGGTCTGGATGAGCGATCTGAAACTCGAGGGTAAAGTTGCTCTCATCACAGGTTCAGCCCGCGGTCTTGGAAGAGCCTACGCCCTACGCCTTGCCAAACTCGGCGCCGACATCGTAGTTAACGATGTCAACCTTGAAGCCGCTAAGGAGTTCGGGGAGGTGCTTACAGCCGCCACGGTTATGGATGAGGTGAGAAACCTCGGAAGGAAGTCTATGGGCATCGTGGCGGATGTTTCGAAGAAAGCAGAGGTTGATGCCATGGTTAAACAGGTCCTTGATGCATTCAGTCGAATCGACATCCTTGTAAACAACGCCGGTGGAAGGCTCCGCCCTGGACCCGCCTGGGCTTCAAGCATGCCTGAAGACGACCTACGCTATATTTTAGACCTCAACCTCATGGGCACCATCTTCTGCTGCCAAGCCGTCAGTGTCCCGATGAAGGCGCAGAGGAGCGGGAGGATCGTCAACGTCGCTTCGCAGGCTGGTATCAAGATTAGCTTCGGAGGCGGTGGAGCTGATTACAGCGTGGCTAAAGCCGGGGTCATCCATTATACACGGGTCCTCGCCGCCGAGCTTGGACCTTACGGTATAAACGTGAACTGCATAGCGCCAGGCTGGATTTTATCATCACGCGCCGTTGCTCAGGGACGTGCCAGCCCTGAGGTTAGGGAGGCGTTGGAGAAACAGATCGCTCTACGCCGCCTTGGTACGCCGGAGGAATGCGCCAAAGTCGTTGAGTTCCTGGTGACAGACCTGTCAGATTACGTGACGGGTCAATGCGTAGGCATATGCGGAGGCTACGGGTTATACTAACGTAAAACTT
>CAYNFI010000072.1:0-8259 GCA_964396445.1 uncultured Candidatus Bathyarchaeia archaeon
GATGATTACCAAGTCATCCTCGGCGGGATGCACACAGTCCAATCGACAGGTCCGTTAACGGTGGAGGTACTCTCCGACGCAAACATCAATTACTTCAGTGTTTACGTCCCACCTCTCCCGAGTTTCCAACGTCGTTTCGACAGCTGGGCCATGTACCTGGTTTCAACCCGATTCCTCGAAGTCACGTATCAGCCACCTCCACCCGCGGGTAACATCACCGAACTCCTCATCTACATCGCGCCGCTCATAGCCATTCCCGTCATCATAGCTGCAGTGATCGTTGTATGGAGGCGTAGACGAACCCGAGGTAAGGGGCTTAAGACAGACGAGGAATCCTCAAAGCAGTGAAAGAAATGGAAACTATGGAGCGTATCATAGCAACCTGAAAATCGATTTAGGCGTTATTTCTTTTTGAGACCCTCTTTCCATCCGACTAGTTACCGATCTCGAGGCTAACCGGTCTTGGAGGTACAGCCGTCTATGCGGCGCTTCCAGCTTGAAGCCGTATTCGCAGAGAAAGCTTTTTCCACGTCTTAAGGGTAAATGGGAGGTAAACCAGGTTCTCACACCGATTAAGCCTTAACCTCAGAGTTTATCCTACGCCTTAATACTCGGGTAACTTCTCTCGTTCTTTAGAGAAGCGTAATCACGTACTTGTAGGCGTCTGCCATACGCCAGTCCTCTCTCTCGCCGAAGCGTGTCAGGTACAACTCGGCCGCCCCGGATTCCCGGTTCTCAAACACGCTGAAGTTGGAAAACTGCACCGCACTACTGTCAGACCTTGGATCCCGGTCGTCGATCACCGTCAACGTGTCCTTTTTCAGCGCGGGGATGGACTCCTCCACCTCAGCGATGCAGAGGGGATACCGGGGACTGTTTCCACGGGTTGGACTGGGGGAGATATTTAGGAAGCAGTAGAGCTTTTTCGAACGGCTGTGGCGATGAAGCTTAGCGAAGGCGGAGGGGGAGTAGAAGGACTCCCCGGTTTCATAGCGTAGGTCGGTGACTGGGCTCCAGGTGCGGCCGCCGTCCTCGGAGACACTCGTCCACTTATGCCCACCGTTCTCCACGGTTCCCTCCCAGTCAGGTGGGAAGACGATGTTGGAACCCCGCATCACCAGCCAGAGCCTGCCGTCGGAGAGCTCAGCGATGGCGGGTTCTAAGAGACCGCGCCCAGAGAATCGATGCGGCACGGCAACCCGCTCTGAGACCTCCCAGTTATAAGTCCGCTCCGCCCAGTTCCACTTGCCGATGAAGCAGAGTACACCGTCAACCTGCTCCTTCTTACCCTTATCCGTGACCTCCACGTGTATCCCAGCGGAGGGGTAGACGATTGTACCCTCCCGCGTAGCCACGGCTGAGTAGCTTCCATACATCTGGTTTGTACGTTGAAAGGCATCATCCCCCCAGTTTTCCGGGTTAAAGTAACCCCCGGCTTCATACCGGAGCTGATACGGCTTCCCCCAAGTTAACCCGTCATCGTCGGAGACCTGCCAGAAGTTATGGTCGAAGTAGGTCTGCCTCCCCGTTTTAAACATCTCCGCGATGGCTTCATTCCCCCTCCCAACCGTGATACGTTGGAAAATAAACTGGACCTGTTTCCCGCTTACCGGGTCGTAGCACCAGGCTGTGGGACTCTCCTCTTTCGAGAACCCACCCTGCTCAGGCCACTCCTCATGCTGGAGCGCCCATTCCGACCATGTTCTACCATTGTCCTCCGATACACGGACTCGGTGTCCTCCTGTCCAGTCGCTGTAGCGTTCATAGCTAAGCATCTCTTGGCGCCGTAGACCGTTGCCTACGTAGCGGGCTGAGACACACGCCGCGCCACGTTCCTCTGAATGCCGGAAATAGACCTCGCGCTTAACAGTGCAGATAGCCGTCATACCATGATTCACCTCACACTTGCACTTGGAAACTTCGAGTAGGAATCAATTAATCTTTTTATGAAAGCGTTTATAACGCTTGCTAATTTAAGCCCTACCCTTTTTTAGGCTATGAAGCCCCGTAACCTATGGGAGACCATAAGTCTGGACAGGGATTTGAACCCCTTGCACTCACCTTAATCAATATATCAAAGCGCTGACGCTGCGCTATCCATAAGAAATACGCTGGGTTTGTGGATGGAGGGTATTTAAGCAAGCGCGTTCCTTTTAGTTATGGTTTACTGTCTTGGACAAGACAGATATTATCTTGTCGCAGCTTTTGATGATGAATTCTAGGTTTTCATACCGTGACTTATCCGATAGAGTCGGTCTCTCCGTGAACGCCGTCCATAAAAGAGTCAGGGACTTGAAGGACCTTGGTATAATACGCGCCTTCACGGCTAACGTGAGCTTAGCGGCTTTAAAGGCTATCGGGGTGTTCATCTTCGGCAGTTCAGGGGTAGATGTTACCCGTGAGGTCCATGATAGACTGAGGAACAACGATTCCACGTTCTGGGTCGCATTTGCCGGCGGAAGCTACGTTTACGTTGGGGCTTACCTTCAAGACGTATCGCAGCTTGAGCCCTACGTTGCCTTCGTGAAGAAAGAGGCCTATGTTGGGGACCCGGTTGTAGGCATCGCCAACAGTCCCTTCACCTTCTCGAAGGCGGGTAGATTATCCACGTTGGATTATCAGATCATCAACGCGCTACGTAGAGACTCGAGGAAACCCGTATTAGACTTAGCTGAGCAACTCGGCGTCTCCGTGAAGACTGCACGGCGGCGTCTGACGAGGATGATACAAGAAGGCCTCATAGAGCTTTCGCTTGAATGGTATCCCGATGCTTCAAACGATGTAATGACCATCTTCCATGTACAGCTTAGAAGCTCAGCTGATAAAGCCGATGTACAGGCTTTGCTTACGCACAAATACGGACCGAGCTTTTTCAATATAGTATCGTTCAGTAACCTTCCCAACCTGTTGTTATGCTGGGTATGGACGAACACGATGAAGGAGTTGAGGGACGTAATGGAACGCTTACAGAAGGAGGAAGCCGTCGAGTCCTTCGTGCCCAACGTCCTTTACACCGGTTACATCTTCGAAACGTGGAGAGACAGGCTTGTCATGGAAAAGGGCGTCTTTAGAAAATGAGGGCTCAGGTTAACGTGTACGTCTATCGAAGGCAACAGTACTTCTTTTCAACCAGGTCTGTTACAAAGTGGACAACCGGGCTTCTCAATCAGCCTTTCTTTCTCCTAAGACTTTGACAAGAACTTATATTCCAACCTAAGTTAACGTTAGAGCAGAGCTGTGAGGGAGTTGAACGTTGAAGAACGGAATCGTCATCCACAATCTAACGAAGAAGTACGGCGACGTCACGGCGGTTAACGGGTTAAGCCTCGAAGTCAATGACGGAGAGCTCTTCGGACTGCTTGGTCCAAACGGGTCTGGGAAGACCACTACCATCAAGGTTCTATGCGGTCTCCTCAAACCTACGGCTGGTCAAGTCTATGTAGGCAGCTACGAGGTGGGGAAGAACCTTGGAAAAGTGAAGGAGCTTATCGGCGTCTGTCCCCAGGAACCCGCTGTTTACCCTACGCTCACAGGTAGGGAGAACGTCGAGCTCTTCGGAAGCCTCCACTGCATGCCTAAAGAAGAGCTGAGAAAGAGCACCGACTTTCTCCTTGAAAGAATGGGGTTACAGGGAGATGCGAAGAGGCAGGTGGGGAAGTACAGCGAAGGCATGAAACGCCGTGTAAGCCTAACCATGGCTGTGGTTCACGACCCTGAGATCGCGTTCTTAGACGAGCCCACGGTAGGCATGGACCCGCAGACCCGCCGCGCAGTCTGGAGCTTCATAAGAGGCTTGAAGGAACGGGGGAAAACCGTGATCCTGACCACTCACTACATGGAGGAAGCAGAGGAGCTGTGTGACAGGGTGGGGATAATCGACCATGGGAAACTCATCGCTTTAGGTCCGCCGGAGCAGCTTAAGCAGAAGTTCACGGCAAGGAACTTGGAAGAGGTCTTCATCCAGTTAACGGGTAGAAGGATAAGGGAGGGAGCTTAGCTTGAAGCTTCAGAGAGTATCAGCCCTTGTGAAGACGAATATAAAGAACCTTGTGAGGGCGCCTGCCGGGCTGTTCCTACTTATGCTGTTCCCGGTGGTTTTAACGTTCTTCTTGGGAATAACATTCGGCGCCGTCGGCGGTCAGCAATCCACCTACGCCGTTGGTACAGTCGACTTGGATAAATCCACGGCATATGCGCGGTGGCTTCAACGCTTCACAGATGGACTGAAGGCGACACAGATCCTGAATATTCAGTCGTACTACGATAACGAGACGGCGCAGAGCGACTTGGTTCAAGGCAAAGTCCAGGCGATCCTCTTGATACCACAAGGTTTCGGGTTGAGCTGCGAGCTTTTCCACATGTCACCGAAGGACCCGGGTGCTTGGGTAAACGTTACGGTCCAGCTGTACTTGGACAGCGGGTCGATGTTCGCTATGCAAGCCATTCCACCTATAGTACAGCAGGTGCTTGCAGCTTCAATCTATGGAAGCCCATCAGAGAACGCCTTCAAGCCCATCCAGTTAGGCACCCCGTCACTGGTTCAAGCCCTTAAGTTCACAACCTTCGATTACATGGCGCCGGGGATCTTCGCCTACGCCGCCATCTTCATGATCATGACCGTAGCCCAGTCCTTCACCGAGGACCGTGAAAGGGGTATGTTGAGGAGGATCAACACCACGCCCACTACCTCATCAGAGTTCATGACAAGTCAAGCCGTATCGAACATGCTCATAGCCCTAGTTCAAGTAGCACTCGTCTTCGTAACAGCTTACCTTATAGGCTACCGGCCTATGGGCGACGCCATAAGCTTCACAGTTGCATTCATCATCATATCGGTTTTCACCCTGTGCTGCGTCGGTTTCGGCTTGATAACTGCCACCATATCGAAGTCCTCAGGGGCGGCCACAGGCCTCGCCTTCCTCTTCATACTCCCTCAGATGATGCTGGGCACCTTCATCTCAGGTGGACTTTCAGGTAGCATGCGGGAGGCAAGTAAGTTCGTCCCAAGCTACTACGTAACCGATGCGCTTACCTCACTTTTCCTACGGGGAGCACCCGTCCTGAGCCCTATGATAGTCACGGATTTAGCGATCGTCTCGGTAACCAGCGTGGCTGTGCTAGTCACAGGTGTAGCACTCTTCGACAAGTACGGGAAGAGCTGAGATGGTTGATCATGAAGGATAGGAAACGGGTAATCGCCCAAGCCTTGGTGAAGGAGGCTGAGGAATCGGGGCGTAACGAATCCTACAAAATATTGGAGAAGAAACCCTATTATCGAGTAAGCATAGGAGCCAGACTGGAAACCCCCTGCCAACCCTCCTTCTTCATCGAAGTCATCGTTCCCATCTGCGAGCCTTCCACAGCCTTCCAGCTAAATGACTTAGAGCTTAGGATGATATTCGTGAAGAAGCTGAGTGCCCGAGGATACTCCTTAAGCTGCCAAGACAACATCATCGCATGTGAGGTTATCATCCCCCGGGAAAGGCTGAAAACGGAGCGCAGAACCATCAGTTCAATAGCCAAGAGGATATTCATGAAAGAAACCCGCGTATACTCGAGAAAATAAAGTATGCCCAGGGTAAGCTTGGGGTGTTTTTCCCTTAAAGCTTATCCCTTACTCCCTATAACTGAGCTTACTATGGGCTTCCCTGCGTTTAAACTCGCTATGGGCCAGATGCTGGTTGAAGGGGGAAGAGTAGAGGAGAATCTGAAACGCGCGGAGAGGATGATATCAAACGCGGCTCAAGAGAAATGCAACGTAATCGTTCTACCTGAGTGCCTAGACGTAGGATGGACTCATCCAAACGCCCGTGAACATGCCAGAGAAATCCCAGGTGAAACCTCGGATAGGCTTTGCCGAGCTGCGAGAAACGGAGACATCATGATCGTAGCTGGTTTAACAGAGCGAGAGGGTAGCCGCATCTACAACTCAGCCGTTCTAATCGACAGGTTGGGAAAGATCCGGCTTAAACACCGAAAGATCAACGAGTTGAACATAGCCCACGACCTGTACAGTATAGGCAACACACTTTCCGTCGCCGAGTCGGAGCTTGGCGTGGTAGGGGTCAACATCTGCGCGGACAATTTTGAGAACTCGCTTGCAATCGGCCACGTATTGGCTAGGATGGGGGCACACTTCATCTTCTCACCGTCAGCATGGGCTGTTAGCCCAGACCATGACAACACCAAGCAACCATACGGTGAAACGTGGAGACGAGCATACTCAACCTTATGCAGATTATACGGTATCACCATCGTAGGCGTAAGTAATGTGGGATGGGTCGAGGCTGGGCCTTGGAAGGGAAGAAAGGTTATAGGATGCTCACTCGCGGTGGGACATGACGGAGAGGTCTTGACTAAGGCGCCGTACGGGCATAACGCTGAAGCCTTGATCACCCTTACGCTGCAAGCTCAACCTAGAGATGTTAGAGGGACAGGTTACGGATCATACCTAAAAGCGAGAGGATATGAGGGACCCTAAGGAAGCGACGGTTCCTACAACGCGGAGAACTACGTAAGTGACTTCAAAATATCCTTAGGATCCTTTTTCCTAGAAATTTAAGGAATGGAGAAGCCTGTGGCTTGGAGGAACTTATCCACCTTTTCTCTCCCCAATTCTTGTTCGCATTCTCTCGCCCGCCTCAGACACCTTTCACGTTGATCCATGTGTCTCTGCGCTCGGTCTGTGCTGTCTTCTATAAACGCTTTCTTCCAGCTCTCATGCCAGAAGCCTGCGTCGATTAGGTTGTTAATCATCTCCCAGAACAGGTGGTCTTCCTTCTCACTGCTGCCAATACCCGCTAGGTCAGCCGCTGCGTGGATGTACTCGTCTTTCAAGGTCCTGTTATTCATCGCAGATGGACGGGAGTGGAGAGTGATGACCTTGCCCTTATAATCAGCTGTGGCGTCGCTGTCCACGAACTTGGCTGAGTCGACTATTATTTCAATTTGACGCAGGATATTCTCCTTCTTCCCATGATCCAGCTTCACCGTTCCGCCGCTTGATTCAACATAGGCATCGAGGGCGTTACTGTACTCATCTGGGAGACTGCCTTTCGCGAAGGGAGATACGTAGACGGCGAAGAACCCTGACCAACCCCATGAACCCTTATCGTCAACCACAGAGCCTGAAAAAGAGCCCTCGACCTTATCGCCGCTTCGGATACCTTTGTAAGAGGTGACCACATCCTTAGCGCGGGTTAAGGGGGTGGCTGGGTTGGAACCAGGGCCTGTAACAGCGAAGTCCACGGCGCTGCCTTCCGTTCTCACGCTGAAGAAGAACTGCCTTCCCTTCTCGTCGACGCCGAAGCCTTCAGCTTCATAAAAACCGGGTCTAGGGGACTGCCGCCATTCTAACGGCAGGCATACGGAGAAGTGGCTGAGCATGGTTTCCTCACCTTTAGGGATAGGCGAAGTCTTATGTTCAACAACCGCCATCACCGTCCACCGCTCCATAGGCGTTACATGGACCGGTACTGGAACCGGCTTCCTCCTCCTCGACCTCGCCGCGGCTATTAGAACCCCTACTATCAGCGCTACACCTACTGCACCGATTATGTAGGGTACGTAATCAAACTGAACCGTGAAGGGACTCACAGCACTGCTGATTTCAGCGTAGTTTCTGGTTCCCATGAAGGCGGCTCTTAACTGGAAGGCGCCTGTGGCGTTAGGCGTGTAAGAGGTTGAAGCCGTTCCGTCAGCCCCGGTTGTAGCTGAGCCTATCTTGGTTGTTGAAACGTAGAAATCTATGGCTGCACCCTGTATCGGGTTTCCCCTCTCATCCCTAAGCGTAGCCGTTAGGGTTACGGGTTTCCCCTGTGTTACAGTTGATGGAAAGCTCACGGTCAGGGTTGTAGCCAACGGGTTCACTATTACGTTAATCGTTGCCACACTTCCCTGATAGTCTCGGCTCCCCTCGTAACCAGCCCTAACCTGATACGTTCCAGCGTCCACGTTCATCTTATACGTGACTACAGCGTTCCCCGACGTGTCGGTTGCAGCTAAGCCCACAACTGTTGAGTCGAGGCGTACAGTAATGTTCTGCCCTGAGATAGGCCTCCCGTTTCCATCGAGCAGCTTCCCCGTAACGGTCAGGTATTCACCTATCTTAACGCTGACCGGTTGAAGGCTCAGGGATATGCCCGTACTTATCGGTACAACTTTAACCACGGCGGTCTTTATCTCCGAATGCCCTGCCTCCGATACCGTAACCCCTCTGAAGTCGTAGTACGCAACCTGAAACCTTACGGTGTGGTTGGT
>CAYNFI010000073.1:0-7988 GCA_964396445.1 uncultured Candidatus Bathyarchaeia archaeon
TTAATTTCACATCTTCTGGCAGCGAGAGCAGAAATAGATACTGCCTCCCAAATATGCCTCTTTCTTGATGATTGTTCCGCAGACTGGACATGGCTTGTCTACGGTGTTCCTGCTGAGTATTGTCTTGTACCCACCCTGTCTACCATATAGGTCGACTTCCGTATTCCGACCTCCATCAGCGATCATCTTGGTCAGGGTTGATTTTATAGAATATAATAATTCATCCTCGTCTTTTCCGTAAAGTGTATTTATTTTCTTTTTCGGATGCATCTTAGCGAAAAATAATACATCCTGTAAAACTCCATTCCCTAACCCGGGAATACGTTGCTCAGTTGCCAGAAATGCTTTTAATGATAGTTTCTCGGTATTTTCGCCAAAAAGAGCGTAAAAATAGGTTCTGTCAAATGTTGCTGTTAATGGCGAGGGTTTTTCTTTTGCCATCCTGTAATATTTATTATCGAAACCGCCTTCTGGAAATGCCCATAAACCACCATACATTTGTACTGAGCTAACTAAAGACGAACCATCATCGAATTCAATCCATAATTGGTGTTTTACCGGCAGCTTATCATCTTTTGTGTAATACCGCATACCTGCTCCGTCTCCGAAAAGGATGATGGCATCATCAGCTTTTATTTCAACCTGTCCACCATAATTTAGAGTAGTACCAATGACCTTTCCTGCAAGCAAGCCATTGTATTTTTTTGGATCGCCATAATACCAGACAAATTTATGCGGGCTTTGGGCAGCAATAACCCTTTTTATTCTTTTACCAGTAGCTGTCTCGTTTATTTGCTTGGCTAAAACAGTGGCTTCAGGTAACTCTATCATAATTACCCACTAACGAATTATAAACCACTCTTCTTCACTTATATCTTCTTCTCCTATGCGATGAACTCTCCTCTCTTCTCGTAAATCTAGACCTTGATGGGTTGGGAAAATTGTATGGTTTTGAAGAATAAAGAGGAGGTTATGGTCACGGAGTGAACAAGTTTTATATCAGTTGCGACTTGGATAATGTGAATAGCCTGGAAGGGTAAGGTTCCTGAGAGGTTTATAGGGGGAGCTTTAATGGTGGAGGATAAGGTTCGGGTGGCTGTTATAGGGCTTAACGTAGGGTTATACCACCTAAGAGAGTACCTTAAGATCCCTGACGTAGAAGTAGTCGCATTATGCGATGTAGACGCTCAGAAGCTTAAGGATGTAAGTTCAAAGTACGGGGTAGCAAGGACTTACACAGATTATAAAGCTCTCTTAGACGATCCCTCGGTGGACGCTGTAAGCGTTGTTCTCCCAAATTATCTGCATGGACCCGTCTCCACATCCGCTCTAGAATCGGGTAAGCACGTTCTCTGCGAGAAACCCCTAGCCTCCTCTCTCCCAGATGGTGAATCCATCGTTAAGGCGGCTGAGAAATCTGGGAAGGTGGCTATGGTTCCCACGAACTTTGTGTGGATGAAGGAAGCGGCTTACACGCGTAAACTCCTTGAAGACGGGTTTTTCGGGGAAGTATACTATGGTTATAACTGCTACATGCGTCAGGTCGGCAGCGGTATCCCCGTTAGGTCTACCTATTTTAGGAAGCAGCTATCGGGGGGCGGGGCGCTCATCGACAACGGCTTCCACTTTGTGGACTTGAACTGGTACCTGATGGGATGTCCTAGACCTGTATCCGCCTTCGGAGCTACATACGCCGAATTTGGCCCACGTGGGAAAGGCTTCACAGCTGGGGAGACACGGGGCGACCTCGCCTCCAACTTCGACACCGAGGACTTCGCCGTTGGGGTTATAAGGTTTAAGAACGGCGCCTCGATGGTTGTGGAAAACGCCTGGGCGGCTTACGTTGAAAAGGAACTTATGGCTACGCGTGTATGCGGCACCGAAGGGGGGGCATCCATATGGCCCTTCTACGTCACCAAGGAGGAAGAGGGTAAAACCGTGGCTGAAACCCCTGACCTTAAGGATTTACGTGTTGAAACGAAGTTTGAGCATTTTATAAACTGTATCCGCGGGGGTAAAAAGCCGACGTGCTCCGTGCAGCAGGGCTTCATGGTTTTGAAAATGCTCTTCGCCCTCTATGAATCAGCGGAGACGGGGAAGCTCGTTAAGGTTACGTGACATGAACGCGGTGCATTTCATCCATTAATTCGCAGGCACGTTTAAAAAAATGGTTGATAAAGCGTTAGGCAGTGAGAGCTTTAAAAAATTTTTCCTCTCATCCAAGCATCTCGATGCTCAAAGACGAAATCGCTGTCAATCAGGTAGGGGTAAACCCTGCATACCCTATCGATCTCCATTTCCTGCCCAGGGGAGAGGTCGAGGTCTGGGTTTAGGCACCACCTTCCCTCCATGAGACCCTGCCGCCTCAGGACTTCGTTGATACCTGGGATGCAGCCGGCGAAGTTGTGGGCACAGTCGAATACCGCACCGTTAGCGTCCGTTAACTCCGCGCCGAGGGTGAGTAGTTCCGCTGGTATAGGCTGCGCTGACTCCACCACTCCATGTATCTCCTCCAACAGCTCCACAGCCTTCTTCGTCCACACCGCCCATTGTCCGAGTAGGCCTCCGACGATTCTCAGTCTACAGGGCTCTCGGTTCACGGTGAATCGGAAGGTGGTGAGGAGGTCGTTGACGATGTTATCGTCGTTCCCTGTGTACAAGGCGATGTCCTCGCCTTTACCAGCCTCAGCCACTGCGCGAACGACTTCAAGCGTACTGTAGCGGTTGAACGGGGCGATCTTTATGGCTACCACGTTCTCGATCTCCACGAAGCGCCGCCAAAAAGATACATCTAGCGCCCTCCCACCTGCGGCGGGTTGAAGGTAGAACCCGAAGATTGGGATGACCTCAGCGACTTTTCTACAGTGGGCGATCACATCATCGTTTGAAGCGTCTTTAAACGCGCTTAAGCTTAGAAGCCCAGCGTGATAGCCTTTCTCAGCAGCGAAGCTGGCTTCAGCCACCGCCTGCATAGTTGAACCACAGATCCCCGCGACCTTCACAACCTGTCTACCAAGTTTCTCCTCGCATTCTCTGATCGTCTCCGCCTCCAACTCTAAGACGGGTTTGTAGAGCCCTACGTGGGGGTCGTGTATCTCGAACTGTGTTGTATGCACGCCTATGGCTAATCCCCCTGCGCCGGCGGCGACGTAGTACCGGGTTAAGGCTTGCTGTCTCACCTCGTCGAGTTTACGCTCTCGGGTTAAGGCTAATGGATGAGCGGGAATAACCACTCCCTTCCTCAGAATCGCCTGGACTTCCTTAGGTGGTAGAGGATACGCCACCATTTCAGAACTTACCCTCCCTCACCTCGAAATGGGTGGGCTTATTCCAGGTGGGACCAGCTTTTGAAACCCAGTGCGCCACCCAGTGGATCATCTGGTTTAGGGTAACCTTGGGATAACCCAAGGCGCTGTGGCATTTGGAGGCGTTGCTCAGAAACGCGGTCTCCATCTCTTTATCCTTGAAAACCGGGTCTTTGTTAAAGAGTCTCCCAAACTGTTCCGCTAACCACCGTATCGAAACCGTTTCTGGTCCTGTAACGTTTAAAGCCTGCGGCGGGTTCCCACATAGGTTTAATGCCTGAACCGCTAGGTTGTTGACATCCCCCTGCCAGATAACGTTCACGTAACCCGTTTGAAGGTCTACAGGTCTGCTGTTGAACACGTTTTGAGCTACGTCTAATAGCACCCCGTAACGTAGGTCGATGGCGTAATTCAGCCTTAGGAACAAGGCTTTAAACCCGTATCTCCGGCTGAAGTACTCGAAAACCCGCTCCCGGCCGAGACATGACTGCGCGTATTCCCCTACAGGTTCCAGGGGCGTCGACTCCGTAGCCCCACCGGAGCTTAAGGGAACTAGGGGGTAAACGTTACCCGTGGAGAAAACCACTATCCTTGAATCCCTGAATTTCCCAGCTACGAGTGCTGGAAGATACGTGTTCACCGCCCACGTTAAGGGTTTATCCTCTTCCGTCCCGAACTTCCTACCTACCATGAATATGATGTTAGAGGCTTCGGGAAGCGCATCCATGGCTTCATCGTCTAAGAGGTCGCAGGGTATCGTCTCCACACCCACCCGGCCCAGGCTTTCCCTAACCTCGGGAGAGGAGAACCTCGACACTCCGATGACCCTCTTGATTACATCAGCCTCCACCGACGCCCTCATTACAAGCCGCGCTAACGTTGGACCAATTTTCCCTCCAACCCCGAGGATTACGAAGTCGCCTTCAAGCCTCCTTAAAGCCTCCACGGTCTCAGGAGTTGGCCTCGAGAGTATCTCATCAAGTTCCCCCTCTGTGTTCACCTCTGATGGAAGCTTATACTCTGACATCGGATAATTTCCCTCTGAAAGCAGCGGACTCCACGTTATCCCTATATCGGTTTTACACGTTATTTAAACTGTACCCAAACTACCGCCTGAGAGTAACCATAGTAAAAGTGGATACCATTTGAGAAATTATTTGAAGCCTGAGAGATAACGGGATACGTGTGTTCAATAACGTTTTAAATCCTTATCGCATGATATTTACGAAGAGTTTTACACCTGTGAAAGGGATGTGCATGCCGAAGGAGTTAGTTGCCATCGCTCCGAGGACGCCGGTTATAAGGGAGTATGAGGAGCAGCCCCTCAAGCCGAATGAGGTTCGTGTACAAAGCGAGTTTAGCTCCCCTAAACACGGCACTGAGCTTGGCGTGTACAGGGGTACCTCCCCGTTCTCAGTGAGGCGTTGGGACTCAGAGCTGCAAATGTTCCTGCCGAGGGAAGGCATCGCTGCACCAGGCTTCCCGATGGCTTTGGGGAACATGACCGTGGGCAGGGTAACCGAGGTAGGTGAAGCCGTTAAACGTTTAAAGGTCGGTGAAAGGGTGTTCGGCCACTATCCGATCAGGGAAACCCATGCGGTGGCTGAAAACCGCGTTGAAGGCGTTGCCCCGGAGGGGATGACATCCGAAGCCATAGTTTACTGGGACCCAGCCGAGTTCGCACTCGGCGCTGTAAGAGACGGCAACGTTAGGTTAGGTGACCGCGTGGCGGTTTTCGGACTTGGCGCCATAGGGCAGATGGTTGCGCAGATGTGCAGGCTTTCAGGAGCCCTCGAAGTCATCGTCGTCGACCCTATTGAGAGAAGGCGGGTGCAGGCTATAAAACACGGCGCCACGGTGGCCTTAAACCCTCTGGAATGCGATGTGGGGCTTGAAATCAAGCTTGCCACGGGTAAGGTAGGCGTAGATGTGTCCGTGGAGGCCAGCGGCGCTTATCCAGCGCTTCATGAAGCCATCCGCTGCACAGCTCTAGGCGGAACTGTGGTTCCCTTAGCCTTCTACGTAGGTGAAGCTAAGGGGCTGCGGCTGGGTGAGGAATGGCATATGAACCGTGTCACGGTGCTTTCAAGCCGGGCGAACACAGACCCCAACCGCGGCCATCCCGTATGGGATAATAAACGCATCCGGGGAACAGCCTTCGAACTCCTACGAACCCAGAAGCTTAAGGTAGATGGGCTAGTAGACCCCATCGTCCCCTTCGATGAATCGGACGAAGCCTACAAGCGGATCGATGAGCACCCTGAGGAAAGCATTAAGCTGGGTGTCACTTACACGAACCCGACTTAACCTAAAAATTTTCCAAGCGACAGTCAAATGCTTTAGCCTTTAAGTGTGAATCTAGTGTCCCCGTTGGAAATGCGAGGACTTATTTCGAGGTATGTGAAAAACTTGGGGGGAGATGGTAACCGTGGGCGTGGGTGAAAGGCGGCGTAGTAAGTTGACGAAAGAGGAGGAGGAAGTGATCGTTTACAAGGGCACGGAGCTTCCCTTCAGCGGCATGTACAACGACTATTGGGAAAAGGGTACCTACGTCTGTAAAAGATGCGATGCTCCGCTTTTCCGCTCTGATGATAAGTTCAACCCAGGCTGCGGGTGGCCGAGCTTCGACGATGAGATCCCGGGTGCGGTGAAGAGGGTTCCGGACGCGGATGGGGTTCGCACAGAGATTGTCTGCGCCAATTGCGGCGCACATTTAGGCCATGTCTTCCTCGGAGAGGGGTTTACCGATAAGAGTGTTCGACACTGCGTAAACTCGATTTCCCTGAACTTCATCCCGGCTAAGAAGGAGTAGCGGATGGAGAAGGCTGTTTTCGCCGGCGGCTGCTTCTGGGGAACGGAATACTACCTTAAGCGTGCTAAAGGCGTCATCTCAACAACCGTAGGCTACACCGGTGGGCATAAGGCGAATCCTACTTACGAGGAAGTCTGCAAAGGTGGCACGGGTCACGCTGAAGCAGTCGAGATAGTGTTTAACCCAGATTTGGTTTCATACGAAGACCTTGTGAAGCTGTTCTTTGAGGTTCACGACCCCACTCAGGTTAACCGACAGGGACCCGATGTCGGAGAGCAGTACAGGTCGGAGGTCTTCTATCTAAACGACGGGCAGAAAGCCGCGGCTGAAAAATTGGTCAGGTTGTTGAAGGACAAGGGGTATAAGGTCGCCACTAAGGTTACTAAGGCGTCTACTTTCTGGAAAGCTGAGGAGTATCATCAGGATTATTACAGTAAGACCGGCGGCGGTCCATATTGCCACCGATACACTAAGAGATTCTAAGCAATGTACGCCCATACACTTATGCATTCCGCCTTTCATTATTTGAAATCTTGAAGCCCTGTCTTAGCTACTGTTCAACCACGGTGAATAATTTAACCAAGTTTACAACGCGGATAGAATGTTTTAAAACACGGAACCGAATCTGATGTTATCGCGGCGCTAGAGAATTAGAGTGACAAACCCTTTAAGGTGTAAAATCCCAGGCTGGGGATAGTATGAACCCTCAGATGCTCGATCTGACAAGTGGTCAAGGATGAGGAAAACAGGTTTAGGAGAGATCAACGAGTTTACTCTGAGAAAGCAACATTTAACGGGTTATTCGAAAGCCCGCAGTATTGTTCAAGTAGTGAATGACTTGATTGGTCTACATGCGACTAACCCAGCGACACCTTACTTATCTCTTTTCCAGAGAACCAGCGATTTTAGAAAAGAGCAGTTAGATGAGGAGCTCTACGTTAAGAGAAACCTTGGTAAGATTCGGTGTATGCGCAAAACCGTTCATGTACTCACAAAGGAAACGATACCTATTGCTTACTCGGCGACGAGTAAACTCGTCGTGCCTTTATCTGAAAAATACAGCCTATTCCTAGGGGTTACCAAGAAAGATTACGAAGAAACCTCGAGTCAAATTCTGGAAGAACTTAAGGGAAAAGGGATGTCAACGAAGGAACTCAGGAGAGCACTGAGGTCCCGATCGAATATTTCGCCTATCGTGAACCTGATGTGTGATAAAGGATTACTGATCCGCGGAAAGTCTAAGTACGGCTGGAGAAGCAACACTCACACATACCACATCTTTCAAGAGTATTTCCCGGATATGAACCTAAACGCAGTTGATGAAACTGAAGCGAAGAGAATTTTGATTAAGCAGTACATTGCTTCCTTCGGACCGGTAACTGAAAATGATACAGTATGGTGGACTGGTTTTCTTAAAGGTGAAGTCGGAGAAATACTGGATGGGTTTCATGAGGAAACAACCTGGGTAGAGATACAAGACCTAAAAGGCGACTATTTAATGCATCTTTCAGGTCTAAAGCCTCTACATGAATCACGACCTAAGAAGAATACGGTGAACTTTTTACCTTCCCTCGATCCCTACTTAATGGGTTACAAAGACCGTGAAAGATATCTTGACCACGAGTATTACGACTATGTTTTCGACCGCGGAGGTAACGCGACGTCAACAATCCTACTCAACGGGAGAGTTATCGGGATCTGGGATATCGAGGAGGATGTGGCGCCCACTGTTAAGCTTTTCCTATTCGAGGTTGTTGGAGAGAAAACACGGGGAGAAATCGTTGCTAAGGCACGTGAAACTGGAAGATTCATAGCTGACGAAGAAGTGGAAATTAAAGAATGCGATACCATGGTTCCTCTGACGCATAGGA
>CAYNFI010000074.1:0-7899 GCA_964396445.1 uncultured Candidatus Bathyarchaeia archaeon
CTGGTTTTAGATAAGGTAAAACAGTGGGGCTGTTAAGTGTGAATTATAGAAGCCCCTTTTCCAACGCCTGAAACCCATCCCCGCTTGGCTCCAGTAGCTGAAGCGTCCTCCAATATTTTAAATCCGGCCTCGGGATTGTTCACAAGGGCGATGAGGCTTCCACCCATTCCTGCTCCAGAGATCTTTACCCCGTAGGCACCCGCTTCAATCGCGGCTTCACGGATCCTCTCAAGTTCTGGTAGACTGACATCGTAGAAATCCCTTAGGAGTATATGTTGCCAATTCATAACCTCACCTAGTGCCCAGTAGACACGTTTATTTTCTGGTTTGGTCATGATGGCTTCCCATACCTTCTCACCTAGGGTATTCACGACTCTCTCCCTTCGCGGTGTTTTAAGCCTTAGCAAATCAAGCGCTGTCTCCGTTGACTCATGCATCTTAAGCGTGAAGAGGATCCTCTTTGCAGACCTCTCATCCATTGTTGATAAGTAGGGTGATACATCCTGCTCTGATACTTTTTCCCATAGAGGCTGGTCGTACCTATAGCCGAGCCGAGCTTTTAGACCTCGTGGAACAGCCTTACTCTCCATCAACGCCATCAGTCCCCTGTTTATGTCATCCTGTCTAAACGGGTGAATGCCCCCTGTTGAATGCCTTATTCCAGAGTCTATGATGGCGAAGGTTAGGTCTGTGAATGGAAGGGGTTCCACGTTGTAGGGTGGCCTGCATTCAAGCTTCACGATCCCGCCGAAAGCTACGCCGTATTGGTCAAGGCGTCCACAGGGTACACCAACCTCCTGGGTTTCAGCGTGATACGCGATTTCAGCCAGATTCTTCGCGTCGTAGCCGAGGTTAAACACATGGTTTAGAAGTAAAGCGAAGGCTACCTCAAGCGCCGCGCTGCTGGCAAGCCCTGAACCTATGGGAATATCACTTTTGATAATTACATCAATTCCCTTAAGCCTAGGAGCTAAACCTCGCTTGTGTAAAACATTTACCACTCCACGGAGATAGTTACCAAACCAACCCCGCTCTTGAACAGGTCCTCCAATTATAGGAAACGTATCCGTAGCCTCTTCACCAAGCGCCTCCAGGTCTAAGGACCTTACCCTGAAGACATCTCGTGTCCAAAGCTTTCCAAATACGTAGGTATGTAAATTGATGGCTACGGGGATAACGGGTAATCCTTTATAGTCTTGATGCGTATTAAGAAAGTCCACCCTCCCCGGCGCTGAGGCTACTGTCCATGGACCTGCGCCGAGTTTATGGTATTCCTCAACCCAATTTGTCAAGTTCATAACGCCTAATCCCCCCTTACCGTAATATAGCCTCTGAATACGGGGTTGTCTTCTTGAAGTTTATCATCCACGTAGCTCATAGGCTTTATCTTCTGGTCTATAATCGAACGTTACGGTTCCGGTGCCCGTTTCAACGCTCGCGAAAAACTTCAGCTTCCCTTTTTCACGGTAAGGCGGATAGAATTCTACGTGAAAGTGGTAGTAAGGGTAGCCTTTACCATCCGTAGGCTCCTGGTGTAAAACCATCATATATGGGAAATCGTTGTTGAATAGCTTATTGAACCTGTTAAGAACCTCCTTTAATAGCTCAGCGAAGCTTTTCTTCTCACCATCGGATAAACCGAGGAGGCTTTGGACATGCCTCTTCGGGTAGATGTGAACCCCGTAAGGCCAACGGGCGTAAAACGGTAGGAAGCATATGAAATCCCTGTTCTCAGCGACTACTCTGTTTCTCTCGTCTCTCTCCATTTCGATCACGCGGCAGAAAAGGCATAAACCCCTCCGCTTCCAGTACTCCCTGCTCGAAGCAAGCTCCTGCCTAATCCTTGGAGGGATGAAGGGGAAAGCGTAGATTTGCCCATGGGGGTGGTCTAAGGTAACTCCTACCTCACGTCCCTTATTCTCAAAGATGAAAACGTATTTAACCCCCTCTTTACACCCAAGATCCCTGTAGCGTGTAGTCCATAAATCGATTAACAAGCCGATATGCGCTTCATCTAGTTGTGCTAAGCTGGTTTTATGCTCTGGAGTGTACACGACGATTTCACAGAACCCTTCAGCCTTTCTACTACGGTACAGGGAATCCTTTTTGACATCCGGTGGAGGAGGGTTGAGCATGAGGCTCGGATACTTATTTGGTATGCTTAACACCTTCCATCCGCTAAGCGGCACCTCTTCTGACCCAGGGCAGAAAGGGCAGAAACCTTCAGGGTAAACAGGACGTTTCTTCCGCACACCGGATACAATGATCCACTCTTTCAGGATAGGATCCCATCGCAGTTCCATCCTAAACCCTCAGCCTAGTAGCTATGGTAAATCCTTACATGCGACGGCATTGATAGATTTTGTGTTTTCAAGTTGAAGTCAATGTGATGAAGTTAGATGAGAACTTGTTATAAGAGTTTTCAGCGATACGATGGATAATACCTGTAATAGTTTTGAACGATGCGGAATGCCGAGAAGGCGTAGTAAGACGAGGCTGAGGGTTTACAGTTCACTTTCTTCCCCAGACCTCCCTTAAGATGATCACGGCGGCTACATGGGAGCATTTTTTCTTAGATTGGAAACCTGGGCAGCTACAACCGAGCTTACCATCAGGGTGAACCTGCACGAGGTAAGTTCCATGGTCCCCGACGACGTTGTACCTGCTATCGTCGAGTGCCGTGATCCTACGCTGTTTAAGAAGCTTCTCAGCCTTATCGATCATAGCAGGGATCGGCATAGAGGCCCCTTGCACGCTTGTGAAAATAGGTGTTCAAGCATATAGGTTCATCGTTATTCACCCTCGATGATGGTGACACCGGCGCTTGTGCCAAGCCTACTCGCACCAGCCTCGACCATCGATAAAGCCTCAGCCCGTGTGCGAATGCCACCCGAAGCCTTAACCCCGATCCGTTCGCCTACTGTTTCCCGCATCAACCTAACATCGTTTACCGTCGCCCGTCCTGAACTGAAGCCTGTGCACGTCTTAACAAAGTCCGCGCCAGCAGCCTCAACAATCTTACAGGCTTTAACTTTCTCCTCATCCGTTAAATAACCGGTTTCAATGATTACCTTCACTAAAACCCCTGCCTTAGCTCTGTGCACAGCTTCAACGACCGAGTTTATGTCAAACCCGACAAACTCGTACTCATTGGCTTTCATGGCTCCAACATTGATAACCATGTCTACCTCTAAAGCTCCGTCTTTAATCGCTTCCAAGGCTTCAAAGACCTTGACAACCGTCTTGTTAGCACCTAGGGGGAAGCCGACCACGGTGTCAACTCCAACATCAGAGCCTATCAGCATACTATATGCCTGCGAAACATGGGTTGGGTTAACGCAGACGGTTTTAAAGCGATGTGTTAAGGCTTCACGGCATAGCTTCTCAATATCAGCCTTCGTAGCCTCGGGTTTAAGAAGCGTATAGTCGATCAGACTAGCCAAATCAACTTGTAACGGCTTCACCTTCATCCCTGAGAGATGAAGGGGCGAAGTTGGTAATTAGCCTTAGGTTTCACGTTTCGTAAAAGGATTTCTGAGACCTATTATCTATGAGGTATCAGTAGTATACGGTGTCCTACGCTGAGGGTATACGGTGTAAAAACCCGTTTCGAAGAGTTACCTTCCCGAAGCGTAAAATATATAACGCTTTAAACACGGGTTTGTGAATGAGGTTTCACGTTGTGTGAAGGTGAGGTTGAGATTGGACTACCGCATCGATGAAAGGATCATACCCATCTACAAGTGGTTGGGGGATAGGTTTCGTCTCGACGATATCGTAAGGCTTTCAGGTATGGCTCCAAGCAGTGTCTATAAGAACCTTAAGCGCATGGAACGCTACGGCTTGGTTATACGTGAAACTGAGCGTGGGAGGACGTGGATTAAGCGTGTGAGAAGCGTCAGCCAGTGGGTTCACGAGGTTGTTGAGCGAGGGGTTTCCGGTGCGGAGGAGGAGGGAAAGCTGCGGGTTGAACGTGTTTTACGGGAGGTAGAGTTGAGACGCGGGGAGACTATCCCCTTCTAACTGGGAAAGTTATTAATGACTAGGATAGGCTACGGCGTTGGGAAGATGGGTTACGAAAGCTATGCGGGGAAAAAACAGTTTAACGTTTTACGGTTTAAACACGTTAAACGCCGGGGTTACGATGCTGAAAGACAGCTTGTCGATTTACTTAAGCGGAGGGGCTACTGGGCCTCACGGATTCCCTTAAGCGCCGTAAGCGTACCCCTTCCCGACGTGATCGCGTGTAAAAAGGACAAAGGCTTCCTCGGTTTTCAGGTGAAGAGTACAAGCCTTTCACGGTACTATATTTCGAAGAAGTACTTAATCCCCCTCGTTGAGTGGAAGAGGTCCTTTGAAGCTGTAGCCAAGACCCGTACGTTTATAGCCGTTAAGTTCATGGGTAAGGGTAGGGGTTGGAGGTTTCAAGAGGTCTTCGACGATAAACCTATATGGGTGGAGTATAAGGCGGCGTGTGAAACTAAACACTGACTACTTTTCAGCGGCTTTACTGATATATACCCCACCGTTCATGGGGAACCATGACACTTTATCACCGGGTTTAAGCCTTAAGGCTTCAGCAACCTCAACGGGGATCGTTGTAGCATAAGGGCTTTTTCCCACAGGGCGTACTGATGTCGTGAAGACGGCTGGCTTAGCTGGATTCTCCCCCGCTTTCTTGTTTAAAACCTTAAAGGTTAACCCCCGTTCTAGGAGGTCTAAGTTCACGGAGAAAACGTAGCCTTTAGCGCCTAGCATGATCCGCGCTAGGGATATAACTTGGTTGAAGATGCTGCTTAATTCCTCGATCTCCCGCACTTCCACGTCACCTCAGTAATTACCTAGTAATTACCCCCTAATTTTAAGCTTTTAAGCAGGATCAACCTTCATTTCACTTAGGTTTCAAACCGCACCAGTGCTTAGCCATCTAGTGAAACAAGGATCAAGTAAAGTTTAAAAATTTAACGATATTTCCTTGTATGAGGTTGTGTGCTGTAAAAATGTTTTTGGGAACGCAATATTACCGACCGCCCAACCCTCCTTCAGGCGACTGGAACAGGGATTTGAAGAACATTAAGGAACTTGGGATGGAGATCATCCGTACTTGGCTTTACTGGTCTAGGGTTAACCCAAGGGAGGGGGTTTGGGTCTGGGATGAATACGACCGTCTCATCGAGCTTACGGAGAGGCATGGTTTGAAGGTCTTTATTCAACTCATGTGTGATGGAACACCTTACTGGTTCCAAGATAAATACCCTCAGGCATTGTATCTTGACGTTAAGGGATTTAGGGTTGAGTTCAGCGCCCACGCCGCTCAATCTATAGGCGGTGCACCAGGACCTTGTTTCCACACACCTGAAGCTAGGATGGCGGCTGAGGAATTTATGCGGAAGACGGCTGAACGTTATCTTAATGCATCAGCGCTCTACGGCTACGACTTATGGAACGAGATATGGATGCGTGAATGCTTCTGTGAACACACTACGAGGCTGTTTCAGAAATGGCTTGAACGGAAGTATGTAAGCGTAGATGTTTTGAATAAGGTTTGGCAGCGAAGCTACGCTTCGTTCGCCGAGGTGAGGTTGCCTAAAAACGGAGTGTACGCGGACATGTTTGACAGATACGAGTTTGAGCAATGGTCAAGGGCTGAGTTAATGCGTTGGCGTGCTGAAACGGTACGTAGCGTTGATAGGATACACCCTGTTTTCTCCCACTTCGGGGGCTCGGTGTCACTTGTAAACCCTGAGGTTGATCCTTGGCTTCTCAGCGAAAGCATCGATAAGTGGGGTACCAGCTGTTACGACGCTGACCTGGTCGCAGCACACCTCACGATGAACGCCACAGCCTGGGCTTCCAAGGGGAGACCTTGGTGGCTTTCAGAGCAAACGGGTGGACTTACGTGGTCCGGGATCCCTGCCCGCCTGCGTTCAGATGGATTTCTCAGAAGCTTCCAAATTCTAGCCATGAGTCTAGGCGCTGAAGCCAGTATCTACTGGCAGTGGCGTCCCGAAACCTTCGGTCAAGAGTCGCCGAACTTCGGGTTAACAGGGCTTAACGGTGAGCTGACCTCTCGGACTGAAACAGTGAAGCAGGTTACTTCCATGCTTCAACGGCACGGCGACGTTTTCGACGGCATGAAGCTTGAGGATCCGCGTGTAGGCCTAGTCTGGGACTCCCACAGCATCATGTTCGAGCAGTTAAGCCAAGGCCCACGTAAACCCGGTGCTTGGGTTGGCTGGGAGAACTTTTTAGGATACTATAGGGCTCTACTCGATAGAGGATACGCCGTTGAGGCATTGAACGCCCGTGAAGTCGCTGAAGGGCGTGTTCCCAACAACCTGAGAATGGTCATAGCTCCTCACCAGTTCATCGATCGGCGTGGGCTTTCACCAAGCTTTAAATCATGGGTTTCTAAAGGGGGGATGTTAATCGCCGGTCCCCTATACTGCGTTTATAACCCTGATACCTACGCTAATACGCGATACCCACCTTCTGACGCCGCTGAAGTCTTCGGCGCCACGGAACAAGAGATCCTATTCCCCGAAAACCTATCCATAGAGCTTATTCAACCAAGTATGGCTTCCATAGGCTCCCTACCCGGTTATAGGTTGGTGGAAGAACTTAAACTGGATGGGGCACAGGCTATAGGCGTACTAGGAAACACCGTAGTCCTTTCCAACTACGCCTACTGTCAAGGACAAAGTATCCTCGCAGGGTCTTTCCTAGGCAACGGTTACAACCGGAATACTTCTCCGCAGCTCGGTATGTTCATAGACGTCCTCGCTGAAAGCCTTGATGCTAAGCCTGATGTAAAGGCTACTGGTGGTTGTTTTGTGAGAAAAGCCATATCCAACGGAAAGTTAATCGTATTCCTAACGAATCCACACAAAACCGCGCTTACAACATGGGTGACGTTTCCAAAAGGCTTCTATGGTCGACTCATCGATATCCTGAACGGGCGGGAAATAGGAGAGGTTAACGGAGACAAAGCGGTTCCAGTATGTATCAACGCTGAGGACTCAGCAGTGTTACTTTCTCAATAAGGCTCTTGGCAACCATCATCTGGGGAAGTAGTTGAATGAGGTGGGAACTTCCTGTAATATATAATGTGTAGATATTCTCAAATTATCCTCTGGTAAGTTCGCGTTCATTTTTTTCAATACAAATCGTAGATTCTATGAAATAGTCAAACCTGACGAAAGCCTGATGATGATCAAGAAATTGTAATGGTAGCTCTCGGGGTCTATGGTAAACGATAGAGAACCCTAGGCGATGTTTCTTAAACTTGTTCCCCCGAGTTTCTTGGCATATTCAGAAAGAGCCATATGAATTACATCTGCTTTTACGATTCTACTCGGTGTATTGTTAGTGCCTTTCCTGAGATCTGCCACTATGGATTCCAGTAGATGAGCGGTTTGATCTGATACATAAAGTGTTGGCATCCTTTTCCACCTAGACCTAAGAATGAACTACCTTAAGATATTTAAAATTTATGTTGCTTAGCTACGAAAAGGAGAACATAAAAGGGAAACGATTAGGCATTGTACCATTCTCAGTTGTAAGCGTTGCCTCTACTATGGTTCGTTTCTAATCCGTAAAGCATAGTAAGTGAATAACGAATTCTGCTGTAAATACCATAGTCTACCTTTATCAAGGGAGTTTGGTGCCTCGATCTCTACAGTACTGGGGTGATATCCAGATATAAATCAATCCAAATAAAGAAATATATATATAGAGGTTTGTATATATCTCTATATAAAGATACCCTTGTTTAAGCATGTTCAATAACTTAGGGGTGAGAACAGGAGGTAAGAATTCCTTTACCGGTGGGATAGAAATGTATTTTCATCAACTAGAATTGTTGGTTGAGAAGGGTGAGGTACCAGCCGGATGTAATAT
>CAYNFI010000075.1:0-7545 GCA_964396445.1 uncultured Candidatus Bathyarchaeia archaeon
GGACTGGGCACCGTGTACTTCACACGGGTCTTCTTAGACAACGTGCAGCAAGCTGCTCTCTACAGCGGGCAGACGTACACGGTCACAGGGCTCATAGGGGCTCACACAATCTCTGTTGACTTCATCGTCGAAGACGGAAGCGGGGTGAGGTACATATGTTCACCGAACACCATCACCGTCCTAGGTACAGGATCCTACGTCTTCACCTACAGAACACAGTATTACCTAACGATGTCCACGAACCATGGCACCGTTGTACCCGGCAGCGGATGGTATGCCGCAGGCTCAACGGTGAACATATCCTCTACCGCTCCCTCACCCACGCTGAGCGAGAGGTATCTATGGAACAGTTGGGCTGGAACGGGAAACGGTAGCTACTCGGGGGTGAACAACTCTGTTTCAATTACTATGAATGCACCGATCAGGGAGACAGCCAACTGGACGCGGCAGTTCTACTTAACCGTGGTTTCACCATACGGTTTAGCCGGGGGGTCTGGTTGGTACAATGAAACCAGTGTAGCCCGCGCTTGGATTAACACGGGAGTAGCGGTTTCTGGTAACATCACCTACGTGTTCGTCGCCTGGACAGGCGACGCCTCTGGAACCGACTTGACAAGCAACCCGATAGCGATGGACAACGCGAAAACCGCGGTGGCAAACTGGACGATCCGAAGCTACATAATAACATTCGATAAAAGCCCCAGACAGGGAGTTATGACTGTGGATAACGTTACGTACAGCAGCTTCCCAGTCACCGTGGAGTGGGTGCCAGGGTCCTACCACACCGCGGTGGTTCCGTATATGGAAGCCGGCGATGAGGGTGTAAGGTACATATTCTCCGAGTGGGAGGACGGTTCCAACCTTACTACGAGAACGATCGTTGCGGAGGCGCCCGGTGTAACCTACACCGCGTACTCCAGCATCGAATACCAGCTAGCGGTTTCCTCAGAGTATGGAACCGTGCAGGGAGCGGGCTGGTACGAACTAGGAACCGTTGTTAACTTTTCGATAAGCCCCACCGTGGTCAGCGTCGAAGGCATCCCGTACACGTTTAAGGGATGGGATGGCTCCGGGACTGGCGTGTACTACACGGGCTCCGATAACCCCGCCACAGTGACCATGACGGGACCGGTGAAGGAAACCGCCATATGGGAGGCTCCGGGATACTACCTGAAAGTCATCAGTGAATACGGGTCCCCCTACGGATCAGGCTGGTATAAGAAAGGTGTGGTAGCCCGCTTCGGCGTTACAACGCCTGTAGACCATGGGAACAAAACGGTTAGGGTTTTCATGGCATGGTCTGGCGACGTGAACACAACCACCCCTGAAGGAACTGTAAATATGACGAGGACCACTACGGTCACAGCGTCTTGGGAAACCCGGCACCTCGTAACCTTTAACACAACCCTGCCTAACATGATGGCTCTTAGTATACCGGGGGTGCCGAAGACCGTTTTACCCGGTACGCAGCTCTTCGCCGCATACTATGCAGCCGGCGGAGCCTTAACGGTTGGACCGGCACCCAGCATTGTACCGGGTGTTGAGGGGACCCGCTACGCCTTCATGAACTGGACTGTTGATGGAAGAGTTTTCACACAGGAGCAGAACCTCTCGCTGATGGTAGACCGCCCCTACGAAATCGCTTCCAAGTATGGCGTGGAATACCTCCTTATCGTAAACGCGAAGGGTGTAACCGACCCATTCACGGCAACCGTGACGATCTCAAGCATCTCCTCCGTAACCCGGTCTCTCAGCCCCACATCCCCAGTCCTGGAATGGCTGAGGCCAGAACTCCCTGCACTATACTTCCTAAGTATAACAACGCCGAATAAGATAGGACACGGGGAGTGGGCAGTTTTCAGGGAATGGTCAGGCGACGCTCAGGGAATAGCGCGCACAGTCTCCCTCGTTATATCAGGTTCTAAAACGGTTAACGTGTTGTTCATGAAAGTGAACCCGGTGGCAGAGTCTATACCGTACTCCATAATAGCGGGCTTAATCACGCTCGTAGTCGCCATCATCTACATAATGAAGAGGAAGGAGAAGAAGGAGGAGAAGAAGGAGGAGGTAGGTGCGGAGAGCCAGGAGAGTAAGCGTGGGACGAAGAGGGTCGATGTAACGCTGGGTATCATGGTCTCCGCGGTTGCGTTAATCGTCTCGGCGGTAGTAAGCGTCTACGTGGCTACAGGCTACGGCATAAACGTGAACGAGCTCCTGGACTTCACAAACTGGGCGGTAATCTTCGTGGCTGTAGAAGTCTTGGTATTCCTCGTAGCTACCACTATAATCAGCGCTAGGACGAGGAAGTGGAAAGAGGAAAGGATCCCACCAGAAGCGATTTAAAACGTTCACGCACATCCTCGATACCATCCAGTAAGCGTAAGCCCTAGGGCAACTGCTAAAATGTATCCCGCACCCTGTTCAACCATCGTTGAATACCTTCATATCCCACGTAGCTTCGCAGCCGATTACCCAAAACGAAACCGGGTCCATGTCCAGGTCGGGCATCGCTTAGGAGGATTAAATTTATCCGTCTAGACCCCGATTTCCACGGGTGGTCATCATGAGGATAACGCGGCTGGAAATCTACCCCTTGCACGTACCCTACATTCCGCCGATTCAGAGGTTTAGGCAGGATATGTACCCTACGATCATCAGGGTTCACACAGATGAGGGGGTCACGGGGGTTGGAGGGGGAGGTCATGAGCATGAGTTGGCGTGGAGGGGGAGCCTGGAGGAGGAGTTCTCCAGGCTTGTGGGAAAGGACCCTGTTAAGCTTGACTTAAACCGGGTTCCATGGCCCTTCAACGCAGCCCTCTACGACATCGTCGGTAAAACCTTAGGGGTTCCGGTTTCACAGCTCATCGGCGGACGGGTTAGGGACAGGGTTCCCGTAGCCTACTGGACCATGGTGGCGCCCCCTGAGGATATGGCCGCTGAAGCCGTGGAAGCGGTTAGGAAGGGGTTTACGACTATGAAGTGGCATGCCAGCTACGGTACAACCGTTGCCATCGTTAAAGCCATCAACGACGCGGTAGGTGACAGGCTTGCGTTACGCATCGACGCCCCCATGTCCCGCTCCCTCTCCGAAGCCGTGCAGATCGCGAGGCAGCTTTCAGGCTACAACATCGAATGCTTCGAAGACGCGCTTCCAGGCCGCCCTAGAAGCCCTGAACTCTACCGCCTGCTGAGGGCGAAGATAGACATACCCCTGGCTTGGCATACGGGAGACGACCCGGTGGAGGTGCTGAGAGCGGTGAAAAACGATGCCTGCGACTACTTCAACATCGGAGAGGGCTTCAGAGCCGCCGCCGTGGCTCAGGCAGCCGGAGCCGCGGTGTGGACAGCCGCGCCCGCCTTATGCACGGGGATACAGTACGTTTTCGGGCTTCAGCAAGCCTCCGTTATAGGGAACGCCACTCTACCCGCGGATACGGCTTTCCTACTTGAGGAGGACTTTGTGAAGGAGCCGCTGCCCCCCGTCTTCGAAGGCTTCACAGAGGTACCGGGTAAACCCGGGCTTGGGGTCACGTTGGATGAAGACGTGGTAGAAAAGTACTTGGTTAAAGAAACGTTTTAGGAGGAATAATCAGCTATTCCACTTCGTTTAAGGATTACTTCTAGCGCGGGAACACATCCGTTGATGCCCAAGATCCTTTAAGCATAATCCCTTGGATAAATCTCCACGAACGCCTTTCCCACTGCCTTAGCCTCCTCTAAAGTAAAGGCTATATGGTGGTTTAGAGGCGTAAGCTTCAAGGATTCTACACTCGGTGGTGAAACCTTGGTTAAGCTTTTAAAAGGGCTTTATCAGGTAGGCGGCGCCACGCTCAGCCATCCATGGGACGGCTCCACCTACCTCATCGTAGACCGCGGCGAGGCTGCGCTCATCGATTGCGGAAGCCACCTCGGCTTGGAAAAACTTCTAGGGAACATTGAGGGACACGGTGTATCCCTGGACCAGGTTAAGCTTATCATAGGTACTCAGGGTCACTTCGACCACGTGGAGGGGGTTAACCACCTTAAGGCGCTTAAACCCGGCCTCAGGTTCGCGCTTCACAGGGACGATGTGGAGACCGTGGAAACCGGGGACCCTGAACGCACATGCTCAGGTTGGCTGTACAACCAGACCTTCCACCTTCCCTGCCAAGTGGACAGGGTTCTCCAAGACGGAGACGTCGTCCGCGTGGGAGACCTCGCTTTGAAGGTTCTCCATCTACCAGGTCACTGCCCAGGCCACATAGGCATCGCGGCTGAGATCACGGGTTTAAAGGTGCTGTTCGCAGGTTCAACGGTTCACGGAGCCTATGGGACAAGGGTTGGAGGTGACCTTAAGGCTTGGAAAAAATCCCTTACACGTTTATTGAAGGTGGATACAGACCTTTTTACTGAAAGCCATTCCAACTGCGTACTCTACGGCGACCCTGAAAAACGCATCCAAGAAGCTTTATGGAGGATTGAAAACCAGTACTTCAGCTTCGGAAACCCTGTATTCCGACAAATCCTTTATCCCTAAAAAGGTCAGTGACGACAAGCCCACCTTGTGTTCAATCAGTCTAAGGCTCCGTTAAAGATGTATTTCCATTAAGACCTGGACCTTACCTGAGTTTAGGACTTTAACCGCTTAATCAATTGAGACCGTGAAAGTAGGATGATGGATTTCACCGTGGAAAACCCTAAATCCATTAGCTCATCCTCATAAGTGACCGCTTCCCGAGTCCCAGATATGCTTACACAACTTCTAAGCACCTCATGCTCCTCCCTAAGCATAAATAAATGCCGCAAAAGTGGTTAGGAAGAGCCTAAAAGTGCGCTGTAAGGGACCTTCGATGATAGCAGTAATTATTAAATGTCAAAAAGAGGTAAGTATGGTCATGATTCTAAAATATATCTTGAAGCCCGTAGAGGAGGGGACTAAACTCACATATATGAGGATTATGAAATGCCCAGGGGAATTCCTGTGAAGACAGTCCTCAAACGATTTGAAAAGCATTCTGGAGAAACAGATACTCACTGGAATGGAACCAATGGGAAGGGGGTGAATGTATGTTAGTAGAAGAGAACAAGGCCCTGATCCGCCGTTTCACTGAGGAGTTCCGGAACAGGGGGAACTTGGCCGTAGCAGACGAGCTGCTCGCCCCCGACTATGTCCTCCACGCCGGCCTCGGCCCGGATATACGTGGCCCCGAAGGCTGCAAACAGGATATCATCGCGGTGCGTAGCGCCTTCCCCGACTTTCACGTGACCATCGATGAGATGGTGGCGGAAGGAGACAAGGTAGCCTACCGCTGGACGATGCGCGGCACACACAGAGGAGAATTTACGGGTATCACCCCTACAGGTAAGCAGGTGACGGGGTGGGGTATGAGTATCGACCGCATCGTAGGCGGCAGGATCGTCGAAACCTGGAATCGCTATGATACCCTAGGCTTTATGCAGCAGCTCGGTGTTATCCCAGTGAAGGGGTAAGGCGGGGAGGAATGAAGGCGTTTATACAAGCCTTAAAGCTCCTAGAGTGATAGGGGGCTACTCTACGCGAGTTGAAAAGAACGAAGCCCTTAGCTCACCATTCGTTTAGGGGCTTCGAGGAACCTATAAAGGAAGTAGGCGGAACTCGTACAGGGATGTATAACTTTCTCCAAAAGCATTCTGGAGGAGTATAGGCTCATGCGATGATGAAAATTTTAACTGTTAAAAAAAGGATAATCATCGATGATAAAGGGGATGTACTAGGTCATTAGAAGAGAATAAGAGGGCTATTGCTCGAATGTTGACTGAGGAGTTCAATAAGCGAAACCTAGACGTACAAGACGGGTTAGGAGCATCCGACATCGTTATACACTCCCATACTTCGCAGTTACGTGGTCTGGAAAATTTCAAAAAAATCTTGAACATGTTCATCAAGGGCTTTCCCGATTACCATGATACCGTTGAGGACATAATCGCTGAAGGAGACAAGATAGCAACGCGTTGGACGATGACTGGCGTAGACAGGAGGTATTTGCGGGCATCACCCCTAAAGGCAGGCAGGTGACGGGGTGGGTTTGATCATCAACCGCCTCGTTGACGGCAAGTTCGTCGAGGAGCGAGGGTTCGGCGACGGACTGGGATACTCACGGCAACTCGACGTCGTTACCATAAAAACGACATCGAAGTAGGTCTTAGACTCCTATCCCTTGGAGCCGCTCCCCTCTTTTTCTACCGATCTCTCAACGACTGAGGGAGTGGGCTGGGAGGGATTTGAACCCTACCAACCATGGAGATATCTCCCGCTACTAGTGTTACCCCCGCAAATCCCCCCTTTTTTCTGTTTTACACAAGTTAGAGATGTTTATGCTCTCATAGTAGGATAGGGTTAGGAGCATGGCTACTTCCCCACTTAACCTTTCTTATCCTCCTGACTGAGGGAATATTTGAGGTTTCAAACTTTGTCAAATATTTGACAGAGGAATAGTTTCAACCGAAGACTTCCAGATAGTGTTAAATCCAGATCAATCACTAGATAGATCGAGGTGATAGGATGCTCTTCATCAGCTTTGGGAGATGGAGGAAGAAGCCGACAAAGGAATCGGTTGCTCAGGGCGGGAAGCTCGTCGATCAGATGGTCAAGGAGGGTACCAAGGTCTTAGGTTGGTACTGGACACTCGGCAGATACGACGTAGTTTTGGTATTCGAGGGAAAGGATGAGAAGGCCGCCATGAGGTCGCTCATTCGGTTTGGTGGCTTGGTCTCAACCGAAACCCTAGTCGCTGTCCCCAGAGAGGAAGCCATCAAGCTCCTCGAAGCGTAGCCATCAAACGTCAGGTCTAGGGAAACACCAGATGTCCTATGAGCCCAATCTGCTGGGCTCTCTCCTTTTTCTAAGCTTCTTGAACCTCAGCCTACTACTGAATGGTCAGGGTGACCCCGATCGAGTTTTTATCAAGTGGCTAACACGATTTATAAAATGAAGTTGCTGATTGAGTATAGGTTCGATTATATCTGTTGAGTCAACGGTGTCAAACTTCCCAGGAAAAAGAAGTGAGAAAGAAAGGGATTAGGCCGGGAGTGTCTAAAAGTGGGCCGGGAGGGATTTGAACCCTCACCATCGCTAGAATATCCCCCGTTTCCCCCGCAAATCCTCTCTTTTTCTGCCTTATGGTACAGTTGGCATTGCATGGGGTTCCTTTTATGGCGTTCAAGCGAGATGATCTACGCCGCTCGGCCAGTCAGCGCCAGTCCATCTTCCTCAGCTTCCAGGCTAGGGTTTCAGCCCCTATGGCAAGAAGAAGCCTAGAGACGTTCCACAGGTGTCTGACGGTCAAATCGTGTGAGATCAAGGCGATCGACCTCTTAACGATCATCAGCCTATTGTATGGTTCGCTCATCTGTCCTAGATCAACTCTTATGCTTATTGTTGAGTCATCCTGTTTTCCGTGGATGACTCGGACGTACTCAACCGTCTTCTTGGTGGTCTTGAATATGAAACTGACGGCGGTGTCGTCGAGGTTCAAGGTGCATTGAACTGTTTGAGGACCGAGAATCCGAAGGAACCTCGACATCTCC
>CAYNFI010000076.1:0-7280 GCA_964396445.1 uncultured Candidatus Bathyarchaeia archaeon
TTTGAACGTTCGTAACCTAGGCGGGCATAGTAGGTCATTCCCCGAGCGTAACATTGCATACCGAAGCCATTCATTACGCTCGCGTAGAACTTGTGGTACAAAGCTTCCAAGGCCTCGATCTTTTCACTCCTTGTCACATCGAGGTATAACACGTCTATCCCACGGCCGGCGGGTATAAGCCGGTTTAGATAGAACCTCGTCGCGCCAAGCTTTTCAGCTAAGCTCATGGTTTCCCCCAGTTCATTGACGTTCTTCGAGTGTAAAGTCATGGTGACAGCCAGCTCATCGAAGCCCACGGCGGCGCAGTTCTTTATCCCTTCGAGGGTGGTTAAGAAGCTTCCACATCTATTCCTTAGGAAGTCGTGGGTTTCAGCCCGTGCACCGTCTAATCCTATCTCCACGCGTTTAACACCGGCTTTGGCAAGCTTAGACGCCACCTCGGAGGTAATCATGGTTCCGTTGGAGGCGATTGTGCAAAGCATGCCGCTGTCATCGGCTCTTTTGATCGCTTCGTAGAGGTCCCTGCGCAGTAAGGGTTCTCCACCTGAGAAGGTCAGTATGGCTACCCCTGCGTCGCTCATGTTGTCTATCACTTTGAAGGCTTGACCCGTGGTGAGTTCCAGGTTTGTGGACGCGGGTGAAGAGTCTTGGTGGCAGTGGAGGCAGTTGAGGTTACATCGGTTGGTGAAGTTCCAGACGACGGTTATCGGAGCGCCTGTGGGCTGCGGATACATTACTCCGAAGCTGGCGATTCCCTTCACCACGCTCAGCATGCATCTGCGGATAAGCGGGTCTTTCAGAAGAAGCCTCGTCGCCTCATCGCTCACTCCGAGATGGGAGAATAAGAAGTGGATCATGGGCTTCAGGGTTTTCCCTGTAAGCGAACAAGTTTGGCAATTTAGGTGATGGCTCGACGAGTAATCATCGAAGACCGTGAGTAACCGCTCTTGCCCACAATTTTCACATTTTTTTATCAGGTAAAGGGCGAAAGCCTTCCATATAGGGTTGAAGAGTAGAGTTAATGAATGCTCGCTGTTAGGTATGTCACCCATTTATACGCAGCCAATCCTCTAAATATTTTAGCTCTTAAGCCCTTTTTCCGATGATCTTAGGTGTAGGTGCTCCCGCGTCACTCTTATTCCTATAGGAGAACGGAGTCAGCTAACTTCTATAAAAGTCTATTTATATTCCATTCATTTGTCAGGCATCTATATTGAAGAAGCATAATATCTATATAGGGACATTATGTGAATAGGTTTAAGGTGAGCCGGTATGGGTTCAGAGAAAGGGGAGGTTTCTGAAAGCCGGAGGGTTCAGTTTACAGGTTCTGCCTCGTTCATCGTCACTCTGCCTAAGGAGTGGTGTAAACGTGTGGGGCTTAAACGAGGGGATAAGCTCTCAGTTACGGAGCAGCCGGACGGTTCTCTGCAAGTCGCTACCAGCGCTCGGACCGAGCCTGAGCCTCGGGTTGCAGATATAAGGATAGACGCCCATTCGGATCCCCAATCCCTCATGCGTATCTTCATATCGAAGTACCTAGCGGGTTACCAGCTTTTCAGGTTCAGTTCAGCTCAGTCGATGCCCTTGGAGTTGAGGCGGGTGATTACAAGTCAAGCGTCGGGATTGATAGGGCTTGAGGTCTTAGAGGAGACAGATAAAACCGTTGAGATTCAAGACCTCCTTTCACCGGAGGAGTTGACGGTGGAGAAGGCGGTTAGGAGGGCTCACCTCGTCGCCTCATCGATGTGCGAGACCATACTCAATGCTCTTGAAACGAGGAATCGCAGGATGGCGGAGGATGTAATCGAGAGAGAGCCAAGCGTGGATAGGCTCTACTTCCTCATACTTAGGCAGCTTACCTCAGCGCTTCAAAACCCAGGCTTACTAAAAAACCTGGGTATTAAAACCGTCGAGGCTATGGACTACCAGATGCTGGCGAAGTCTATTGAGAGGATAGCCGACCACGCCTCTAGGATCGGTAAGATGATCCTTGAAACCAACATGGACATGGTTGAGGGAGAGATCCTTCAATCCCTCGTCCAAGTCGGTCGCCAAGCGAATGGAATTAACAGGGACGCTATGAAGGCTTTCTTCACCAAGGATGTTCAACTCGCCAACACGGCCGTAGGGGTTAAGGATGGTGTGGAATCCACGTTGATCCCGCTTAACGAGAAGCTTATAAAGAGACAGGGCGAGGGCTCAGTCAACCTCCGAATCATAACTGATAGCATCGAGAGAATCGCGGACTACGGTGCAAACATGGCAGAGATAGCGATAGACAGGAACCGATAACCACAAAACGCATTTACTGAGTGTAAGGCAGAACAGGCATAGTTGATATGTAATGACGCCCTAAGATACCTGCTCAACTTCACATAAGCTCAGTTTTCTTAATAGGTCTCAGACGCTGATTTCCCTGTTAACGCTTCGTTCTTTTATTCTGAGGATTGGGGGGCGTGAATTTCATATATAGATGTCGGACCTGTATATATACAATATAGGGAGAGTACATATCTCATAACTTTGTCTAGGGGAGTTCGAGGAGGAACCGTTAAGAAGGTTGACCCAAACAGCTTTACCGCAATCGCGGTTAAGGCGTAGGGTGAGAACTTTGAGAAAAGTGCTCTTCGTCTGCGTTGAAAACGCGTGTAGAAGCCAGATAGCGGAGGCCTTCTTCAACCACTTGGCTCCAAAGGGGATGACAGCGATAAGCGCGGGAACAAAACCAGCTGACAGGGTTAATCCAAACGCCGTCCTCGTGATGAAGGAGGTGGGTATAGACATATCGGTTAAGAAGCCGAAGCCTTTAACCGAAGACATGATCAGGGATGCGGATAGGATTGTAACCATGGGTTGTGGAGCGTATGTCTGCCCAGCACCCTTCCTACCGAAGGTTGAGGACTGGAGAATCGAAGACCCTTCGGGGAAGCCCCTTTCGAAATTCAGGGAGGTCAGGGACAGGATCAGGGTGCAGGTTGAAAGGTTACTTGATGAAATGCGGTAGCAGATGTTACGTTGTTGAAAGGCGTTCGTAGAGGGGGATGGGTTCAGGGTGTATTTAAACCTGAGGAAGAAAGGTGGACAAACCGTCTCTTCTCAATCGGCGCGTGGGCTTATGGGTTTCTTAGACACCCTTTCCTCAAACCCAAACGCGAGGCAAACCGTCTACGCATCCGCCTTCATCTTCTTCACGGCATTGATCCTGCTACCGTCCATGCTAGGGATATTCTTAAAACGTGAAAGCATAGGGGAGGTTTTCACAGACCCAGCGCTTATGGGAAGGGCTCAATCCGCCATCGTCTGGTCCTTCACCGTAGCTTTCCTCGTCTCCACCCTAGACCTCCTCGCTGGGCTGCCCCTCGCATGGTTTATCGTCCGAAGTGGGTCGAGGTGGGTTAACGTAGTCGACACCCTCGCTGACATACCCTTCATCATCCCAACAGCCGCCTTAGGCTTCTCATCCTTCCTCTTCTGGAGCAGCCCCGGAGGCATCTCCACGCTCTTCGGGGTGGAAGCCCTAATCCCCCCAGGCGTTATCTTGGTTATGCTGCTTCACTTCGCCTTCTCCTTCCCCGTGATCGTTAGAGTGATCGTTGGGGAGCTTCTGGGCTATAAGGAAACCTATGAAATCGCGGCGAAAACCCTCGGCGCCCAACCCTTCACAGCCGTGAGAACCGTGACCTTACCCATCATCAAACCCGCCTTAGTAGCCGCGTTCCTCCTAGCCTTTGGAAGGTCGCTTTCAGAGACCGGGGCTACGCTTATGGTCGCTGGACCAGTCTTCGAGAACGGTCCTGTGTTCATCAAGAAGGCGAAGGACGCGGGGTTAGAGGGACCCCTCGTCTTCGTCAGCTTCATCCTAATCGTCGCCTCGGTCCTCATCTTCGCCCTCATCAGGTTTCTAGGAGCCCGGCTGAGGCTTCCCACGGGGAGGGTTTCACCTTTCCTTGAACGGGGGTTAAGCCGTACCCGCAGCGTAGCGGCAAGAGATGGGGTGACGCTGCTTATCTTCATAATCTTCGTGCTCGCTCCTTCCCTCTTCGTTTCCCTACCCGCAACCTACGCGTTGCTGGACGGAACGTTCACCGAGGCTGTAAGCGGCCGCGGAGTCTGGGGTGGTTTCTGGCAGAGTATGCTCCTCTCCTACGGGATCGGGGTTGTCGCCACTTTGATAAACATCGTTGCAGGGTTACCGGTAGCCATAATGATCGCGAGGAATAAACTCGGTAAAACCTCGACAACCCTTCTGGACATGCTGGTGAACGTTCCGATAATGGTTCCCTCAGTGGCTTTAGGGGTTTCCCTCAGCTTCTTCTGGAACGCCTTAGGCTCACTCCCGGAGCTCTGGGTCCTCATCCTATCCCATACAACGATCACGTACACCTACTTTGTGAGAGCTATGGCCGCCGCGGTTGAAGGGGTCTCCGCTGAGATGGAGGAGACAGCCCGCACCCTCGGGGGAAGACCGCTCACGGTGTTCCGGAGGATCACCCTCCCCTTAACCAAGTACTCGGTTTTCTCCGGCGCCGTACTTGTTTTCACGAGGAGCGTTGATGAGACGGGAGCCGCTATAGCGGTTTCGAGGCAGTTGAAGACGGCGCCTGTGCTCTTAGTCGACTGGGTGAAGGGCGTGGTTCCCGTAACCGCGTCTGAACGCGCCCTCGGCGTCAGCTTCCTCGTCTTAACATCCTTCCTCTCCCTCCTCATCCTGAGGCTCGTGATCCGGGGTAAGAGGTGACGGGTATGCCGGGGGTGCGCTTAGTCCAGGTCTCAAAGGGGTTCGGTAGGATCCGAGCCGTAGACCGCGTCAGCTTAGAGGTTCAAGACGGGGAATACGTATGCATCCTCGGCCCTACCGGCAGCGGGAAGACCACGCTGCTCCGCTTGATCGCTGGACTCGTGGAACCAGATGAGGGTGAGGTCTACATCGGTAACAGGCTTGTCAACCAGTATCCCCCGGAGGAAAGGGACGCCGTGTATGTTCCCCAGAGGTACGCCCTCTTCCCCCATATAACAGTGCTTGAAAACGTGGCCTTCGGCTCTACAGCGAAGGGCGTTGATAGGGAAGAGGCGTTTGAGAACTCGCGGCGGACACTGGAACTCGTAAGGCTGGGTTGGAGGGCTGACGCTTTTCCAGAGGAGCTCAGCGGGGGGATGCAGCAGCGCGTCGCCCTCGCCCGGGGATTAGCCTCAGGCGCTAAGCTTCTGCTCCTCGATGAGCCCCTCGGAGCCCTCGATGCGCGGCTGAGGGTGGAGCTCAGGGATAAGCTTAGGAAGCTGGTGAAGGAACAGGGGCTTACCGCGTTCCATGTTACCCACGACCAAGAAGAAGCGCTTACAGTGGCAGACCGGATCATCGTTCTAAGGGAGGGAAGAGTTCAACAGCAGGGAACGCCTTTCCACGTTTACAGAAGACCTGAAAACCTTTTCGTAGCCAACTTCGTCGGAGGAACCAACTTCCTCGAGGGCGTCGTAGCTGGGAGGGAGAGAGAGGGTTCATACATACGTTTACGCGGGGACCTACAGGTTCAGGTTCAAGATATCAGCTACCTAGTGGATGAAACCGTTGTCGTAGCGGTAAGAGAGGAGAAGACCCTCATCAAAGCTGATGTGGATGAGGAGCCGAACACCTTAAGCGGGGAGGTGAAAGCGGTAAGGTTCCTCGGATGCTTCACGAGGTATGAGGTTGGGCTGGAGAACGGTGACACCGTGGCTTCACGGGTTCCCACCTATACCTTAGAAAAAACGTTCACAGCTGGGAGCAGGGTTAAGGTGGGCTTCCACCCGGTGGATGCCATGGTCTACCCCTATCCATCACTGGGACTGCTTAAGGAAGTGGAGGTCTCTTAGATGCCCCATGTACGCATCGCCGATTTAACGAAGAGGTATGGCAGCATCGTGGCTTTAAACCGTGTAAGCCTAGAGGTTAGGGATAGGGAGTACCTTTCCATCATCGGTCCGAGTGGATGTGGGAAGACTACGCTTATAAAATGCATCGCGGGGATCATCCATCCTGATGAGGGTGAAATCTCCGTCGATGGGAGAAACGTTGACAGGCTTCCGATCCAGGATAGGGAACTAGGCTACGTCTTCCAGGAAATCGCGCTTTTCCCTCATATGAACGCCCGTGAAAACATTTCCTACGGACCCACTGTGAAGGGCTGGGCCTCCGATAAAACCGGGAGCATCGTTACAGAGCTTCTTAACATGATTAAATTAAGCGACAGGGGAAACGCGTTTCCCGATGAGTTAAGTGGAGGAGCTCAGCAGAAAACCGCGGTGAGCCGAGCCTTAGCTTCAGGTTCCTCCCTGCTACTCCTCGATGAACCCCTCGGAGCCCTTGACGCCAAGGTAAGAGCTGAACTCCGCTATGAGCTGAGACGGTTTGTGAAAGACCTGCACCTTACAGCGGTCCACGTGACCCACGACCAGGAAGAAGCCATGTCCATATCGGATAGGGTGGTGGTGATGAGGGCTGGGAGAATCGTTGAAGTCGGCACCCCCATGGAACTCTACCTGAAGCCGAAAGAGATCTTCACAGCTAACTTCGTTGGGGAAGCGAACTTCATGGATGTGGAAATCGCCGAGAAAACGGAGGAGGGCTGCATATTGAACGTAGGCGGACTGAAACTGCGTGTGCGGAGTAAGGCAATACCAGGCGTGGAAAGGGTTGTCGCCGCCGTCCGCCCGGAGTTCATATCCATCAGGAACCATCGAGTTCACGGCGTAGATGACTGGCTTGGAGAAATAGAAGGCGAAAGCTTCACCGGCACCGTCACACGCTACGATGTCAGAGTTACCAACGGGGAAAAGCTGGTGGTTAAACACCCTGTCTCCGCTGAGGAACCCGAGTTCCACATGGGAGACAAAGTTAATCTCAGCTTACCCGCAGACCACATCCTAGTCTACCCCTACCCTGAAGCTGGGCTAGAAAAGGAAACCTCAGTGGAGTAAACCCCGATTGACTCAGGCGAGTGAAAAACCGTGGATTCAATTGTGTAGGCGTAGATAACGCTGGATCAAGGTTGTAGGCGGAAAAAAGTGCGTGGATAGGTCATTCGGATGCGGCTACTGCTTGGGAAAAAAGCTTTATAACCTCTAAGACGCTCTTCATACCGTCCCGCGGTAGCTCAGCCTGGAAGAGCTTCCGATCCCGCGTTATAGAAAGGCGGGAGGAGACGCTGTAGACCTCGCCTATCCACGGCAGGGTCACCCAGCCTTCTAGGCGACAGAAACCGGAGTGTCCCCGGTTCAAATCCGGGCCGCGGGACCATGCTTAA
>CAYNFI010000077.1:0-7272 GCA_964396445.1 uncultured Candidatus Bathyarchaeia archaeon
CCTCAGCCCAAAGAAGCCCGTCGATGCCTGAAGAAACGCGGCTGGGATGGGGTTACAGGCTTTTCCTCATAGGCTTCTTCATCACATTCGTAGGCATGCTTCTAATACTTCTCAGCTCACTGCTCCATTTACCAAACCTTGTCAGCGGGGGATTTATCGTCTTCCTAGGACCCATACCTATCCCAATAGGTTTAGGCTTCGGTCCATACGGAACCATTCTTACATTAGCCTCAGCAATAGTCATGACCATACTCATCACATTATTCATTGTCCTCCAAAGGAGGAAAGTAAGGCGGTCAGTCGCATCTTAAAAGGGCTTCATTCATCAATCCATTTCATCCTTTACTAAGTATCTTTCAACCATTTTCCCGTCGAGTTCAACGCCTATACCTGGCGTGCTCGGTGGTTCTATGTAACCTTTCACGGCCTTGATGGGGTGGGCTACGAGGTTATCTCGGAGAGGGTTAGGTAGGGTGTTGTACTCAGCAATGGGGCAGTTCAAGGTGGATGCTATAAGGCTGAGGTTTGCAGCTAAGCCTACGACGCCTCCGTAAATGTGTGGTATACAGGGTATACCGTATAGGGAGGCTATAGCGGCTACCTTTTTAGCTTCTGAGATCCCACCTACCCTTGTACAGTCAGGTTGAACGATGGCGACCGCCCTCTTCTCAATAAGGTCTTTAAAACCGTAGCGTGTGTACTCATCTTCACCTGCTGAAATAGGAATAGTAGTAGAAGCGCTTAACCTGACATAGCTTTCTACATCGTCTGGCATGAAGGGTTCCTCCAACCAATTCAACTCGTAGCGTTCAAGTTTCCCCACCATCTTCAACGCGTATTGAAGGTTCCAGCCCATGAAAGCATCGGCCATCAACTCCACATCATAGCCTACGACATCACGGACATTCTTAACGAGTTCAACGTTCCGCTCCGCACCCTTAACACCATCCCCAGGGCCGTAACCGAAACGCTGCTTCATCGCTGTGAAGCCTTCCTCAAGGTATCTCTCAGCTTCCGCAGCCAGCTTCTTCAACTCACCGGGTTTTCTAGCGTAGAGGGCGCTGGCGTATACCCTAATACGCTCCTTCGTACGTCCACCTATGAGCTGGTAAACGGGTTTACTCAGGTCTTTCCCAAGGATGTCCCATAGAGCGATTTCAATCCCACTTATAGCCTCTATGGCTCCACCTTTACGCCCATAACGGATTGAGCCCCTTAACATCTTGTCCCAAAGCCTTTCAACATCGTATGGGTCCTCGCCTATGACCAAGGGCTTCAGGTTGGTAACAATCCTAGGACCCATACCTGAGTCGCCTGCCTCCCCGTAACCCCTGATCCCGGTATCTGTTGAAACCTCGATAAGCTTCGCAGTTACCATACTTGGGTTTGAGGAGTGGGGTGCTTCGTATAGGCGTGTAGGGGAACAGCACCAGAATTCCCCCCATTCCTCACCCAAATCCAGTGCGGGGCATGAAATGGTTAACACCCTCACATCTTGAATCCGCATAAACTCTACCATGAACTAGAACGGTGACGAATGTTCTTAAACCCTTCCTCACATATACGAGAAAAGCTGCTTCTTTTCAGCCAATGCTGAGCCTCCGAAAGTAACTTAATGGATTATTATAGACTTAGTTTAAGAAACACAAAGCAACGTTTATCACCTGATGCTGCGTTGTAGATCGGTTGTTTATTTGCATAGGTGGAGCTTATGCTCATCGGCGCCATGAATAATCCCTACATCAACCCTGTTGAGGAGGCTAGGTTCATAGGTGAATCCGGCTTCGATTACATAGACTTTACCGTTGAGAAGCCTGAAGCCTCACCTGAACGCGTCGTTAAATTAGCCGAAGAGGTTAAGGCTGCGCTCTCCTCTTTCAACATGAAGGTTGTTGGACACACTCCATGGTATTTCGAGATCGGTCACCCCTACGAGGATGTGAGGAAGGTTTACCTTCAGGAACTCTTTAAAGGTTTAAAGGTCTTAATGGATTTAGGAGCCTATAAGGTTACCATCCATCCCTTAGCCGTTATTCCAGGGGTTTACAAGAGAAAACCTTACAAAGAGAGGCTTCTAGACTGGCTTATAGAATCCCTTAAGACGCTTGCCTCAAAATGTGGAGAAAACGGTGTAATGCTCCTCGTAGAGAACCTGGACGGAGGCAGCTTATGGACAATGGATGAGTATGATCGCATGGTTGTGGAAGCTGGCGCCGCCTTCCACTTGGATGTTGCCCATGCAAACCTCAACGTGGAAGCGAACAGGGCGGGGAAATTCATCGAGCGTTTCACATCAAAGGGACTCTTAAAGCATGTCCACGTCTCAGATAACGTGGGCGGGGATGCGTTAACGGGCTGGGACCTACACCTACCCCTAGGAGCTGGGCGGATCAACTTCAACGAGGTCTTTAAGGAGCTAAGGCACTTTGGCTACGATGAAACAGTTACGTTAGAAGTCTTCTCCCAAGACAGAGACTACTTAAAAATCAGTCGGGAGAAGGTTAAGAAGATGCTCCTTTAACTAAGCAGGTTAAATCCCGTTAAAGGCTGGGAGCTTAGAAAAACAATGCGTGGATTTGTCTTTGACATTCAAAGGTTCTCGATCCACGATGGACCGGGCATACGAACAACGGTTTTCCTCAAGGGGTGTTCGCTTCGTTGCTTCTGGTGTCAAAACCCTGAAGGCATCAGGCTTAAACCTGAAGTTATGTTCTACCCCAACCGATGCATCGCCTGCGGTCGATGCGTCTCATCCTGCCCCCGAGGAGCGCATACGATGAAGGACGGTGTGCACATCTACAACCGTGAGGTATGCAAGGAATGCGGCAAGTGCACAGAAACATGCTACGCCAACGCGCTTATACTAACTGGAAAGCTTATGACCGTTAACGAAGTGGCGGAAGAAGTTCTTCGGGACAAAGTTTTCTACGAGGTATCAAACGGTGGGGTAACGCTTTCAGGTGGAGACCCCATCTTCCAACATGATTTCGCGCAGGCAATTCTTGAAAGATGCAAGGCTGAGGGGCTGCACGCCGTCATCGAAACAACCGCTAATTGCCGATGGATGGATCTAGCCGCTCTATTACCATTCACTGACATGATAATAATGGATATTAAACACTTCGACTCGAAGAGACACAGCGAGGTAACCGGCGTTTCAAACGAAAACATCTTGGACAATGCACGGAGATTGGCAAAGACCGGTAAACCGACTATTATCAGGGTGCCCGTCATCCCTACGGTGAATGATACACTGGAGGAGATCGAAGAGATCGCGAAGTTCGTACATGTATTCCCTAATCTGCAATACATTGAACTCCTGCCGTTTCACAGGCTTGGTGAGAGTAAATACCGGGACCTCGGGTTGGAATACCGGGCAAGCCACTTGAAGACCCCTACGAGTGAGAAGATGAATGAACTGTCTAAGCGAGTTATGGGGTTCGGGGTGGAGGTACGGATTGGCTAGTCTTAAGATGGTTCCTCGGCCACCTTAAAACCCGTCCTGAAAGCGTCAACCTATAAGCCACTACTCTTAAATAACGGAGTCTTTTAAGAAGCTGATTCTGTGGGCTCGATATGACCGCTGAAGTGACTGCGGAGCTGACGTATGAGCAGCGTATTGAAGCGTTGCGTCAGACGAAGATGATGCAGATGGGGGAGAAGTGGAAGGTAGTTGGGTCGATGAACATGGACGACCACGGCAGAATCCTTCCACCGCTGGAGTTGAGAGAGATCGTTGAATACATGGGGCCTTCAGGAGAACCTGTTAGAGACGTGAAAATGAAGAATTTTAAGCCTAAAAGTAACCATCCAAGCGGTGGGTTCTTCGGCCCTAAAGCGTGTGGGGAAAACTTCAGGCTGTTTCTAGAAGCCCATCCCGTATACATTAATCCGATGAGTTCTCTAGCCGGCGGTTATATGGCTTACTTCATGTCATACCGTGAACCTCATTGGAACCCGGACTTCGGCTTCTCCCACCTGCAAGAGGAGCAGGTGAAGTATGGTGTCTACCCTGGAATTGGCGCTGTTCAGCATTTCTGTCAAGATATGACGCTGGGCTTCAAACTTGGCTGGGGAGGGCTTCTGATGGAGGTTCGGCGTTACCGTGAAATCAACCCTCAAGCAGTAGACTTCTATGATGGCTTGGAAAACGTGATAATCGGTGTCCAGAACTGGATCAGCCGCCACGTTCAGGCAGCTTGGGAGATAGCGGATAAAGAGGGAGACGCGGCAGTGCGTAGAAACCTAGAGGAGATGGCTGAGATGAATGCGCGGCTAGTATCAGATCCTCCTAGCACATTCCGGGAAGCATGTCAATGGGCTGCTTGGTACCAGATGGTTGCCCGCATGTACAACGGCAGTGGGTCCATGGGTCAACTAGATGAAATGCTTCGTCCATATTATGAAAGGGATATGGTTAAAGGTATTCTCGCGGATGAAGAGGCAACATTCCACCTCGCCTGCCTATTGCTGAATGATACACAGTACTTCCAGCTCGGAGGACCAGATGCGAGTGGAAAAGATGTGACGAGTAAGGTATCCTTCCTAGTGCTTGAGGCTGTTCACCGTTTAAAAACCCCCGCTAACATCGGCGTCCTCGTCCACGACGGTATAGACCCGAGGCTGCTTCGGAAGGGCGTAGAGATCATGTTTAAGGACAGGACAGGTTTCCCAAAATTTCTAGGCGGTAAGGGGCTTATCGAAGGGTTTGCTAAGAACGGTTACCCGGTTGAACTCGCACGTCAGCGCGTATACTCTGGATGCCACTGGTTCGCCATTCCCGGGCGGGAATACTGTCTAAACGATTGTATTAAAATCAACTTTGCACACGTGTTCGATGTCGCTCTACGGGAGATGATGGCTGATCCAGACGTTAAACCTTGTATGGAAGAGTTATGGCGTCGTTTCGAGAAGCATCTCCACCGAGCCGTACAGGTTACCGCTGAGGGCATCGACATCCACATGATGCGTATGCACGAGGTTTTCCCAGAGCTTGTTCTAGACCTCCTCTGCTACGGACCAGTGGAGAAAGGCTTAGACGCATCTCATGGAGGAGTGGAATACTACAACATCTGTGTAGACGGTTCAGCTCTGGCTACTGTTGCCGACTCCTTCGCAGCATTGGAGCAAAGGGTTGAGAAGGAGGGGCTTCTCACATGGCAGGAGTTACTTAGGAACTTGGATAACGACTTCAAAGGCGCCGAGGATGTGCGTTTGATGCTACGGAATATTCCACGCTTCGGATGTGGAGGTACCCGAGGCGACGGATGGGCTGTCCGTATCACTGAGGCTTTCACACGTTTTGTAAAGGAGAAGCCTACGCCAGCCGGCTTCAACATGATTCCAGGTCTCTTCTCATGGGCTTCCATGATCTCCATGGGGTTGACGGTTGGCGCTACCCCTAACGGCCGGCACACCGGCGCCCCAATATCACAGGGAGCAAACCCTGAATCCAGCTTTATGAAAGGAGGAGGCGCTCCTACAGCCCTCGCTGTAGCAGTTGCATCGGTGCAGTGCGGCTATGGTAACACTGCGCCGCTGCAGCTTGATATGGACCCGGTTCTCGCTCGCGGTGAAGAGGGAGTTGATAAGGTGGAGGCGCTTATCCGCGGGCATTTCGCCATGGGCGGAACCATGATTAACATGAACGTTGTGAGTAAGCAACAGATCCTTGAAGCTCATAAAGACCCATCTAGTTACCCTAATCTAATTGTACGCGTCACTGGTTTCAGTGCCTATTTTGCCAGTCTCTCACCGGACCTCCGCCAACTCGTAGTAGACCGCATAATCGCAGAAGAGTCTTAGCTAAGAAAGCAACCGTGAAAAAATAGCCTCACGCCTTCTTACCAGACGCTCGTAACGCGGTTTCCTAGCATATCCTAGGTATAGGGTCTCCCATCGGTGGGGCTAGGATCCTCCTACCACCAACGCTTGTTTCAAGGACAACGCCTTCATACATCCTCGTTGCCTCCCCTATGATCTGGGCTTCTAGGCCTTTCCTCGTTTCTCTTAAAGCCGCCAAAACTTCCTCAGCCTTTTCAGGTACCGTTGCGATGACGAGTTTCCCCTCGTTTCCAACTTCGAAGGGATCGATGCCTAACATTTCACAGGCTACCCTAACCCCTGTATGGACCGGAATATTATCTTCCTTAACCAAGAGGCCGATGTTAGATTTTTCACTCCACTCATTAAGGGTATTCGCCAAGCCTCCTCGTGTAGGATCCTTCATCTTCACAATACCGCCTACGTTCAGGAGGTGGGCAGCTAATTTATTCAGAGGCGCTACATCAGACTTGATCTCCGTTTCGAAGCCGTAGCCTTCACGGGAGGATAGGATGGCGAGGCCATGGTCTCCTATGGAGCCGGAGACGATAACTTTATCCCTCTCCCTAAGGTTTGAGTCGAGGAGCCACCTGGCCTCAAAAGTCCTGTACTTCCCTACCTCAGCAAGGTTCCTTTCTAAGGCATCGCTTCTTCTACCGATGCCTGAGGTGTTGACCACACATTGGTCTAATGCTCCCTTCTCAACTACTTTGGTATCCCCGGTGATCACGTAGACTCCCGCTTCCCTACAGGTTTCACCCATACTTTTCAGGATCCTTTCAAAGTCGATTATGGGGAAGCCTTCCTCGAGGATGAAGCCTGACGAGAGGGCTAGGGGTTCGGCGCCCATAACGGCGATATCATTGACGGTCCCTGAAACCGCAAGCCTCCCAATGTCGCCTCCTGGGAAGAAGAGGGGCTTCACCGTGTGGGAGTCAGACTTTAAAACAATATCCTCGACCACAGCTGAATCGTCGAGGGCTTCTAGGGGTACCTCAACTCCACTTCCCCCAAGGTACCTCAAAATATGGTCCTTAACCAATCTTTGCATCACGGTGCCGCCGGCGCCGTGGGCGAGTGTGATCTTAGGCTCCTCCATTATAGACACCTTAAAGGAAAAACCTAGGCGCCTGTATTAAGCTCTTTTAGACTATGTATTCATAGCGTGTGTAGACTTGATGGAAGTCTAAGCTTCGCTCAGGGATCGAGGGTTTTACCTTCCTAACCTCTTAAACCATAGTAGCGAGGCGTGTGCTTTTACTCAGAAGAGACTAATGTAGTTGATAGGCTCTCCTAAAAATGTAAAGTCGTTTAACTTCCTAATCTACTCAACTCAGCTTTAAGCCGTATGAGATGTATTCCCAGAACCATTGAAAGGCGTGGGTTGTAGATTGCTGCTGCAGGATGAATGGTTGGGAAGAGCCTTCTACCGTTTTCGATGCGTAGCTT
>CAYNFI010000078.1:0-7266 GCA_964396445.1 uncultured Candidatus Bathyarchaeia archaeon
CCGTCTATGGAGAAGGCTCCGCACATACGGCTTAGAACCTCTGTCTCCGAGAAGGCTTCCCGTCTCTCACCTCGAGCAACGGGGATGCAGCTGTTAAGGAGGTGTCCGGGTAGCAAGCGGTTGGCCCCGGTCTGCATGAACCTGCAGACCGCGGCTACCTCTGTTTGGTCGCTAAACCAGATCGTATGCGCCCGCTTCAAGGTTCCAAGGTCTATACGCCGTCCTCCCGAGGCGCAGCATTCTATGAGGAGCTGGGGGTTACGCTTCATAAGCTCGTCTAGAACCCGGTAGAGGCCCTTCATGTAAAGCAGCTGGATCTTCCCAGAAGGGTCAGCCTGCTGCCAAAACTCAAGGGGTCCGATGTTATAGTCCCAGCGGATCCAGCGTAGGTCTAGGCGTTGAACCCAGCTATCCACGGTTTCGATTACGTAGTCCTGCACTTGGGGAAGGGCGAGGTTTAAGTGAACCCATGGTCCTCCCCTGTCGAAGACCCACTCCGGGTGAGCGGCTTGAAGGTCGCTTCCACGCTGAGCCCTTTCCACCTCAAACCATAAACCGAACTTAAGCCCTTTACTCTTAACGTACTCCGCAAGGGGTTCTAAGCCGCTGGGGAACTTTGTAGGCTCAACGCGTCTCCAGTTTCCCAAACCGTAGAAGCAGTCCTCCCCTCTTTGACTGGCTAAGCTTCCAGCATACCAGCCAGCGTCCTGGACAAAGTACTCTAAACCCAGCTTGGCTGCGATGCATACTTGCTTACGTATAAAGGCTTCATCATAGTTGTTTTCAACCCCGAACCAGTGGTCGTAGCTCACTGGAGGCAAGGGACGCCTTCCCTCCAAGTCTGGGCATACCCGTTCATAGATGTATCGCCTAACCGTGTTTGAGCCCGTTTCGAAGTCGCCTTCGAAAAACCCAAAGTGAACAGGTGGCAGAGTAACAGTTTCCCCAGGGGCTACGGTGAGGTTTGAAAGCCCAGGTCCGAGAGTGGTCTCGAAAACCCCGTCTACCGAGGTTGATGAGATAAAGCGGGCAGTCCAAGTGGCGGACCACTCCAAACCGGCGAAGAAGCCTAGGCGTTGAGGGCTTTCCCCCACGCTTACCATGAAAACCGGTAGGTACTCGTTTGAGCTTCGACCATCGGGGCCGTGTTGAAGCTGAAACCGCGCCCCCCTCATGAGGCGGACCTCATGTTCTCTGTAGGCTGGGCATGGGTAATGACTGTGGGTTAAGCCGCCTCCAAGGCAGAAAACCCGCGCTGGAAGGTCCCCAGCTTTAAACTTCAGGGCTAAGGGGAAGCACTCCTTCAGCCTAGACGCCGAGACCTCACCGGGGTTTTCAAGGCTTACCTCCCAAAGAGCTGCTCGATGGGACGGTATTAGGGTTAACCGGCAATCGGCTTCTAAAGGCCCATGCTTCAAGCCGTAACGCCAAGTATACTGCTCGTTGCTAGGGCATTCGTAGGAACGTAACTGAGGCTCGAGGAGGCTGCCGTCTTCATGGGTTAAGCTGAAACCTGGACCTGCAACGATCAGGTCCTGTAAAGGTTTGGAAACAAAATCGATTATAACCCTCGTGAATTCAGGTGATTGCAGAGACCAACATCCCCTGCCTCTCTAACCCTTTTTGGTTTAAAAAATTTGCTGATGGAATCTGAAGTAAGTCTGGAGACATACGGTTAGAAACTCATGTGAATCCGTTCAAACCTAGTTGAAGGGATGGGGTAATGCGTGAAAGGTTTCTGAAAGCCGTTGCCTACATTCTAAATCCTTAGCTTTGTAGGTTTTCACGTGACGCCTTGAATATGCTTAAATTTTGGTTTTATGACTTTGCACGTGAGGTTTAAGAGATGTCAGGCTTTTCAGGAACAAAAGACGTTTCGGGAAAAAAATGGGAGCCTTTTATATTTAGGGGAGCTAAGACGAAAGAAATCTCTCTCCCTTTAGGGGGCATTGGCTCTGGATGTATAGGTTTAGCTGGAAACGGTCGGTTGATTGACTGGGAGATCTTCAACCGACCGAATAAGGGAGGTACAAACGGCTTCTCTCACTTCGCTATAAAGGCTGAAGCTGATGGGAAGGTTATAGACGCAAGGGTCCTTAACGGCGACTTAACGCCTCCCTATGCAGGGGAGATCGGGAAACCCGGGTTCCAATCCCTTGGTTTCGGACCAATAAGGGATTACCTAACCGGTGTACCACACTTCAGGGAAGTGGAGTTCAGAGGAGAATACCCATTCGCCAAATTAAGTTTCAAAGATGACTTGTTCCCCGGGAAGGTATGGATTACCGCGTTCAACCCATACATACCACTCAACGATGTGGACTCAAGCATACCCGCCGCGTTCTTTGAAATCGAGGTTGAGAATACCACGGGAAAAGAGATTACATACACGGTTTGCTCATCGATGCAGAATCCCCTGCCTAAAGGTACCACAGTTAACATGTTTGAAAAGAGAGGGAAAGTCCGGCTTATCAAGCTGTCCTCGAACAAGTTCAAGGGAGATGAGGTTGAATTCGGGGACTTGACGATAGCCACGGATGCGCCGGATGTCAGCTACCAAGAATACTGGTTCCGCAAAGGGACAACCGGAGGCTGGTTCGACAGCTTAAGGATCTACTGGAGAGACCTAACCTCACCTGGCGGGTTCAGGAATAGGCTTTACATTGAAAGCGCGTCGGGGATTCAAGACGTCTGTTCGCTGGCCACCCATATTCAGGTGAAGCCTGGGAAAACAGTGAGCGTCCGGTTTATCATCAGCTGGAACTTTCCGAACTGCTATAACTATTGGAACCCTGAGAAACCATGCGGTGAAGGATGTGCCCCAAAGACTTGGAAAAACTTCTACGCCACGCTCTTTGAGGATTCGACGCAAAGCGCGGTCTACAGCCTCGAGAACTGGGATAGGCTGTACGCGGAAACTATGGAGTTTAAAAACGCGTTGTTCTCCTCTACGCTGCCGTCGTATGTACTCGACGCCGTATCAGCTAACCTTTCAACTCTGAAAACGCCAACCGTGCTGCGGCTGGAGGACGGCTCCTTCTACGGTTGGGAAGGCTGTCACCCATCCTCCGGATGCTGCGAGGGCAGCTGTACACACGTGTGGAATTACACCTACGTCCTACCCTTCCTCTACCCAAGACTTGAGCGTTCCATGAGGGACCTCGACTTCAAGTACAACCAGCTTGAAGATGGGCGGATGAGCTTCCGCTTACAGCTGCCGCTTGGCAGAGACCGGTGGGATTTCCACGCCTGTGCAGACGGTCAGTTCGGTGGCTTAGTCAAGGCTTACAGGGACTGGAAAATATCAGGCGACAGTTTATGGCTTAAATCCAAGTGGGAAGCGATTAAGAAATCTATTGAATATGCTTGGGCTGAAACCAACGAAGACAGGTGGGACTTGGATAAGGACGGTGTACTTGAGGGAAGGCAGCACCACACCTTGGACATGGAGCTTTTCGGACCAAACTCATGGCTGACGGGGTTCTATCTCGCAGCCTTAAAAGCCGGCGCTGAAATCGCGGAGTACCTCGGCGAAGCTCACAAAGCTAAAGAATACCGTAACGTATTTGAGAAAGGTAAAGAATGGGTGGATAAACACCTCTTCAACGGCGAATACTACCGTCAAATCATTGACATAAAAGATAAATCCGTTCTTGAACGGTTTAAAACCGAAAACCCAGAGGTTGAAAACACATACTGGGACGGCGAACATGGTGAGCTTAAATACCAAATGGGAGACGGCTGCGAGGTTGACCAAGTCGCAGCCCAGTGGCACGCCAACATCTGTGGACTCGGCGAGGTCTTCGATAAAGAACAGGTTAGGAAAGCATTACGTTCAATTTATAAATACAACTTCAAGAAGACTATGAGGGGCTTCTTCAATCCCTGCCGCGTTTTCAGCCTCAACGATGAAGCTGGCTTAGTTATCTGCGAATGGCCTGAAGGTAGGTACAAACCCGCTGTCCCCATCCCCTACGCCGAAGAGACGATGAACGGCTATGAGTACGCGGCTGCCAGCCACATGATCCAGGAGGGGCTCGTCGAGGAGGGCTTAGAGGTTGTGAAAGCCATCCGCGACCGGTATGACGGCGAGAAGCGAAACCCGTGGAACGAAATCGAGTGTGGAAGCAACTATGCACGCTCCATGGCGTCCTACGCCATTCTACTAGCCTTAAGCGGGTTTGAGTTCAATCTGGTTAAGGGGCAAATAGGCTTCAACCCACCCTGTCTGGAAAACGGGGAGTTCAGGTGTTTCTGGTCGCTGGGAACAGGCTGGGGAACTTTTGAGATGAAACCAGACCGTGTCGTAATCCGTGTTCAACATGGAAAACTGGAGCTAAAAACCCTACGGCTTGCCTTCTTAAAAACCTCGAAGCTTAAATCTGTTTCCATAGGGGAACATGCACTTGAATTTGAGAAACGCGGTGACGAAATAATGCTAGGTAGATTCACGCTGATCGAAAAGGGGCAGGAACTCATAGTCAAACTTTGATGAATTGCCCGTGAGAAGCAATAACTGCTCTGCCACTCGCTAAGTAGCTGATTACCTTATCCTCAACGCTCAGAAGCGCAGGCTTGGGATGGGTATCCCGTTCGACTGCTCTTCAAATCTTTTAAACTCATATCTGGAGCGTAAGCTGCTTTCCGCTTCCTAACCCGTTGAACTTCGTGTAAACCGTGAAGTTCGAGTCGAAGTACCAGCCTAACTCGGCGCTCTCAAGTTCTCCGTATGAGGAGAAGCGGGGTACGTTCACGCCGTTTAGGCTTACCACTTTCGGACAATCTGTCTTGTTGAACTTCGCGATGTATATTTTGTTTGAGGCACCCACATCCAAGACTATCTTGTCCTCCTCCTTCCTTGCGCAGCATCGTACAACCTCATCATCATCGTAGATGGTGAACTCAGCCTCGGAACAGAGCCACACTTCCAGCGTTATAGGGTTGAAAGGTTTTTCACCAATATAAGACATCTCTGGAGCCATAGGGATAATCGAGTCACCCCTAACGTAGAGAGGTAGTACCTCTAGGGGTGGCTCGATGTATAAGGTTATGGGGCCCTTATACTCTTTTCTCGTCCAATATTCAAACCATGCCCCCTCTGGAAGATAGACTGTACGCCTGTTGGTCGGCTGGAAAACCGGTGCCACCAAGAATTCTTGACCGAACATATACTGATCTTCCATGTCATACGTGTTGGGATCATCTTGGAACTCAAGTACCATAGCCCTCATCATCGGCGTACCTGTCTTGGTAGCGTTATAGGCATGGGAGAAGATATACGGCAAGAGGCGGTACCTCAACTTTGCATACGTACGAAAAGTCTCAATAGTCCTTTCGTCAAACATCAAAGTCGACCCTGCGCCATGTAGACGTACATGCGACAGGAATATTGCCCACTCTAACCAGCGTATCCACAACTCAGGCGTGAGATGACCTGTTGTCGCCTGAAAGCCACCGGTATCACAACTCCAGAATGGAACACCGGAAAGCCCGATCGACAGACCGGCACGAATATTAGCCAACACATCCTCCCAGTCGCAGTTAGGGTCACCGGACCAGCAGATAGGATAACGCTGTAACCCCGCTGTGCCGGAACGCGCGTTGATTATGGCTCTATGCTCCGTGTTCTCAGCCACAGCCTCATACGAGGCTTTCTGATAGAGCAACGTGTATACGTTATGCATCTCCAAACCTGACCGCTTGTTGTAGTAACAAGCATCTGCGGGTACATCCTCGCCGAAGTCGGACATCGCTATGCCATAGCAACCAGCCTTCATCCGCTCTGCTATCTTGTCCTTCCACCACTTGACGGCGTCGGGGTTTGTGAAGTCTGGCATCAGGCAGGGGATGTAAAATATTTGGTTATGCCGGTTTCTCCAAGCCTCATCTCTCTCTACCATGGCGAGGGAGTACTCCGTGATACCTCTCTCACCTTCAGTTCGCATACCCAGAGGTGTCACGTATGGAGAACCATCCTGTCGAGTAAGGGTGTAACCGCGCACTCTGGCTTCCTTCTCCATCTCCGTACCCACATTCAGCAGTGGAGCTACGTACATCCCGACCTTGATGCCCATCCTACCAAGTTTCTCACATATCTCCTTCGTCTCAGCCAAACCAGTGGTTAATTCAACGGTCATAAAGTAATCTACGGGTATATTCAACACCCTAAATTTCTTGCCGATGTCTACAACAGATTCGATATTCGACCAGGATATCGGAGGGGTATGCCATATGCCGAAGGACTCTTTCGGTGGAAGGGTTGGCCAACCCGTGACCTCCATATACCGGGTTAGGACATCCTTCAGGCTCGGTCCATACAGGATGAATAGGTCAAGCCTCGCGTCCTCTACCATTATAGTAAATGCCATCAGTGACTGGCTACCCATATCGCATGTGACACGGTAGGTTGTGTTAATGAAGACACCGTAGCCTCTACTGCTCATAAAGAAGGGAATGTGTTTGTAGACCTCATCCGTTCCCGAGCCATATGGGTTGGTGTTCCATCCGCGAATTCTCTGCCCACGTTTATTCAGCCTAGTAAATTTTTCACCGAAACCGTAGAAATTTTCTCCAGGGTGAAGCCTGAAAGTTTCGTTTGATCTATAAAATTGACCTTCCTTGATGGTAAACCCCAGTGGCAGGCTCCGGTAGTTTGTGTGAGCATCCAAGTCGCGAACATTCTCCTCAAGTACGACCTCGTCAGACTTGTCGTAGATCACGTATTTCCACGGATCCCTCTGAGCCTCAAAACGTAAGACACCCGTGTCGACAGTTACAGCATCAGGCGTCTCAGAAACCTTGAAGAGGGAGGGGACCCAGTCTTGCGTGATCTCTAACATACCTTTTACGTTCCTGAGTTTTACATCAGGACACATTCGAAAACGAAGGATATGTGATGAACATACAGTAAGCCGAACATCAACGTTGTCTCCTAAGCTAGTTGTGCAGTGGAAGATAATGCCGTCTTTCTCCTTGTCATAGGAATCCATCTTCTTAACACATTCATGTTCTTCTGACATTAAAACTCAAGGGCACCTTGCCATCCAACACTTATAAGATTTATCCCATTGTAGGAGTTCATGTTGCTATAAAATCTCGAATTTCAAGGTCGCCTCCAAAATGCTTTTAAGGGTAGAGGTAAGAAACTTTGGACACTTATACACTTGAGCTTACCGACTTGGGGTTGGTCGCTTGAGCGCGGCGGAAAAGACTATAGTCAACGATTTTCCAGAGAAAGCTGAAGTCGAGTACAAGAGAGGCTTAACA
>CAYNFI010000079.1:0-4229 GCA_964396445.1 uncultured Candidatus Bathyarchaeia archaeon
AGAGTCGTCAGCTCGGGTCCCATCCAGCCACTCCAGTAACCTTCCACTGTTTGAACGCGCTTCAGGTAAGAGGCTGCCTTCGTTAGGGAAGGGCTTTCAGGTGGTTCTCCGGCGTCGAGGAGGCTCATGACAGCTGAGGAAGTTGTCGAAGCTCCATGGCCGATAGATCCTTCCTCAGCTTGAACACCTATAAGCCATTGCCTACTTGCCTGAACCATCGGGGAAAACCCTCCCTCAAAGGCCGCGAGGGCGCTTAAGCCGCAGGTGCCTGGGTAAACTAGGCTTCCATCTCGCTGGGGGAGCCTCCATCCACCATCCGGTCTGCGGAGTTCACTCAGCCATCGATGCCCCCGCTTAACTGCCTCCCATAGGCGATGCTTCCGCATCTCAGGCTCAGGTAACCCATAGTCCTTCGCGCAGGCTTCCCTACAGAAAGCCGTTTTTACACCCTCGACCGTAGCCCAGTAGGGGTATTGGATGAAGCCGCCGCAGGTGGGGCATTTCATGGGAAGCCCAACGGCTAAACGCGCCTTCGCCTCATACTCGCCCTCAGCCCAAGCGATTTTGACAGGAAGCTCTAGGCTGCCCGGCTCAACCTTGGGAGGGGCTACCGCATGGAAATCTAGGCTTACAGTTTCACCCGGTATAACGTTGCTAAACTGCCCGGTTCCATCAACAACCCAGTCCTTCGATGGTTCTAGCTTTATCGTTAAGGTTGATACTTTGTAAAGCCCGCTTTTCACATCAAGCCTAAGCTTTAACATCTCCCCTCCATTAGGTGAAACCCTGGCGGGGGAAACACTTACCTCGAAGGGTTCAGTAACCCGCATACCGGTTTCCAGCGGTACGGTGTAATGGTTTATGGAAACCTCTAAGCCTATGGGTAGGAAAGCACCCGTAGAGGTAGGCTTCAAGCTTATAGGCGCCCCGAACGCGTAGACGAAGGATGCGCGCTCTTTCCTTGGAAGCGAGTAAGCGAATCTCCTCCGTTTTGGGCGCATCCTAAGCAACGACGGCGCGCCAATCTTAACGGCTACAGAAACCTCTCTACTGGACTCATTCTCCAAAACCAGTTTCACGTAGGTCGTTTCCTTATCTAAAACAGGTATGGACCCTGGAGCTTGGGCGCGTACACTCGAAATCAGGTATGTACTTAAAGAACCGTCTTCCACGGGAACGCGGGCTCCTGCTAAGCCCCATGTAAAGTAAAGGGTGAGTTCACGCTCTGTCGATTCATCCTTCCATGAAAAGGGGTATACTTTTTGACCGTGGAAATCGATTTGTTTACCTAAAGGCGTAGCTTCAGCTTTTGGATGGAGCTTGAGGAAATGGTTCAAGAGGGGAAGCCGCTGGAAGTTAACCATGTAACCGCCCGGAGGCTGCATGGATACGAAACCGTACTTCGTGTAGAGCCCTTGTGCCGCGATGTTGTCAGGTGCGGTGTGAAGCGATGCTAATGGGATTCCTCTTGCCCAAACCCTTTCTAAAGCGGCTTCCATCAGGTTGCTTCCGACCTTCTGCCGGCGGTAATGCGTAAGCACGTGAAGCCATTGAATGTAGGTGATACTTGGGCTCCTCTCATCGAGTAGAAGTAGCCCTACGGCGTTCTCATCTCTGAAGGCTATGAACGGGGTCATCCCTTTACTCTGCTCCTCAATCCAAGACCTCACTAAACTCGATACTTCATCAGCGGGCCTCGGTCTACCCTCCTCCAAGAAGACCTTTGATAGGAAATCGGCTACCTTAACTGAGTCTCCAACGTTGAAAATTCTCACTACGGTTGAGGACACTGCCTAACACTCCAAACAAACGACCTGGTTAACCGTCATTAGATCGTTTTAACAAGTTCATAAACTATGGGTTTAGAACTCCCCCGTGGTGCCGTATTTTTTCGAGTATTTTATGGACTTCGAATAGATGAAGGAGCCTATGGAGAGGATGATGAAGGCGGTGATCATCAGGGGGTACAGGCTTTCCCACAGTGATGGTATGGATTCGCTCCTCAGCATCGCCCTCCGCAGCATTTCTAGGATGTAGGTCTGCGGCATAACCTTCGATAAGTTTTGGAGGGAGGGTGGTAGGAGCTGGTAGGGGAACCAAACCCCTGAGAGGAGTCCTCCGAGCATGGTGAAGAACCATGTAACGGGGTCCCAGCGCTTCGTTATGACCTGTACGCCCGCGCTGATCATGCCGAAGCCCCACATCACCGCGGCTCCGAGGATGATGGTTACTATGGTTGAGGCGGTGTCTATGGCATATGTGACGCCGAAGGCTGAGGCGATGGAGAGGTAGAGCGTGAACTGTAAGAGCCCTACGAGGTAGCGGAAGAAGACGGAGCCTATGATCACCTCGTATAGTGACGTGGGTAAAGTAAGGTTCCATTCGAGGTTCCAAGGGTTTATAGCCATCCTAGGGGCTTCTAAGGAGGCGTATATGAGGTAGTTGAAGGACATACCTACGAGGAGGAAGGAGAGGAAGGAGCCGTACTGCGCCATGTACTCCTGATTCTGAAGGGCGACGTTGCTTCCTAGATACGCGTAGGTTATGGCGCCTATAAGGGTGTTGAGAAGCCAGAATGAGATCTCAAGCTTGTAGCTGACCCACTCGTTGAAGTCGATGATGAGGTAGCCCAGCACCCTCTTGGGTTTAATCAGGTCACTTCACCCCTTAGAATCTTCGCTATGCTTTCCTCTAAGGAAATCTCCTCCTCGGTTAACGCGGTTACGTGGTATCCGTGTTCCAGAGCCGTTTTAAGGATCTGGTTTACGGCGTCAGGCTTATCCCTTGTGACGCCGACCTTGAGCTTTGTAAGGTCTAAGGGCTTAGCCTCTTCCACCCCGTCTACGTGGAGGATTTCCTCAGCCAACCTGTTTAAGCCTCGTATCTGGTCATGGGCGACTTCCAAGGTGTAGGAACTGGTCTTCATGGATTTGAAGAGGGACTTCAACTCTTCCACAGTCCCTACTTTAACGATTCTGCCCTTATCTATGACGGCTATGCGGTCGCAGGTTTCCTCGATCAAATGCATGTCATGTGTGCTGAGGAAGATGGTTCTACCGGGTTTTCCAAACTTCTCTTTGATAAGCTGTTTAAGCCTTAGGACGAAGAGGATGTCGAGGCTTCGCTGAGGCTCATCAAGGAAGAGCACCTGTGCGTCAGGTATAAGAGCCCTAGCCAGCGCCGCCTTCTGCTTCATACCCTTGGAGAGCTTCTGGAACCACTTGAAGGCATCCTCACCCTCCAACTCCACGATCTTCAGAACCTCTTCAACCCGCTTCCTAGGGTTATCAACCATGTACTCCCTAGCGTAGAACATGAGGTTCGTCCAGGTGCTAAGCCTCCAGCCGAAGCCCCTCTCCGAATCCTCGTATAAAACCCCGATTCTCTCCCTTACTTTCAGGCTTTCGGTTACCACGTTGAAGCCGTCCACGATGGCTGTGCCTGAGTCAGGGGTAAGGATGGTGGTCAGGACCTTAATCATAGTGGTCTTACCGGCGCCGTTAGGACCGAGAAGCCCGAAGACCTCCCCCCGCCTAACCTTAAGGGAGGCTTCGTCTAATGCCTCAGTTTTCTCTCCAGTAAACCCCCTAAGTGTGAGGGCGTTCACCAGCCTCTTCTTCAAGCCCTTTTTCTCGTAGGCTTTTCTAACTCCGTCAAGCTCAATCGCATACTCGGTCAATGAGGTATCAACGATTATCAATGGCGAGGGTCATATTATTCCTTTACGAAGAATGAGGTATTGACCAGTCTTTCCGCAGCAGATCAGGTTTTTCGCGCATCCATTCAACGACCTAGCTCTGAAGATAATGATGAACACAAGCCGTTACAGTTGATGAGACACATCAACTATGAAACGCGTGGGATGAGAGCTGGAATCTCAGTGAGAGACTCCACAACATAGTCGGCATGAAACTCAAGTTTCACCGATGAGCTTCTATTAACTATAATCGATTTACCACCCGCGTTTTCAGCGGCCTTTGAATCATGGATTAAGTCGCCTACAAACACGAAGTCCCGTGCGTCTAACCTTTTCAATGCGAGTAAGATACCTTCAGGGTCAGGTTTCAGTTTCTTCACATCCTCCCTGGTGATAACCACTTCAAAGAAATCCCTTAAACAATGAGTGCAAAGTATGCGGTTTGCAGCTTCTCTTGATGTATTGGTTATGACTCCCATCCTGTACCCGAGTTCCCTTAGCCTTCGAAGCATGGGAATGGTATCCGGGAAGA
>CAYNFI010000079.1:4329-6772 GCA_964396445.1 uncultured Candidatus Bathyarchaeia archaeon
CACGTTCCTTAAATTTCCCTCGTCATAATTACTTCATCAACGTAACTTCCATTTTTAAAGAAGAACTTCGGGACCCGCCCAGTCTCCTTGAAACCAACCTTCTCATAGACATGGTGGGCGGACTTATTCGTGGCGAAAAGTCTAAGGATCAGAATCCTTAACCCCTTTTTCTCAGCTTGGGCAATCAGTGTCTTAAGCATCTCCGTACCGATGCCTATGTTACGATATCCACCTCGTATAGCGATACCTATCTCACCTACATGACTTGAATACCCACTCTTCGTTTCAAGATCGGAGTTCGCGATCACCTTCCCATCTACCTCAGCGACTAGATTTAACCCCTCACCCTTCTCTAAAACAGCGAGTCTTCTCCCAAGCCAATCAGCCTCCTCATCCCTCGTAACCTTACGCTTCATAGCGATATCCACTCCCTCATCGACTAGCGAGTTGATGCACTCCATGAGGTCGTCGAGGTCCTCCCACCTCGGAGTCCTAAGAATAACCTCCCTCCCATCCTCAACCCTAAACCTGCGTAGTAATTCACCTGGTTTCATAACGCCTTTCATCCTTACATCTATGAAACCTTAGCTCTTATAAGCATCTAAATCTAAGAACAGCCGCATAGAATCTCTTAGGTTGGGAGGGTTACCTACGCAAGAATCGGTTAAACTTGGGCTTGTAGGCTGCGGTTACATGGGGCGGAGGCATGTCTTCGGCTACAAGGAGCTGAAGGAGCAGGGGTTGAACGTCCTCGAGCTCGAAGCCGTCTGCGACATCGATAGGGATAGAGCAGAAGCCCTAGCTGAATTCGCTTTATCAAACCTCGGTAAACGTCCACGGGTTTACACCAGCCTCAGCTCCATGCTCGCGGCTGAAGGAAACGTGGAGGCTTTAGACATCGTCTCGCTTCCGAAAACCCATCACACCCTTACACGCGAGGCTCTCCAAAGCGGCGTCAACGTCTGCGTGGAGAAACCCATGGCGATTACGGTGAAGGCGTGCAGGTCGATGGTTGAAGCCGCGCGTAAGTCTGGGAGGGTTCTAGCTGTTGCGGAGAACTATCGCAGAGATCCCTTGAACAGAATTGTGCAGGCAGCGATAGCCAATGAGATTATAGGTAAACCCTCCATGGTTTTTGAAACCAGTGTAGGCGGCGGGGACAACCTGTTCATGACGGTTTGGCGGCATATGCGGCATGAGGGAGGGCTTCTCCTCGACGTAGGCGTTCACATCACGGATATCCTCAGGTACTTTCTAGGCGATGTGGAAGAGGTCTACGGAGTCGTTGGTCTACTAGAGAAGCGTAGGCATAGGCGTGAGAAGGTAGGTGAAGCCTTGAAAGTCATGGAAAGCATCACGCCTACGGCTGATGACATGTCAATGGCCGTTCTCCGATTCAGGAACGGGGTTACAGGGCATTGGAGCCTCATCTTCGCAGCGCACGGTGAAGGCTTAGGGCATAGACTTGTCTACGGAAGCCGGGGAAGCATCAACTGCCCACCAGACCGGTCTGGGAAGCCCATCCGCCTAAGCCTCGATGATGGAGTGAAAACGGAGGAAGCCCTTAAACCCCTTGCTTCAAAAGCCCTAGACCCAGTAACCTCAAAGCTCTTCCCCGGCGTGACATCCGAATACCAGCTTTCATTCCCAGAGATCGACCGGAAACTCATAGCCATCGAACTCTACGACTTCATAGAAGCCATAAGGGAAAAGCGGAAACCCGAGGTCGACGGTTTGGAGGGGCTTAAAGCCGTAGCTCTCCTCTACGCCATCTGCGAATCCTCGGTTCTAGGTGAACCCGTGAAGGTACGGGACGTTGAGGAAGGTTTGATTAAGGGTTACCAAGAAGACATCGACGCAGGTCTCGGTCTCTAAGCCACCGCGTATAAAGGATGCGTTGTGCTCTTTCCGCAACTATTACTAAGCCTAAATGAAGCTGTTATATCCAGAATCTAATAGATTAAGGGTTGTTGGAGAGGATGGGAGTGGGTGAGATAAGAGTAGGTTTAGCAGGGTTGGGGGGACGTGGGCTTCACTGGATTCGGATGTTGCAGCGGATAGAGGGTTACCGGGTAACGGCACTCTGCGACCGAATAGAAGCCCTGCATGGTCCAGCGTTAACTCAGTTAAGTAGCCGTGAAGGGGTAGCCACCTACACGGATTATGGGAAGTTTCTAACCGATGCCAACATCGACGCTGTGGCTTTATGCGTGCGATGCCGGGAACAGGGAGCTATGGCGGCTCAAGCCCTTGAAGCGGGTAAACACGTGAATTCCGAGGTGCCTGCAGCGCACACCCTAGAGGACTGTTGGAGGATCGTCGCCGCCGTGGAGAGGACTGGATTAGTCTATCAACTCGCTGAACAGACTCGGTACTTTGGGTTTATAGAGGCTTGGAGAAGATTAGTTGCGGAGGGACGCTTGGGACGCGTCACGTACTGTGA
>CAYNFI010000080.1:0-6539 GCA_964396445.1 uncultured Candidatus Bathyarchaeia archaeon
GGGGAGATCGCATGGAGATTAGGGGGAGATCCACGTAAAGGCTTTTGAATAACTAATAATGAGATTATGTGACTGGATTAAACTCAATTTCTCACTGAACCGGAGAAAGCCTGTAAAACAACCATCGTTAAACTGAGGTGTGAGTAGCCTATACCTGAGAAGGTTTGTAAAACTATAATGATTCCTGAAACTGCGTACTACGCTCTCAACATTCTAGCCACCTGGAGGACTTATTAATACCCTAACTCTTAGAAGCATGAGTTAACGGTACAGTACCGAACAGTTCAAATGGCACTGTACATCATGGAAGAAGCATGGAGAATTCATGGGAAGTGGTCCGAGTGGGACTCATACTCAAATGGGTTCAGAACGATGATCTTCAAATACTATTGTTATACGGCGTGAGCCTATCTGCCTTAAAGCCTGAGTCTTAAAAAACTCTACAACAGCCGCCTTCACAGCGCTCGGAAAAGCTTTAAATGTCTTTATACATAAAGGGGAAAAATGATAGTATTACTTCTTCTATGCGTTGTTCCGATGTTTGATTGTTCGCTCATCGACCGAAGCTGAAGGGGGGTCTGGATGGTCCTCCATGTGTTCTTGCTGCTACTTTTGGGCCTATGTACCTCCATAGCCATTCTGCGAACTCGTGTGGGTTCTTAGTCTGTACATAGACTTCGCCGGGGCCTGTGACATCTGTTACTAACCCTTCTCCTCCGAGTATGGTGGACTTTAATCCTCCGAACATGCGGACTTTGTACTGGCAGGTTGTGCTGAGGGCGGCTAGATGGAAATTGTCGACCACTATGCTTTCGCCTTCTTTGAGGTCATGTCTGTCGATCGCTCCGAAGGTGTTAATGAATAGTTCTCCTTCGCCCAATGTCTTGATCATGAAAAGATTCTGCCCGAAAAGTCCCTTGGTGAACCCCTGCCACTCCGTATCCAGTTTTACCCCGGATGATGAGGCTATGTAACCCGCGCTTTGAACTATGTATCCCTTATCCGGTTTCACATCTAAGCAGGTTATGTCACCTAGAGGAGCGGAGACGAAACCTGCTTTACCAGGTCCGCCTCGGGCGATGAAGTCGTTTATGAAAAGGGTTTCTCCTCCTAGAATAGAAACCTTTAAAGTATCTAAAAGCCCTGACTCCTTCAACCTTGTACGGGTCTTAACCTCGATATTGCTGCTCATATAAGTCATAGCGCCAGCTTCAGCAGTGATCATTCCTTCAGCGGGTAACTGAACCTCCAAAAGCGAGTAAGAAGGCCTGTACTTTATCTCATAGTTTACATGCTTCTCCCCACTTTCAACTTTCGTGGCCGCACCACATTTTGGACAAAACTTAGCGTCAGGCTCTAACGCATACCCGCAGAATCTGCATTCCAACAGACTCACCTCAAACATTTCACTTACATCACCTACCCTATAAATTGTTTTGGGTTTGGAACTTAATTCTATGGTGGACCGGGCGGGATTCGAACCCGCGGCCTTCCGGATTTTCGGGATTTATCAACCCTGCGAACCGGACGCGTATACCAGCGGCCTTTCAAGGCTCACCGCTCATACCATGCTGAGCTACCGGCCCACGCAACCAGCATTTTTATCCTAGATTTTCCTTAACTGGCAGCATTAGATATTCTATCGTTGTTCTTAAAGCTTTAATCACCAAGATATACCATCAGGTTAATCGTCTACGAACTAAGACGCTGACTCTGGTCAAGAGTGCTTCTACTTTTGTGCGGCTGCCTTCCATTTCTCCAAGGTGAAGCCTGGGTCTCGGAACATGGCCTGGTGCTTAGCTTCACGCTTAATGAGTTCCTCAGCGTACTCCAACACCTTTGTTAGTTTATCAGCTGGGAATTTGCAGGCGCCGCATTGGTCCATATGAATAATATCACCTGGTTGGACTGTCATGCCCGCCACCTTGACGGGTATGTTCACGCCTCTAAGCTGCAGGGGACCGTGGCCTGAGGTTAAACCAGCCGCTAGGTACTGCACGCTCTGAGCCTTAATCTCCATGTAGTCCCTCATGGGTCCGTCGGTTACAACGCCGACCACTCCGAGGGCTTTAAACTGAGCCGTCATGTTACCTCCGAAGAGTCCTGAGAGCTTCCTAAGCCCCCGTGTATAGGTTTGCCTCGCCACGAGGATAACGGGCTTAGGTGTGTTGTTGAGATGCTCAGGTAAAGCCCAGCGGTCGAGCTGCGTGTACTCAGGACGCGCGTCTGAGTACCAAGCCGTTGCAGCGTAGCCGCATATGGGTCCAAGTTCAGGGTACATGCAATACAGTGAGGTATCTGTGTAGTATTCTCCCCACCAGGCATCGTAGAGCCTTAGGCATATATCGCTTTCAGGATAGGTTGCGACAACGTTGCAGATCGTCGCAGTGTCAAATCCCTTAAGTTTCTCAATGATCTGCGCAGCTGTAAGCTTAGAAACATCAACACACTCCATAGGCTATCGCCACACGCTCCCAGTCATCACCTCAACACTTAAGCCTTAGCGTCTCGGTGACCAACTTTATAGGGATAGGCTGCCGAAAGCCTAATCCAAGCTTCAAGCATGAAGCCGAAGAGCTTCCACGGGTTTCACTGAATTCCCAGCTTGAGAAAATGTTTAAATGGCGAGGTGAAGCCTCTAAGCCCGTGGCCGCCGTAACGTAGCCTGGTCAGCGTACGGACATCCGGAAAGGAAGGGATGGTATAGGCCTGTGGAGCCTGGAGGCGGGGTTCAAATCCCCGCGGCGGCCTTCACACCTCATAAGGCTTAAGACCTATAAATGCGCTTTTAAGCCGCGGTTGTTTAGGCTTTCAGAGGAGGGTTTATGCCTGAGGCTGCGGTTGAAGGCTTTGAGGCTCCGACATGGGATTACCTATACGAGCTCTGCATAGTTTTAGCCGATCTGGTAAGGGCTTCGGAGTATAAGCCAGACATCCTCGTCGGTGTGGCACGCGGCGGCTGGATTCCAGCGAGGCTTCTATCCGATTTCCTCGAGAACCCGAACATGGCGAATGTGAAGGTGGAGTTCTACCTCGACATCAACAAGACGGCTCACGACCCTGTGATAACCCAGCCTGTCTCCGTCCCAGTAGCCGGTAAACGCGTCCTCATCGTCGACGACGTAGCCGACTCCGGTAAGAGCCTGAAGCTTGTGAAGGAAAGCCTTCAAGCTCAAGGTGCAGCGGAGGTACGGGTTGCCTGCGCGTACTACAAGCCCTGGTCCATACTGAAGCCCGACTACTACGCTAAGGAAACGCGGGGTTGGGTTATATTCCCACATGAGGTTAAGGAAACCGTGAGGAAGGTCTGCGAAAAACTAAGGGGAGAGGGCAGGTCGATTAAAGACGTTAAGGCAGAGCTTGTGAGGATAGGGTTAAAACCCCTCACCGTGGAGAAGTTTGTAAGGGAAATCTGCGAGGGGAAATGAACGCGGAAATCCGGGAATACGGCGTGTACATCGCGGCGACAGCTCTAAGAAACCTTAGGATAGACGCTGTAGAAGACTTCCTCCGAGACGTAAAGGAATTGGTAAAACCAGCCCAGGTTCAGGTTTTCAACGCCGATAGAGTGGGGGGTTGGAAACACCTCTACTTCGCCGCTTTCCTAGCCTTAAAAGCCATGGATGAAGGGGTGAACGTTTCAGAGAGCCTCCCCATGGAGGTCCTCATCCAAGCCTCAGCGCAGAGACAGATTAAGAAAGCCATTGAGATACTCGGCTTAGGAAGGGGAGACGTAAACGCGGCTATCTTCCTAGTCTCAGAGGAACGGGAAAACCTCAGCGAAGCCCTCGGGAAACTCAGGGAAACTTATGGGAAAGCCTTAGACGAGGAGCTTCTGGGGATTAACGGTGAAAAAGCTGAGGAGCTGAAACGCCTCTTCGACATCACGGATGCGCAGTTATCAGCTGAAAACGATGCCTATGACCCTAAGGAAGCCTTAACAAACCTCATCATCGAGAGAATGACCATACAGCTTTTTAGAAGATAGTGGAAAAGCCTTTGCTTTAGCGACGCTCTATTCTATGTAAGTGCATGATGGCTCTCCGGTAGACTTCTACGCTGTCTAGATAATCTACGATTGCTACACGCTCATCGTCGGTGTGACCTAGACGGGAATCCCCTGGTCCGTACGTAACCGTCGGTGTTCCCAAGGTTATGGCGAAAACGTTCATGTCCCCTGTCCCCGTTTTCCTTAAAAGCTTAGGGGTTCGACTGCGGACTTCACTGATAGACTGCCTGAAGGCTTCCACGAGAACTGAGCCTTCCTCAACCTCAAAGGCCTCCGTGGATTCCTCTAATCCAACATCGACCATGATCCTCGGATGCTCCGACCTGTATCTTCCAACCAAAGCCGTGATCGTTTCAAAGGCTTCTCGGCACTTTATCGAAGGGGGCAGCCTCACGTCGAATGTGGCTGTACAGTTTCCTGGAACAACGTTCGGAGCTTCCCCTCCTCGGATACCGGTAATGCACGCTGATACTGAGTGGTACCGATCATACCCCTTACCGGCTTCCTCTAACTTCGACTTCAGTGCAGCCCAGAGTTCATAGGTCTTCTCGACCGCGTTCTCGTAGGCCCATGGGGAGCCCGAGTGCCCCGACGGGGTTTTAAAGTTGAGCTTCACCTGTATCCTTCCCCTGTAGCCTACGGTTATGTTTTCAACGCCGCTCGGCTCACCGAAGACCGCGTAGCAGGTCTTCAGCCGTTCCTTCACTAGGTGATTAACGCCGAGGCTTGACCCTTCCTCATCCACGGCGCCTACAACCATCACCTCACCTTCGAGTTTCTCCGCGGCTAGGGTTGAGCCTGCTACGATCATGGCGGCTAACGCGGACTTCGCGTCCACCGCACCCCTTCCTGAGACCCAGCGGTCTGTAACCTTTAAAGGTAGCATGCCTGGAACGGTGTCCATGTGTCCACATAGGGTGATCAGCCTCTCTCCATGGCCTATGCTCCCAACCACGTTACCCACATCGTCGATATGGACTTCGTAGCCGAGGCTCTTCATCTCCTTAACTAGGAATTGAGCGAGGGAGCCTTCGTCACGTGAGGGGCTGTAAATCCCCAGAGCCTTTTTGAGGAGCCCCAAAGCATAGTCTTTCAGGTTATCCGCTAAGGGTATGATATCCACTTCTCCTCTAAGCCGTGATCGTGGTTCCCTTCTTAAGCGTAATGGCTGATGTAATCGGCTCGTTCTCAAGACCTGAGGCTATGATGGTTTCCTTCACGCCCATACGGACGGCCTCCGCGGCGGCGTAGACCTTGGTAACCATGCCTGGACCTATGGCTTTAAGACTTTCCTCCGCCTCCTCCAGAGATAACCGTGGCACGAGCATTCCATCTATGAGCAGCCCCGGCACATCGGTGAGGAAGACCAAGCTGTCGGCTTTCAGGGCTGTGGCTATGGAAGCCGCCGCTCGGTCACCGTCGACGTTGAGCACCTCGTTTTCCTCGCTTACAGCGAGCGGTGCCACCACTGGGACGTAACCCTTATCCATGATGGTGTTTAAAAGATCCGCGTTTACAGAGATGATCCTCCCCGTGTATCCTCCATCGATCACGCGTTTCCGCCCGCTTTCATCGATGGTTACAAGCCTCCGCTTCCTCTCCGCCTTAAGGAGTGCACCGTCGACACCTGATAACCCGAGGGCGTTCACGGAGAAGCCTCGGAGCACCGCCACGGTTTCCTTGTTAATCTTCCCAGCTATGACCATGACGTAGATTTCGAGGGTTTCCCTATCCGTGTAACGGCTTCGGAAACCCTCAGGTGACGTGATGAAAACCTGTTTCTTGCCAAGCCGCGAAGCCACGGCTGTAACCTCGTCTCCGCCTCCGTGAACTAACACCAACCCGTGCTTCGAGGCGACGGCTTTAACATCGTTTATCAGGTTTACATCAGGGGCTCCTTCACGGAGAATGCTTCCCCCTACCTTCACGACGAGCCTCATACCTATCTCCATAATCATCTAGGAGCCTTAAGGCGGTTACTCCCCCCAATCCTCCCCCTCAACCTCAGCTACTCTAAGCTCAACATCATCTCCTTGCGCCTTAAAGACTTCAAACTCGACGCCGCAGTCGGGGCAGGGAACGATCTCCCCTAGAACCACGTCGTCTGGGACGTCGATGTTGCCGTCGCATTCAGGGCATTTCACGATCAGGGGGCATCACCTCCTTTTTCCTTAATCTTCCTGGAAAGGACTTGATGGGCGACAACCGTGGGAAGCCCCCAGAGCTCGATGAAGCCCTTGGAAGCCTCTTGGTTAAAGGTTGTTTTAGCCTCATATGTGGCGAGGTTGACGTCGTACAGGGAATAGGATGAGGCCCGGCCTAGAACCTGAACGCTTCCCTTGAAGAGCTTAAGCCTAACCTCGCCTGTAACCCGCCGCTGGGTTTCCCCGATGAAGGCTTCAAGGTCCTGTCTCAGGGGGTCAAGCCACAACCCTCCGTAGACGAGAGCAGCCCATTGCCTGTCAACGCTTTCCTTAAACATGATTTCCCCAGGTGTTAAGACAAGCTTCTCAAGGTCCTTATGAGCTTC
>CAYNFI010000081.1:0-6423 GCA_964396445.1 uncultured Candidatus Bathyarchaeia archaeon
TGCGGTATATCAAGCACGCACGAAATTGACGTGCGAGTTGGAAGGGTTTGGGATTAAGCTTTAATTGTGTTTAATCGGGGTTCAATTTTAGGGTTTGGGTTGGGACTGGAGTCTGAGCTTCGGATTAATTATGAGAGAAAAAACTTGACTGAACAACGCCTCGCTTAGACGGCTCAGGTGAGTACTTGAACGTGTAGCGTCTCAGAGTATAAGCACATCTGCAACTTGAATGTAGAAGATCGCGGTCTGCTCAGGCTTCAACTTGGGGTACAGCTTAACCGCCATCTCAAAGGCCTCAACGGAGTTGCTCCCATCGGCTATTACCCTTCCATCGTACAGAGCCACTGTCTTCCCCTGTACTCCTCATACTCCTCAGGGCTTATCCGCGGAGCCTTGTATACAACCCCAGACATCCTCTGACCAGACGTTACGAAAGGCGTGGAATTATTTTAATGCTTGTAAAGGTAGAGCCATAAATGACTACGTTGCTAACTCCAATATCGTTCAAGGAACTGTTATTTTCATTTTATTTAAACTTCTCTTCGTAAAGGTTCATGGCGTAGACGATTATCTTCTCGCCTCTTCCCCTCCACGCCAAGCCTAAAATTAACCCATTTTCAAGGCTCTAATCGTTCGGGATTAACCCCTCGGTCAGGGAGAGGTTTAAGCTATTTAATTGGTGGCTATAGGTATTCCTCACTCGTTAAATATGTGCTGGGGAGTTTATCGGTTTTCCAACACTTGTACCCGTAGCCTCGGTCTGAGTCCAAGTTCCAGTTGCAGTACACGAGGTTTTCCTGCTTTTTACCAATTGCGTTTTTTATCAACCAAGTGGAAAAATCGATTGCATTGCCTATTTCCAGACCCCACTTCTCTATTTTACGGGTGTCTTGAGGAAGTGCCGCCTGCGCGTATTGCTGAACGCTGTTTTCGCTGAAAGATTGATCCTTGATAAACGTATTCGGCGTAGTATTCTCGGTTCTAGGGTACCATGCGCAGGTTGTTGTCGGCTTTTCCGAAGCGGTAGAGGGGCATTGTAGATGATTTATCTTACATGAGTGGTTATGCGGGTACGTTGTTTCCAACCCTGTGAAGTCTTCTTCGGGCACTGAGGTTACGACGTAGATGCACTGGTAGGGGGTGGTGAAGTTTCTCCCAAGGCTTGTACCTAGAACCTCGTCTGGTTCAGGGCTTACGAAGCCGTTCATCGCGAGTACGAACCGTGCCTGTCGATAAACACTGTAGAGAAGCATCTGGATTCCGTAGAGGATGGCCATGACGACGGCGATCGGTAGGGAAAGCAGTAAGGTGGTTAACAGGTCTAAAAGGTTCTTTAAGGTGTCGAACATCCAACCGAGTAACTCCCCAATGTACTCCAGCCACTGCGCAACGTTCTCGAAGAATTTCTCGTAGCAGTCACGCGATGCCTGCGTCGTTCCGAAGGCTAGGATATCCCAGAAACTGCATGCGCCGCTTGTCGCTGGGGGAGATGGGGGTCCTTTAAAGTTTTTCAGTAGGTCGTTCAGTATGTCTAGGATGCCGCTGAAAGGCTCCTCCGGCTTTTCAACGTAGGACCCGCCTAAAACCTCCATTATGAAGCAGAAAACCTTGTAGGTCTCCTTTATATCCTCCACGGTGAGAAAGCCCGCCTCTACGCCCTTATCCGCGTTTACCCTCTTCGGGTACGCGTTTGACGGTAGATCCCCGTACGTATTCAGGAATGCTTTATAGAGTAAGTTCGCCACGTCGTCTGATAGCTGGTAATCCATTTTGTGAAGCTTCGGCGATGTCGGTAGCTTCGCTCTACCGTGGAAAGTCGAGTTGATGCTTTCCCCGTATTTATCATTGTACGCCCAGGTGTCTATGAAGTTCTCACACGTTGCGTGACGCTGTGGGTGAAGCCGGTAGGGTCCGCCGACGATCTGATTCACGAAGGGATGCCCAACCGTGTCAGCTGCGACGTGCGTTAGGTAACCGTAGGCGTAGGCCTTCTGCTCATCCGTCGCCGCTGACTTGATGAGGTTCTGAGCGAATTTCCCGGTGAGGCGGTAATGCAGCATGTCGAACCAGTACCATTTCTCCTCAGTCTTCCCGTTCTTCGCAGTGTCCTGCAGAGGTGGGGTGAACAGGTCGAATATGGTATGGGAAAGTGAGGGTAGATCACCCATGTTGGAGAAGAAGTCGTAGCCCTCGATTACGCCGGCGAATAGACCCGTAGCCAGGGTTGATTTGAAAATGGACGCGGTTTCCCCGATTTCATCGATCAGCTTTTCAATGATTTCCACCGTGTGGGGGGCGAGGCTGCTCACGGCTTCCTTAACGGGCTTCCCAAGCTGCGCGATCGTCTCCTTCGCCAGACCGATAGTGTTATCGTACAACTCGATGAGCCCTTGAAAGTTCTTATAAAACTGCAGCGGCCACTTTACGATGTCGTAGTCAGGTGCCCAGAAGAAGAGGTCTGGACCCGTTGAACCTAGGACCACCGCCTGCCTATGGGTATCGATGAGTTTCCCAATATTCTGCTCAGACAGATCCGGGCTTTGCTTAAGCTTCTTGAACGCCTCTTCAGCCACCATCATGTGAACCGCGTACTTAGGCATTTATCCCACCTCCTTAGGCGCTGAACCCGTACCGAACGGCGTGAGGGACATTCTTACGGTCGTAAGCCAGGAAGCCGATGCCGTTCTCGAATGTTTTCGGGTCGAGAAACGGGTCGTAACATATCCCTATGGCTTGACCTGACAGCCGCTTCCTCGTGTACTTCAGCGTAACCTGTTTCTCCTCGCTTGGGTGCAAGGTTAAAACCCTGCGGTCCCGCAGCTCGCAGTCCTTAATATGGTCTGGTGTTATGAACATGAACGGGCCCTCGTATAAATCCACTACGGTAAAGTACGAGGGAGCGTTACCCTCATTTCTCACGGAGACAACCACGTTGCATGAGTTATTCGGAGGAGCTATCAGGGAGATGTTAAACCATGGATCGGGGGAATTAATCCTTAGAAAAGGCGTCGCCACCTCCCCCCAGGTTTTCCCAGGCGCCTTTACCCCGCTGAACCGCCGCTCCACCCTCGTTTTAATCTTCTTCCCCTCTTTAAAGCTCATAAACGTACCTCTATGGATATACCTATCTACGTCAAACTGCTTTTATATTTTTCAATCCAAGTGAATACCAGACCTGCTAGTGTTTCCTCTGATTTACCCCAAGTTCAAAGAAAAGTCTGGGACGTCTTGATTTCAACTAGCCGCTAGAATGCCCGGTTTAAGAAGGATAATGTCTTCGATGCTAGAACACTGGAGCCCCAAGACATGAGAATGGCGGTGATGATGACGATCGGTGCTTTTAAAAAGAGTGATAGAGTTACCGGGATAAAAACAAAGGATAGCGGGTATAGGAAAAGCGGGTGAACGTAGTATATCCCATAAGAATTAGCTGCTTGACTTCTCCAAAACGGGGAACGCCCATTAACGTACCGTTGAAAAAAGGCTAAACCAGCCATTATAGAAGAAAAGCAGAATACGTTGAAAAGTGCTGCAACGCCTACCATAAGATAAATCATGGTTTGAGCGGATATGAGAATGTACCTAGAACCAAGATACGCTGCCCCGGATAAAGCAGACAATGGTGCCCAGTACGTTAAACCTGGTTTGTAGCCCTCGGCAGTAAACCAGCCCCTCTTGTACGCGTATATCCCCAAAATAAAATAGCCAACGTATAAAGGCGCCCTCTCCGGCTGAACCGCGAAAATATATACGTGAATCCAAGCATCTAATGGGAAAAATAGGTTCATAGTGAAAAACCCAACGGTCATAACCGCTGCAAACGAGACGAACAATTTCCAAGTAGGATTGGAAATCCCTTGTTCAAGTGCACGAAAACGACTGCTTAAGGAGTAGATAACGCTCATGATAGTGAACATCAGGAAAAGGATGCCTAAGTACCAGTAAACGGACTGCTGGTACACTAAAGGTTGCCAGAAGTCACGACTCCAGAATTCGAGGTAGCTAACGGGGATGCCTCGGGAAAGATAAATCAAGTAAGTAACAGGAGGAGCCAGGAACAGAACACCGAAGATCCAGGGCAGACCCACTCGGATAAATTTATTCTTCAAAAACGATGAGGGGCTTCTTTTTCTAAGAGAGGGGAAAGCAAAATAACCTGAAATAAAAAATAAAACGAACATAACTGGGACATCGATAAGCAGCACGGGAACCGTGAAAAACACGCTGGTTTCGGCTTCGATTACGTACCACCAACTCGGCGCATAAGGCGTATAGGTTATTAAACCGTGAATTACAACCACTAATAAAATGACAAATGCACGTAGATTATCCATGAAATAGATCCGGTTCGTTCGCGTCACTTTTACTCTACTCAGAGTATTTTCTAAACAAATATAAGCCTTTCACGGAAAAGCACAGCCTGATGAAATGATACGACTTCTGAAAGATTTCCGTGAAATATACTGGAAGATTGAGTTAGGAAGATGACCCAACTCCCTAGAAACCCTTCTAATAACGCTGTCCCACTTACTCTTTCCTCTCAAACATAAAAATTTAAAAATGATGAAATTACGGCAGAGAAAAGGGAAGATTACTCGGCGTATTCTACCAACCATGTATTAATATGGGGATTTGTCCATGCCCATAAAGGGTGTGTAGTGGGATATCTTTTTAGCTAGCCCACTGTTTCTTTTCACCCATTACCTCGCCATGATCTATGCTGGTGTGGCTTTAGCCGCTGGGACTAGTTTGAAGCTGCCCTCCCTACCCGTGATTTTTGGGTCTACGTCTATTATCAGGTATGCTGTTTGTCCAGCGTTGATTCTGATTCCCCCACCTGTTATGGGTACGTTGAGCGAACCACTCTCAACTGTGCAGGTGTGGTTTACGCCGTTGACCGTGGCGATTGCCTGGGTTATGTTGAAGCGGACGATGTTGTATAAGCCAGCCTGTAGACTGCTCTGTCCAATAACACGGCTGACGTTGACTATTTCTGTGAGACTGAGGTTGACGGCGCTCGCTCCGGTGCTGAACCATCCTGACTCGTTGCCAGCATCCGCCCTGTGAATTAGTACATCGTTGAAAGTGATGTACACCGCTGTTGCAGGACCCCATCCGGATGGTGGGTCTCTCATCTTCAAGACCAAAGTGCCTGAACCGAAGGTCGTGTATACTGAATAGCTGCTAATAGCCAATAAAGCTAAGACGGCTATACCAATGACGTGAATTCTCTTCAACCAATTCACCTCCTATTTCGGCAAAATTAGCTATGAAAAAAGAGTTATTTAATGAAATGCTTTTGAACAATTTGTTCAACTAATTATACGCTAGAGGTTAGGGCTTCCACGCGTCTCTCCTTCCTTCTTTAAGCGTTCTCGTTTATCGATGAGATGAGCGCATCAGTCATAGTCCTTTTAATGTTTTAGACTTGAACTGAAAAAGGGTAGTAAAAGTAGTGATAATAGGCCATGTTTAAGCAAGGTTGATGGAAAAAAGGCTGGGTCGACTACTGTCGTTTGGTTAGGCGCTTCACGATCGTACGGGCTACCTCTACGTCTTTTTGGTCAAAGGTGGACGGAGCGAGTTTCTCAAGGATCGGTCGAAGGGCTTTTTCCGCGCTCGCCCGCTCCTCTCGTTTGATGATTCTACCGTGTTCCATCATAGGCAGCAGTATCTCGAGGACCATGATAATCCCACAGTGCCAGCCCGTTGGCTGATACAGAGTGGCACAGATATCTTCGTCGCAGCATACGCGTACCACGGTTTTATGAGTGGCGAGGTTCCCTAACAGAAGCCTCGGACCCTCTAATCCTACTTGAACCCAGATGTGCACAGAAGCCGATACCAGGTAGCAGCCAGGTGGCACTTCGAATCTAACGTGACCAGGGTCTCCGGTCCCAGGTACACCGTCATAGTAACCGAGAGTCCCAGGTTTCAAGCCGTTTGGATCGCCTAAGATCTGATGCCATGCACCGTCTTTCGTCTGGTATCTTCCACCTTTCCATTCAAGAACCGAACCGTCGCAGTGCTGAACGGTGGCTACGAAGCTGAACGTATTATCAATGGCGCAGTTGTTCTTGAATGCATCTGGAACCCAAACATCTATTCTTCCTACACTCGTTTTACTCACCTCCTAATGCTGTTTATACGATTCTCTTCGCGGGTTTATGGGAACTAGCGAGAAGATAATAATGCCCCAGAGCCTTCCAATCCACTTCTATTCAGAAAATGGTTATCGAAATTCATCTTCAATATACAAGGTTAAAGAAAGTGTTAAGTTCTGTTTTAATCTCCTCGTCAACAAAATCTGCCTCTTCTATTATCTCTCTCTATCTCCATCCCTCAATCACCGAGATTTCCCTCTGTTATTAGCTAGCTATGTCAAGATATCCGCGAAGCCTGTCTACTTTTTGACAAAACACA
>CAYNFI010000082.1:0-6296 GCA_964396445.1 uncultured Candidatus Bathyarchaeia archaeon
ATGTATCGACGCCATAGGTCCGCTGACACGATCATCCCCGTCTGCATAGCCACATCGTCTGCGAGGCATACGATGTCTACGCCCAAGTCGGCGAAACGGTTACACGCCTTAAGGTACACGTGGAGAAGCCCGTCGAAGAGTGCCTCAACAAACCCCGGGTCTACGTACATGTCTCTTATGAGTTCTGTGAACCCCCTCAGGTACCAGGCTTGGGAAAAGAAGACATCGCCTCCTGGTGAAGCGCTGACCGCGTACCTATCCCGCCATCTCGGAAGCAGGCGTTCAGCTGTATCGAAGCGTCCTGGGGTTTCGGGGTCTGGGAAGGAGTAGCCTTCAAGGGATTCCCTGCCCCTTAGAGGGTGATGAACAATACGGCTTTGAAGCCTTGTCGAGTTGAGTACACGCCTGACTCCCCACTCGTCCTCAAGGGTTTCAGAGTTAACGGGTATGCCCCAAGAGTAGTGGAATAAGGGGTTGTTCACAGCCTTTTTCTTAAACTCCGCGGAGGGCTCCATCCTAACAGGGCGGAAGTCGATGCTGAGCTTCTCAGCCAACCGGTCCTGCCGCTCTATAAGCCCGTGGGTCTCATCGGTTATGCCGAAGTGGTTTAAAAGCCTCAACAGGAAGGGATAGGACCATTCACCCCAGGCAACGCCCTCGAGTGGAACCCTGTCAGGCTCCCTCCTTTGGATGGCTGTTAAAGCCCTCTCCTTTGAGTCCATGAACGTAGAACGACTTACTGCTTATTTCAATTTTTCCACAACATAGATGAGCCCACAGGTCCCTATACCGTATTCTTTAGGAGCCTGACCCGTTAATGGACGAGTCCGCACGCGTCTATGTTCAGGGATTTCAGAGAATCAATCGCTTTCACACTTGATTCTTTACTTTTCTCGGTCCGCGGAAACACTTAAGTGAACGCTGTAGCAGATGTATCCCTTACCTAACTAAGCTCAGGTGGAATGAGCTTTGTTTAAGAACCTAAGCCCAGGGGCTATAGGTATCCGTGCCCCACTCCCCGAGGCTCTTACATTGGCTAAGACTGTTGGGTTTCAAGGAGTAGAACTTAATATCGGAGAGGTGGCTAGGATATCATCCGAGAAATCTATCAGATACGTGAAGCAACTCTTCAAAGACGCTGGTGTGCGGGCTGGAGGCTGGGGGCTACCTGTTGACTGGCGCGGCGACGAAGCAGTCTACTCGGTGGGTTTGAAGCGATTACCCGAACTCGCTCAGGTCTGTCGGGAACTCGGCTGTCTACGGGTTGCAACATGGGTTCTAAGTTACTCAGATACGCGTCCATTCAAGGAGAACTTTGAATGGCATGTTGAACGCTTCAAACCCATCGCTGAAGCTCTGGAAACCTACGGTTGCCGGCTGGGGTTGGAGTTCCTAGGTCCTAAGACACTCCGTACCGGGCATAAGTACGGTTTCATCCACACCATGGATGGGATGCTAAGTCTATGCGACAGAATTGGAACGGGAAACGTCGGGCTTCTCCTCGACAGCTGGCACTGGTACACCTCACATGGCGCAGTTGAAGACCTCAGGCAGCTAACGGCTGAGCAGGTGGTCTACGTCCACGTTAACGACGCTCCATGCGGCGTCCCAGTGGATGAGCAGGTAGATAACATCCGCTGCCTACCCGGGGAAACAGGTGTCATAAACCTTATTGGTTTCCTAGGCGCCTTAAGGGACATAGGCTACGATGGACCTGTAACACCCGAGCCCTTCAGCCAACGCGTAAACCAGATGCCGGCGCAGGACGCTGCGAAAACCACGGTTGAGTCCTTGAACCGTGTATGGTACGCGGCTGGGTTAACCAACCAACCTTAACCGCCTTCGAGAATTCCTCCCGTATCGGTTCCTACGCGTTTCACGCGCTTCGCTTTTCCAATAAGGTATAGGTATTGACTGGGTGTGGTGATGCTAAGCGATGACTGATAACCGTCAACCGTCCTCTGTAAAGGGTTTTAGAAACGTTGTTGCCCTAGGCTTCGTCAGCTTCTTCACGGACGTTTCCAGTGAGATGGTTTTCAGTGTTTTACCCATATTCGTCGTTAAGGAGCTTGGTGCAACGAAGCTCATACTCGGCTTCATCGAGGGTTTGGGTGAGGCGACGGGTTACATCTTCAGGATGTTCTCAGGAGTCATATCGGATAGGCTTGGGAAACGCAAGGTCCTCGTCTTCGCCGGCTATGCATCTTCTACCGTCGTCAAACCCTTCTTCTCCGTGGCACAGAGTTGGTTTGACGCCCTCGTTATAAGGCTTGGTGACAGGGTTGGTAAAGGCATTAGGACGGCGCCCCGGGATGCGCTCCTCAGCGAATCCGTTTCAGAGAGCCGTATAGGAAGGGCTTTCGGTCTTCACAGAACCCTAGACCAGCTGGGAGCCATCGTAGGCCCAGCCTTAGCCTTCCTGCTTATCCCCCTCATCGGAACGCGGAGTGTCTTCTGGGTTTCCTTCATACCGGGCTTCATAGCCCTCATAATCCTCATCTTCCTCGTTGAGGAGAAGGTTAGTCAACGTCGAAGAGGTGTCAGCGTTCTAGGAAACATCGCTGACGTTCTCCAGAGGAAATTTACTTTGCTCCTCCTCTTAGTAACCATGTTCTCCATGGGCGCCTTCAACTTCTCCTTCATACTTGTGAGGGCTGGTGAACTCGGTATACCTGAAGCCCTCATCCCCATCATATACGCCGTGATCAACGTAGCCCATACAGTAATGGGTGTACCCACAGGTCTCCTCTCAGATAGAGTCGGTAGGGAACGCGCACTTCTCCTAGGCTACGGGGCTTTCACCTTGACCTGTCTCCTCCTCATCACGCTTGGTGGGAACCCCCTATACGCGTTGCTCATCGCGGCTGTATACGGGGTGTACGTGGGAGTCGTGGAGACGGCTCAAAGGGCTCTAATCCCGAGTTATGCCCAGGTTAACCTAAGGGCGACGGCCTTCGGTGTATACAACCTATTCGTTGGACTGGCTCTACTAGCGGCGAACGTCGTCGTTGGAGCTCTATGGGACAACTTGGGCATGCAGGCGGCCTTTACCTACAGCCTCGTCTTGTCCGTCGCAGCCATAATAGGTATGATGATTTTTATTAAGCAGACGAAGGATTAGCTAATTTTTTATAGTCGATGGAGAAAGAGCTGAAGTGTGTTTATATCGCCTTCCTCTACGTAAATGGTCTTGAGGTGTGAGGTTTGACTTACTTTAACAGGTTTTTCATGTAGTCAACGTCTTTCGTTAAGATGTTTTTCCGCGTTTCCGCTGGGAAACGTCCGAAGGATTCGTCTTCAACGGTGAGGTCGTGGGTGTAGCCGGCGTCCCTTAAGGCTTCGACGGCTAGCTTGAGGTCTATATCCCCTTCTTGGAGCGGTGTCATCGTCATGTCGCCAGGTTTTCGCTTCCTATCCCTCTGCTCCACGGGGACTGTGCCGTTTTTCATGTGTGTATGCTTAGTGTAGGGTGCGAAGCCGTATACGACGTCGTGTACGTCCTCTACTGGGTAGCCGAACCAGTAGAAGTTCCCTGTGTCAAGGGTTAAGCCAAACGCGTCCGAGCGTACGTCTTGGATGAGCCTGAAGAGGAATCCATGCCTGTTCGCGATGACCCCGTGGTTCTCAACGGCTAGGGCAACACCTAAACCTTCCATCCTTTCTAAACAAGCCTTAACTCCTTTTACGGTGCGCTTGTGGTAGTCCAATAGTGATAGACCGGGGGTCTCCCTCATAACAGCGTTGATCCTCACAGCTTTCACACCTAGCTCGTAGGCGGCTTCGCATGCCTCCGCAACGTAATCCACTTCACCTTTAACGTCTTCCTTCCCGAAGTCGTTATCGAGTAGGAAGGCGCAGACGGAGAGCCCACGCGTTGAAAGCTCCTTAGCCAGCCCCTGCCTACCCTCAGCGAGGGATAGGTCGAAGCCTAGGGCTGTGAAAAGCCCCAGTTTCTCCGAAGGTTCTATCCGAGGCTTCCTACTCACGGCGAGTTCAAAGCTGTTGAGTCCTAGAGACTTTAAACCTGAGAAGAGGTCTGGGAAACCAACCCAGGTAACGAGGGCATCCCTAACAGCGATAAACATAGTCAGCCAACCTTAAAACATTCTATGAAACATGGATATAAATACCTAATGGTTCTAGAACGATGATGTAGACGCCTGCACTACATGCTTTAACCCTGTATGCCGTGGCAAGAATCTGGCAGCTAAGGTGAAGGCGTTTAAGTCAAGAAGATGCCCTATGAAGACGTGTTTGATCTGAATTAACCATCAGGGTCGAGTAGGTTAGTAAGTTGCCTGGGTATGCCATAGTGCCTTTAAAATAAGTATCACGGCTCCTACTACAGCGGCGGTTATTCCGAAGCCGCAAGCGATGCCGGCGAGGGCGGTTGCTTTATACTTTTCCCACCAGTCTTTCCCAAACTTTCTTTTGAAGAAAAGGTTGCCGACGAGGTGACCGATGGCGAGGGCGTTGGCGATATGTGGCTCTACGGAGAAGCCTATGAGGAGACCCATCGTGCTGAAGAAGGGGATGCGGATTACGGACGATACTGTCGTTAAGATAGCCGTAAGTGCGAAGCCGAATCCTATCAGTGGAGGCTTATAGATCTTATCGAAGTTATTCATCATGAAAACTTCACGGTTAATTCTATCGGGCCACAGGAAAGTGGTAGATGGGAAGACCTCTGACGGTATCGGAGCCATGCTCCAGAGCGTTGAGATTACGATGAGGCTCATAACCCATGTAATCGGGATTACGATGAATAATGCTTTGAAGTAGTCCATAAACCTTGTTTCAGTAACTTTAGCAACCTTAACTAGATAGGTGTAAGACGCTGCGCTCGCGCCTCCAGCGTAGTAGGGGGTGAACCAAATATCAGTTCCACGATAGCCCGAGAGCAAGATCATGCTTTCCCGTGTGTATGGGAGAGAAACGCCGAAGCCAACTTCACCCAATCCCCTAGCGTTAATCATTGCTATTATAAAGGGGGTGCCTATGAAGGATATGGGGAGAACCCATAATGGAAAGGTTGGGCATAGGAAGTACAGTAACGCAATTAACCCTATTGAACCGCCTATCCATAGGGAAAGTATGAATGAAAGCGGGGGATATCCTGCTGCTTTAGCTGCAGCCAACTGTGCAAGGCTTTTAATCGACCTTATAAGGTATCCCCTTCCCTTTATCAACGTGATAACAGCAACGCCTAATGAAGCGCCGAGGTAGAAGCTAGTCCATATATGAAGCCAAGACCTCCACACCGTAAACTCCATACTCATGCTTGGAAGATACTCGCGTTGAAACTCCGTGAAGAGAGGGGATGGTAACATTAAAGCAAGTGGGTTGCCTAAGAACCAGACCGCATAGGACCCGATAAGTATGCTGATAATTGCTGGTGTGGATAGAATGAAGCCGTAGGTATAGGCGAAGGGTTCGAAGGTTACACCGAAAATTATGCCGGGGAGATATTGTGCCAGCCGTGGCGATAGATCCATGAAGCTTACTAGCGCCGTACGCATGCCGAGGGCGGCGCCGAGTACAGATGGACCCCCCATGGTAAGGGTTGACCACACCATGCTTATCACACTTGCAAAGGTGAAAACCCTGATCCTCGTGGAGTCTCTCTCCGCTATCGTGATTATACCCTCAGACGCAACTGGGGCGGTGGGGAAAGGAAGTTTTTCCACTTCCACGAATATGTAGGCGCATAGTAAACCCAGCCCCACCTCGCTTATGTAAAAGAGGGCTGCGGCTGATAATACGATGAGGATTGGGATCACCCATTCTATGTTGAAAAAGCTTCTAAGGTTGAACACAGTAGGTGAGGGGGCATACCATTGGGGAATAACATTGGTTAAGGGTTTTTTAGTGAAGGGGTCTATGAGAATCTGGCTGAGTGGAGCTGACCTGAAGTATCCTTGATACAGTATTTGGGTAAACGTCACTGCAACCATAGCGGTTCCGAGGAGGTTGTACATGATGAAAACCTCCTGACGTGTTAACGGCTGTCCTAGCATCCTCGAGATCTCGGTGAACATGATGATAACGATGTACACCGCTGGGGCGATAATCAGGTAGCCTGGACCCGCTGTTAGGAAGGCTGTTCCCATGAAGAGGGAGAGGAAAACATCGATGGGCGCTAAGAGGGCTGCAGCGTATACTAGGGCTAGAAGCGAGCGCCATGTAAGGCCGGATTTAAGCTCAGATGATCCCATGGCTATGCCCCCTCATTGCTGGACTTAACCAGCTGTTTACCTAGCTCCATGTATCTGAGTTTCTCGTCGGGCTTCAACCCA
>CAYNFI010000083.1:0-6111 GCA_964396445.1 uncultured Candidatus Bathyarchaeia archaeon
ATGATCGTTCCCTTGGCATGGGAAAGGCCGTGGGTTCAAATCCCACCCGGTCCACTTTTTACTACACCCAGTCCACTCTGGCTACTTGCGTTTCTTGAAGAGCTTGGCTCCGTCGAAGTCGCAGATATACTCGAAACCAACCTCCACAAGTTTAGATGCGTCATCAACGCTTTGAGCGACTTTTGAAACATACTCGTCTTCACCGAAGTTCACCAGCTGCGTGTATAACAGTGTGTTCTGAATCCGTTAATGCCCCAGTAACCTCATCACGTTTAGTATGTCCTTCGTCTTCGCGCTCGTCCTGGACGCGGATGATCAGGAGGAAGCGGACGGTGACAGGTGGTTTACTGGACAAATACTGGTCGTTTACTGGGGGTGAATAAGCCCGTTTCAGGCTCTGTTTCCTGAAATGACCCTTTTTCCTGGCTCCGTTCGGCAACTTTTTTCACCTCGTTTTCGAGCCGAAGTAGAACGCGATGATCAAGCCGTTTAGGCTGAGGAGTTTATCGAAGGGCTGGTGGTTCCGGTGAGGACGAGTTCTAGGGCGTCGAGGACGAAGTCGCTTCGGTTCCTGTAAGTATATTTTCCACTTGCGATGAGTTCGTCGATCCTCTTCATGAGGCTGAGGGGGATTGAAACTGTGGTTTACGGGGGGTTTTTACGCTCTTTATAGGTTTGGGGTATGGATTATTCCGTTAATTAAACTTAATGAAAAGGCTCATCAAACCTCTGCATTAATAAACTTCAGTTTATGATGAGCTAGAAATCGTCCTCGTGGAGGTAGTAACCCCTAATCTGGGCTCGGGGTGCGTCGTCGACTATGTAGGTCACTGCGAAGATCGTTCCATTAGGAAGCTGAGTCCACCCGTTGTAGCCGAGGTCGGCATGTTCGCTGCGGTCATGGTCTATAGGCAATGTTATACCCTTCTGCTTCTCTATATCCCTCTCTTTGGCGCTCTCAACCATCTCAAGGTATGCGAAGAAATTCTTAGCCCCCACCCCGAAGCCTTGATGATAGCGGTAAAATACGAGAACCCGTCCTGAGGATAGGAGGCCAGCTGAAGGGCGTCCTCCCAATCCATCCATCGGGGTCTGGTAAGGTCCTTCCCAAGTCTCACCCTCGTCACAGGAGAATGATTTCAAGCCTCGGAGGCCCTTACCTGAGCTCTCGCGCATGTAGCAGACGAGTTCCCTGTCAGGTAGCTGAACGATGGAGGGTTCGTCGGGATTCAGGGCCTCATCTTCACAGATCGTGATGGGGCCTTCCCAGGTTCCGCCTCTATCTTCAGAGCGATAGAGAGTCACCTTCCAGGTTCCGTACTTCACGCTTCTTAGGCAGCTTCCAACCAGCCATGTGCCTGATTGCGTCTCGAAAAGTTTGTTAGGGCATATACCGTGTATAGGTGTATCGTGGGGTCCGGACCAACTTTCCCCTCGATCAGAGCTCCACCAGAAATAGACGTGGCTCTTTTCACACTCCCTCTCTCCTGGCGGCTCGTAGTAACCGTCGCAGAGGATGAGTAGGTGGCCGTTGCTCAACTGCGTTATTCGGGGATTATTCCATTTGAGCAGTTCATCCTTTAACGCGTCTCTGTAGCTCTCTATCAAGACCTTTCTAGGAGCCCATGTTCCACCTTCATCCCCGCTCTCCCTGAGGACGATGTGAGAGAAGGAATGCGCACCGTGGGAGTCGCTCTCACGGTAGACGCATAAGAGTTTCCCATCACTCGTCCTTACAAGGTCTGGAAAGCACTCATACACGTCGTCGTTTCGGGAAACCGTCACCTTTCTAATACCCATAACCAAGCACTGCCGTTTAACAGGCTATATTCGACACATTCTAAAAACCTCCTCCAATTTATAAATCACGTTCGCTTACGTTTCCCCTAATGAAGCGTGGAGGTCGTGGAACGCCTTAGAGAGGCTGAGGAGGGGGAACTCGGGCAGATCCTGAAACTTGCTAACCAAGTCTTTCGGGAGGACTCAGGTTTCAAGCCCAGCCTTCAAGACGAGTTCCCTCTGGTTTTCAACACGGGTAACCTTCACAATCTCATACTCTTCTCTGAGAACGGACTTGTCGTCTCATTCCTAGCGCTTGTGAAGAACGACGCGATAATTATGAGGTGCCCGATCGGTGTTGGAAGCGTGACATACGTATGCACGCGTCCAGGTTACCGAGGTAGGGGCTTGGCGACCGCGCTAGTACGGGAGGCTGAGGAAAGGCATCGACGAAATGGCTGCGACATTATGACGATCGGCGGCGGATGGGATACCTTACCCTATACCTTCTACGGTCGGATAGGATACGTCCCAGTTGGTAAGATGTTGAACTTCGTCGTCAACAAGGAGGATGCCTTAGGCTTGCAGAACGGTAAGGTCGAGGTTGCTCCTTATAAAAGAGTTGACCTACCCCAGGTCTCGGGGGCGTATAGAAAGGAACCGGTTCGGTACTTCCGTTGCCTCGATGACTTCACGACGCTCCTCGACGTAGGCAGTCGAATAACCCAGTATGGGCTGAACCAGGATGTCCTCGTTGTGAGGAGGGGGGGAATGTTCGCCGCCTACTTAGTCCTTCGCGTATACGAAGAGACGGGAGAGAAGAAGGCTGACCTTTATGAGTATGCGGGAGCTAGGAGCGCGATCCTAGCCGCTATACCCCACGTTTTTCAGAGGTATCAGCTCTCAGAAATGCAGTTCTGCCTATTACCTCATGATACTGAGATGACCGAGGGCTTGAAGGGTGTATGTAAGAGATCAAGGGTTGTCAGCCTCGCCGTCCCACGCCACCCCTATTCTAAAGGATTAGTCGAGTCTATGGCTGGAATACAGTTAAAAGTGTTGAACTTTCAGCAACTAATGTTAAAGCTTCGACCATACTTCGAGGAGCAACTCGGAGGAACTGAGGCGTCTTCCTTGAAGACCTGGGCATCTCAAGATGAGTACTCCTTCGAACATAAAGGAGAAATTCTGACTTTTCAGGGAGAAGCTGACTTGGCTAAGTTGATGTTCGCCGACGGGGCTGCGAGACTCGAGGGTGAAGGAAAGCTCAACAAGGTCTTGAGGCGAATCTTCCCAATACCGTTACCGTGGCCCGGGTTGAACTATGCGTAACTCCCATCACATGTTTGAGAGGTTAGATTCGGCCATGTGTAGAATCCCCTTTTACTCTGTGCGCCCAGCTACCCATCGTAACTTTCATTCTAAGAGTGGTAGTGGTTCGGTGGAGTTTTCAAGCTCCTTCAGGAAATAGCTGTGAATGCCAAGAATGAGGTTGAGGCTGCCTTTACTCTACTAGTTAAGGATAAAGAAATAAGCAGTAAGCAGCAGATTCAGAAATGGGGGAGAAGTAATGGGTTACTTGAAAAGGGATAAGGGTATTCTCCGGGAGCTTGGTGAAAAAATTGCTGAAATTGCAGCCATGCCTATCAACGAACAGCGTGTTGAACTGCACAGTAGAATAAACAACTTGGAAAAGGCTAAGCCCACTGTACATATTTACGAGGTCCCATGGCATGAGATGGATGTCAACGATGAACTCAAGCTGAGAACAAAGGACTGTTTCTGCCAAGGCATTGAAAGAGATCTAAGGCGTATCCTCTACATGTGGAGGCATATGCAGGGTGACATGGTGGTTGAGTCCGTGATCGCGCAGCCTCCCTGCATTCATGATACAGGCTTCGGCATCACCGAGAAAGTGGATATCGCCAGAACTGATGTGAAAAGCGATGTGTACTCCCGTCATTTTCATGTACAGATTAAGGATGAAGGAGACGTTGAAAAGATCAAGATGCCCACGGTAACGTTTAATGCAGAGAGAACCGAAGAGGAATACCAGATGCGATGCGACATCTTCGATGGCATACTACCCGTGGAAAAGCGTGGGATGCCCTTGGAAAAGAAGATTTACCCGTGGAAAAGCGGTGAAAGCGAAACCTCGTTCTGGTTTACACCTTGGGACGATATTGTCCGATGGACGGGAATAAAGGAGATCCTGGTAGACATGTTCCTGAGACCCGACTACGTACACAGCGTCATAGAAAGGATGGTTACCGCATGGCTTCATCGACTTGACCAGTATGAAAGGCTTAGGCTTCTGAAGGCTCCTCCCAGCAAATTTTGGGGAATAGGTGCAGCTCAGATTTTCGCGGCGGTTTCTCCAGCAATGCACGAGGAGTTCGCATTAAAGCCTGAAGCTCGATGGTATGAAAGGTTCGGGTACAACTTTTATGGTTGCTGTGAACCGCTCCACCATAAAGTTGAGGTCATCAAGAAAAATGTCCCCAGGTTGCAGAAGATCTCCATGAGTCCCTGGGTGGACTTCGATAAAGCCGTTGAAAGTGTCCAAGACCAGATTGTATTCGCCTGGAAACCCAATCCCGCAGTCCTTGCCGCATCGGTCTGGGACCCGGAAGCGGTGCGACGGGACATGGAAGAGAAGCTGGAAAAAGCAAAGAACTGTATCGTGGAGATACATATGAAAGACATCAGTACCGTAAGATACCAGCCTCAGCGTCTCTGGGAGTGGTCGCGGATAGCCGCTGAAGTGACTGAAAAATATACGGTATAGCCTCTATAAGGAGACTAGCAGCTGAATTTTCAAAGAAGCCCTTTTACAAAATTGACGTAGTGTACATAATTTTCATAAGACACTTCAGGCGGCACCTCGTGGTCGAGGCTTGGAATGCATCCTCCCACTTCCTTCATGGAGGGAATTTTGGAATTAACCTCTCTTTCTAAGGCGGCTTTACCTTCGATCAAGGCCATCTTGTCTATGTTGCCTATGAATAATAGACGTTTTCCGTATTTCTTCCGCAAAGTCACAACATCTATTCCCGCCGTAACTTCGTTAGGCAGTACGCCGTTTACCCCTCCCTCAAGGAGTATCTCTATCAAAGGGCGGAAGTCCCCGTCGGTGTCCACAAAAATAACGTTTATCCCATTGCTTTTCAGGAAGCTCGTGACTTTTTTATACCCGGGAAGCATAAACTCGCGGAAGAGTTTAGGCGAGATATGAGGACCACCCTTGTATGACATGTCCTCATGTATCGTCACGTAATCTATTCGAGATTTCAACCCTTCAACAGCCTGCCTCGAAGCCTCTATTAAAAAATCCGTCCAAAAGTCCATCATATCGTGAACTAACTCTGGGGTTCTATAGAAGGAGGTTAATAACTTGACGGTTCCCATGAGCTGTCGGCCCATGGCGAAAAAGCCGGGCATCCACATGCTTAGTGGATAATTCACCTCGTTAAGATGTTGGATGAAGTCATCTCCCCATTCTGGAGGGTAGCGGCGGGGGTCTGCTGGGTTAAACCTCGCCTTCATCCTATCCCAATCCCCGCTATTCTTTACCTGCCACTCTAGAAATTGAGGCATCCCCCAGGTTCCAGTCTTAAATATTCGCTTCTTTATCCCTATCTGATCCATAACGACTCTATACTGGTCGGTCTCTTCGATAAGCTTGTACACGAATCTCGGTAATGGAGCGAAATCTATCGCGAGATCCTCCACTCTTTCCAAGCCAAAGTATCTGGTTAGGTCTAAGTAGTAAACAGGCTTAGGTAAAAGCGCATAGGGATGGATCAGGACTTCCTTGTGGTCGATTACTTTACTTAAGGGCATGCCCTCGCCGATCCACTTTAAGATAGTTTGATCGGGAAACCACAACTCGAAAAATGGCAGCCTATCAGGTTTATCAAACTTTATCGTGGCAAGGAAACGTTCCCTTGGAGTCATCTCATCCATAGAAACATCAACTAAAATTAAGTTAGATGCTCTTTATATAAGTCTACTGTTGAGTTCATCAGTAGTTCTAAAGGTGTTGTTCGTTTCAGTGGCTTCTAAACCAGCTGGATGACGGCGCAGCAGTGGAACCATGATGAGTGCATGTCTCTCCCCGAGGAGACATCGAGCTCTGCTTATAGTGGGCTTCAACCATCTTCTTATGAATGCTTTATATGAACTTCTCCGATCATTCAAGATAGAGGGGGTAAGGAGCTATGCATGGTAATTATCAATCCAAACCCGTGTTAAGTCCATCGCATGGAGCGAGCAAGGCTGAGCTGCCGATTTGTAGACAGACACGTCGAGGTGTGACGCTTTATGTCTCTA
>CAYNFI010000084.1:0-5965 GCA_964396445.1 uncultured Candidatus Bathyarchaeia archaeon
TCTTGGCTATAAGCTCTTCACCTAGGCTTGTGAGGTCTGCCATCGCGGTGCTGAGAGCTTGGAAGGTCTGTTCAAGCACCTTAGCTTCACTCTTTACTCTCTCAAGCTTCTCAGGGTCCTTCTTTAAGGCTTCAGGATACTGCACGGCTAGGATCCACGGTAAACGGTATATGTAGGCTCCATCGCTGCTGAAGCAGGCAGCCTTAAGCTCCGGGGTTATAACCAATCGCCGGATAAGATTAGCTGTTCTAAAGTATCTTCTCATCGCGTCCAATGTTTCCTCCGGTAGGCTCCCAGGGAAGACCCTCACCTTCTCTGAAAGCTCTGAGCTTAGGCTTCCTTCCCACGGTCCCTGACCTGTCGCCTTCAGGTACGCGGAGATCACAAGGACTAGGACCTTGTTCAGCCTATCAGCCTCAGTTCTCAGCTTTTCAAGCTCCTTCAAAACACCGCTTAGGTCTACGCCTAGGCTGGAAGCTTTCTCCGCAAGTTTAACGAGCCCTTCACCATTTTCCCTTATCATCTGTGCGTAGTACACGTAGTCTAAGGGGAGCACAGGCGACTCTGTTAACGTGAGAAGCATGACGCCGACGCCTTCAACAGGTTCCTTGAACCTTTCAGGTTTGAGGAGCATCTCAGGCTCAGGTTCATCAGCTGGTCCATGATACGGGTTTGACTTAACCAAGAATGGGCCCAGCCTCTTACCAACCCAGTCTTTTCCACTTCGCGTGACAGCCGGTGTTGTCACGGGGATTCCACCGTCGATGAAGAAGACGACCATGTCGAACCCTGCTCCCCTGACAACGCCATAGCCGCCAGGGTTGAGTTCTGGCACCACCGATGAGGCAACGTATCTACAGAGGGGTCCAAACTCGGGGGAACCCCATCCACCTGTTGCAACGTCTTTACCGAAGACGCCTCCATCAATGTCGATATACGCTACCGTCTTGTTCTTCAAGGACTCATGCTCATCAAGGTAGGCGTAGGAGCCGAAGCAACCCTCCTCTTCCCCGGTCCAGAAGGTGAATTTCATGGTTCGACTAGGTCGGAAACCCTTCTTAACGAGTTCTGCGAAGGTTTTGGCGGTTGTGAGGACGACACCGCATCCGCTTGAGTCGTCGAGGACGCCTCTACCGAAGGCGTCGTGATGAGCACCAACCATTACAACCTCGTTGGAAGGCTGTGAGCCAGGGATCGTGGCGATCACGTTAAACGCTGGTTTACTCTCAACCCGTTTCGAAACCTTGATTAAAACTTCGGTCTCCCCACGCTTACAGAGGGCTCGTAGATAGGCGCCGTCCTTCCTTTGAACGGTTACAGCTGGGATTAGAGGGAGGCTTTCTGAGGGAAACTTGTAGAACGTGTATTCCGATTGGTGCTCCAGCCATGCATAAGTCGATCCTTTAGGGAGCATACGTATAGGTCTATGCCAGCCGCCGCTTGGCCCTTCAAAGTAATCGTAGTTAAGCTTTGTAGCCACGATGGCTCCGGCAGCACCGTGCACACGGGCGAGTATAAGCCTAGACCGCGCCCAGAAGCCATCCATAAGTACAACCTTACCCCTCACGGATACACCCTTAGCCTCAAGCCTCTGATAGTCATCTTCCCAACCTGCGCCGACGTAGAGGAGTCTGCCTGAAATCCCTTCAGCGGGTGTTGGGGATCCGAGGATCATGGGTGTGCATCGGACATCCTTCTTCTCAGGCGCTGTAACCTTGAGTGAGCATTCCAAGACATCGTGGCGTTCACATTGGAACCTTTGCATCTCTACGTCGAGACCGCATTCCCTTAAACGTTTAGCTATATACTCCGCTTTCCTTGCGTTTTCAGGTGTGCCCATAAGCTGGTTAACACCGTGCGGTCCAACCTTGCACATTTCAACAGTCCAATCATAGGCTTTCTGAATGTCTAAGGCTTCTCGGAAACTCTTCTCCAACGCCTTCTGCCCCTGCGAAACCGGGAAAACAAACTCATCCAACCTTAACGCCTCCAAATTTATGGATACTCAGAAACCTGATCCTCCTTATCTACTTTGGTATAGGTTCCCCAAGCTCCTGACTAATTTTTCATGGAATGAGGTTTTGAACGTATTATATATTTTCTAGTAGGGGAGCGACCATGCGGCGTTCCTTATAAGCGCGGCTGTTGAGCCGATAGCGGCGACAACACCTTCACCGAGTGAAAGCCCCGCTATCGCTATGACCTTATAGTCTGTCCACGCTTTACCGACCCTTTGCGTTAGCAGCTTATTGATAATACCTCCGATTAGCAGCGATAATGGTCCAGGTATGGGGCTTCCGAAGCCCGCGGCGAAGGCGATAATGGAGAAGGGTACTTTAAGGAAATTGCAGGCTAGGGTTACGGCGCTGGCTACGGCAAAGGCGATGCCGATGTTCATTGGAACCCATGAGATCTGTGACCGTCCAACCCAGATGACGCTGTTAAGAACCTGTATGGGCCAGTAGATGGCTGTGGCGGGGTAGGCCGATGATGGGATGGGGGAAATCCTCCAAAAAGCCTCCACGTAGAAAAAGCCTAACAGCATGGCTAATGCCATCGCTATGATGTACGAGAAAAACCAGCTTCTATGGCTTGTCTCAGTCATGTCAGCGACGGCGAGGTTTGAACACATGCCGGCTCCACCTGAGCCTATCGGTGGGCTGGTAAACCAAATGTCAACTCCCTGATACCCACTCGCAAGGTAAACGCCTTCACGGACGAATGGTATAGTTACCGCGTAACCCGTCTCCCCGATCCCCCTCCCAGCGATGATCGTGCTTAAGAGTGGCATACCCAGACCGAGGGTGATAAAGATCCAAGCTGGGAACCCTGGTACGAGTATGATGGGTATCGCGATGAGGGGTATGATTCCCCCAAGCCACAGTGCCAAGGGGAGAAGCGTTGTCCGCCCAGCTGCGCCGCCCCTTCTCAGCGTGTTCAGAGACCTCCGTATGATCCCGGCAACCTGCTTCGAGCGGAGCGCGAGGGGTATTAGTCCAGCGGCTAAGGCTACACCTATGCTTGGGCTTGCCCAGACGCGGAGCATGGACATGTTCCAGATATCTCTGATGCGGAGACCTGAAGCGTAACCAAATAAGCCTCCCAGTCTTCCAACCGCAGGTGGGAAGAGGTAAACGAGTACTGCGTTTCCAATGAAGTACACCGCGAAGGAGCCTAAGAACATCGATACGATGACGTTGAAAGGTACTATGAAGCCGGTGGCGAACGCGAAGAGGTCTGTTGCAAAGCCGAAGGTAGCTCCAGGTAGGACGCTGTCCATAGAGATCTCCGCCCAAGGTATTGGAATCGGCGTCATGGCGAAATTGGTTGCGAAGGGGAAGCCGAAGGCTAGGACGCCGTAGGCTAAGCCGATTACCGCGGCGATGACCATGACGCTCATTTTCCGCGGCTCCCGTGTGGCAACTGTGACAACCATCTCACCTGAAACTCTCTGTAGTGGAAACTGTAACCTCTCAGTCTTCACGTAGAGGCCGTATGTCAGTAGCCCCAGTCCAATGTCGGACATAAGGGTGAAAGCGATAGGTATGTAGGCGAGGAGTATGGGGATTCGGAAGTCAGGGTGGAAAAGGGTTCTTTCGTATATGGCGGTTGATGTAGGTGGGGGAGCCACCCAGTTTGGGATGAGGTAGCGTAAGGGAGTGTCTGTTCCAGGAGCCGTAAAGGTCAAGGTGTATGGACTGATATCCCTGTAGTAGAGGTTGAAAATGAGGCCGGTAGCGGATACGGTTGCACCAGACACCGCGGCGCATGACCAGATGATGTACAGTTCCTGCTTCGTAAGCGGGGAGCCGAAGAACCTAGCGACCTCGCTGAACAACAGGACTGTTGTATAGGATATAGTCCACCACATGATATCCGCGCTTCCTAAAGCCAACGTCATCCAGATGCTCGCCGGTAGGAAAACTGCGGCGGTGTAGATGAGGGCTAGAAAAGACCTGAAAGTCAAGCCGTTCTGATACCTGATCTCAGGCGAGCCAGGCTCCATGACGGTGGTAACCACCTGGGCTTTTCCGGGCTCGCCAGCCATTCAAAACACCTATACAGGCTATAGATCATGCAATGTTTTTAACATTAACTCTTACCCTAGGGCTCAACTAATTTCCCTGTCTGAGCTGACTTGAAGACGGCGTCGATGACCTCTAGCACCCGCACCCCGTCATGTCCAGAGATCGCGGGTGGTCTATCCTCTGACACAGCGGAGACAAACTCCTTGATTTCCCGTTCAAACATTGGGTAGGTAGGGTCTTCCATAAACTGTATCGTTGCTGGGTTACTATACTCGGCTATCCTCGAGCTTTGCACGAAGAGGGTGTTAGTCCTCCATTCACTCTTCATATAGCCCTCCGACCCTACGACCTCCATCCAATCTATGGATTTCGAGGCGCGCATGGTCAAGTTGAGGTTCGCTAAAACACCGTTCCTGAAACGCATGGTGAAAGAGGATGTTTCATCAACACCGAATTTTAAATGGTCGTTAACCTCAGCGGAGACACGTTCAACCCTGCTTCCGACCATCCATAAAACTTGGTCTATGAGGTGTACGCCTAGGTACAGCGTGATACCTCCGCCTTTAGGTCTCTCCAGTAACCATCCTCGGAGAAGCCCTGCTCCCTTAGAGCCTGAAACGAGGTCGATCTCCCCCACTGCACCCTTATCGATGAGGTTTTTCATCGAAGACCTAGAGGCTAGGTATCGTTGACAGAACCCAACCATAAGTTTCACGCCTTTATCCTCAGCGGCTTTAACGATCTCCTTTGCCTCAACGCTGTTCGTCGCCATGGGTTTCTCAACGAATATGTGCTTCCCAGCCTTCGCGGAATCAACGGCTACCGTCTTCAACGCGAAGTGGGGAACCGCTATGATCACCGCGTCAACATCCTTCTTTTCGAGCAGCTCATGGTAGCTGGGGTAGTAGGTCTTAACCCCGAAGTCCGTGGCGAAGCGTTTTCCCGTCTTCTCATCGACGTCGGCAACGGCGGTGAGAACCCCGCCGCCAACACGGGCGAGAGCTGTTGAGAGCGTTCTACCCTGACCGCCACAACCTATAAGCCCAAGTCTCACTTCTCCATCCAATAGTACCGCCTCAAACCCTAAATGTTAATGATACCGTTCTATGATATGCCTTAATAAGCGTATCATGTTTGCCCATACTAGCGTCGAATGCACTTCATGGACGTGTATAGGTTTTAACCGTCGCCACTATCGTTTCCCAAAACTAAACCCAGGCGTAAAAACGGTATTTCCTACACGTTAAGGAAGAGGATGCTCAGAGCTGGTGTTATGGTGTAGAAAATAAAAAGGGGGATTGGAGGATAGGTTTAGAATTCTACTTTTACTCCAGGGGTTTTGAACCATCTTGGGATGGAATAGCAACCCAGCATTATGAAGGACATGAGCACGCCGCCCATAGCGATGCCGATGAAGAGTGGCAGGTACTTTTCGTAGAGCTTCGTCCCTCCGGTTTTGAGCATGGCGAACTTGATCAACCAAGCTATGAGAGCCATGAACCAGATTCCCGTGTAGTTGTATTCCGCTGAGAAGCCGACGATGATGCCGAGTGGGTGGAAAGGCCACCATGCAAACCGCGTCCTTAGGAACCACATGATCCCTGGGAGTATGAAGGCGATACCCGCCGTTGTCCAGTCGATCGGGCCCCAGCCTGGGCCGTGAGGCATCCAGTTCGCCAGCCCTGCGCCGCTCTGCACCATTCCCGCGGCTTCTCCTGCTCCCGAGGCTACCCAGGACCAGTTGGTGTATCCCTGTGTCATGGTGCTCCAGTAAGCTATGGCGAAGCCGATGAAGATTGAGATTGCGAGGGCGCTGAGCGATGCTACGACAACGTCTCTCATACCTGTCTTAGTCTCTGATGCTACCCTAGTGCAGACGAGGGTGCCGATGGAGTTGTTATCCTGTGCGTATGAGGCTGTGTAGAATCCTACCCATA
>CAYNFI010000085.1:0-5713 GCA_964396445.1 uncultured Candidatus Bathyarchaeia archaeon
TATAGGTGGAGGGACAAGGTTAATATATTAATCCTCCATGTTCTTATGGAAACTCTGCTTCAGCAGCCTCGATGGTTGGTGCATCCTTTGACGGTTGAGGAACACCTCGGCTTCTCCATGAAGCTTGTAAGAGACGTCCCTATAAGAGAGCTGAAGGGCCATGAGACGATCAACCCAATTTACTTAGATACCTTGAGGAAGCAGATCGAGGCTGACGGGGTCTTAAAGCGCCCTATCGCAGTTGACCAAGCGACGCACGTGGTTTTAGATGGGCATCATCGCTTAGAAGCCTTGAAGAAACTTGGCTACTCGAAGATCCCTGTTTACTATGTCGATTATGGGTCCCCGCTGATCGAGGTTCATCCCTGGAGGGAGGGGGAGAAAGTTTCAAAGGAAATGGTTATACAAGCCGGTTTAACGGGGCATACTCTCCCACCGAAGACGACGCGGCACATGGTAAGGCTCTCGCAACGCCTCGTCCACATATCCCACATCCAGAAGATAATTAATGTACCCTTAGAAAAGCTGCGGTGACGCCTAATTTCCCATAAAGGATTATGACCGTGTACAGTGTGTGGGTGCATTAAAAAAGGCTTCAGCGAAGTCTGATATTATACCCCTCTTCATCCTAGTTTCACTAGCTGCTTTCTCTCTTTCCCCGTTACCCGTAGCTTCCATACTTGTGCACGAGGTCGATGACGAGCTTGTAGGTTTGGAAGCTGACGTTCTTAGGTACCGAGTGATCGGAGTGGTAGATGTAGCCCCCGCCCTCCTTTGCTACCTCAAGCTTCCCCTTGACTTCCTTCTCCAAGGCCGCGGCGTCGCCTTGAGCCATAACCCTTACGTCGATGCCGCCCATGAAGCAGATGTCATCGCCGTACAGCCGCTTCAACACCACCAAATCCATGCCGGCCTTTACCTCGACGGGTTGAAGACAGGTTATACCCTCCTCGATAAAATACGGGATAAGGTCCTTAACCCTTCCGCAGCTGTGGAGCAGCACGGGCATACCCCGGCTTCTAAAGTAGCTGCACAGCTTCTTGAACACGGGGTGAAGCTGAGCCTCGTAGTGCTTCGGTGAAAAGAAGAGCCCGGTCTTATAGCCGAGGTCACAATAGAGGAAGGCGCCGTCGAAGATGAAGCCCCCTCGAATCATCCGTTCACACATCTCGATGCACAGCTTGGCGTCGGTTTCGTACATTTCGATAAGCCAGTCAGGCTCCTTGATGACAGCCTTTAACAGCTTCGGGGAAGCCGCGTAGAGCTGAGCTTTATCGTAGCCTACGATAGCGTTGTAGGTGATGAAACGCCCCCGGCTGTGCTCACGTTGGAAGGATTGAAGCCCTGAAACCCAGTCCACCCTGTAATCGCTTGGTTGAAGCCTATCCTTCAGCTTCTCCCAGTCCTCACGGCTGTTAACTTGGTACCCGATGATCTCCGGGGTTGTGGAGTAGTCGCGGTGGTTCCGCCGGATGCCGCCGAAGGCGTTCCGCTCAACTATGTACTCCGCATCCTCACGCAGCACCTCTACGGGCAGCTGCGGCGACGTATCCGCGCCGAAGCTGGCTAACTCGTAGCCAAAGAAGTCGGCTGGAGATATCCCCGAGGGTAAACCTTCAGTACGCCACCGGTCAACCGTGGCAGCCCAGGGACTATCCTGTATAGGAACCCGGTCTGCTTCCTTATGCATCAATGTTAACCGAACCCTTTCACGGGAATCCATAGTTAAACCTCCGGTTTTACGGAACAATACCTTTTCATACCCTTCATCTTCATTTAACTTTATGGTTTACATCAGCTGAAGGCGTTGGAGCAGGTTTGACGCGTGTCAACACCGTAAATTAATGGGTGAGCACAGTTCTTCATGTTTTATAAGAAGATTCGATGATCCTTTTTACCAGGTAGTATGTTGATGGTGGGGTAAACCATGGGAACCGATTCTTCTGGCTTGGATGAGGCGGCGAAGGACGTTGAGTGGGAGGAGGTAACGAGGGAAGCTGCTTGGAGTAAAAGGGATTCCATGGGCGCCGTGGTGTTCAACGATAGAATGTGGCTGCTAGGGGGTTACACGCCTAAACGCGTTAACGATGTATGGTATTCGAGTGACGGTGTGAACTGGTATCAAGCAACGGGCGCGGCGCCTTGGGGTGGACGTAACCTCCCCTGCTCCATAGTATACGATGGGAAGATCTGGGTTATCGGTGGGATACAGCCTCAGCCTTTGAAGACCTCCTACAACGATGTATGGTATTCCCTTGATGGGGCGACGTGGGAGCAGGCTACTGGTAACGCTCCGTGGAGTAGGCGGGGAGCAGCGTCATCCGTGGTTTTTAAGGGTAAGATGTGGGTTATAGGCGGCTTCGAAGACGGCACCTTCACGCATAACAGCGATGTGTGGTCTTCACACGATGGGAGAACATGGGAGCAGGTGACGGCTAAAGCGCCTTGGAGCCCCCGAGCCATGCATACATCCGTGGTTTTTAAGGGTAAGATGTGGGTTATAGGCGGCGGCGTCTACAACACCGCGTACCCCCACAACATCGCGGGTAACTACAATGATGTGTGGTACTCAAGCGACGGTGAGGAGTGGGTTGAGGTTACAGCTGCGGCTGAGTGGGCGCCGCGGCGTTTTCACTGCTCAGAAGTGTACAACGGTAAGATCTGGGTTCTTTCAGGTTACCACTACGGGAACCGCAACGACGTGTGGTATTCAAGTGATGGAAAGAACTGGCGGGAAGCAAAACCCGGTGCGCCTTGGACTATACGACACGCCCCGGTATGTCTGGTATTCAAGGACAGGTTATGGGTTATCGGTGGATACGGTCAAACACTTTATAATGACGTCTGGGCGTGTAAAGCGAAACCTTAACAACCGGGAAAAGCGCGTACCCAGCTAACGGATTAATCCCATCGACTTCAACGCTTACTCTGAACCATACGCGTAGAATAAGCCTTTCTCCGCGTCAAGTGTAACGTAGAATAATACACGTGCCTTTAACACCTACGTCCGCGGTGAACATGGCGCAGCCGCGTTTATTCACCCACTCCTCCCGGTAAGGCGCGGGTTTGCCGTCTACAGTTACCTTAACCTTTCTCCCTCGATGCGTTAAAGGAGCTATAAACGTCATATCCTCCACTTTACGCTTACCCCGGACCGTGAACTCCAAGGTTTCACCACGAGGGCCCCAGGCTAAACCCGTAAAATAAGCCTCTTCCCTACTCCGCCAGTAAGTATTCCACTCACCCTGCGTTAAGAGGAGTACATCCTTTTCCTTCGCGTACTCCACGATCCTCTGGAAGCAGTTTGCGCTCGCACCCATCGCCAAGTAGACGGGGTGGAAAATGTAGCATTGCGAGGTGTAGTATTTTTCCAAAGAGTCGTCCATGAACTTCTTCGCCAGCTGGAAGGCTTCCTCCTCGGATAAACCCATACCTCCTCGGAAGGCTGCGCCCATGCCTGGAACATCGTTTACAGCGATGCGCCGATCTGGCTTCGCCCAGAGAACGTCGTCGCTGACCATGATAGGCTCCTCTAAGGCATCGATCCTCCTGAAACTCCTGGGATGAATGAAGAAATAGGGTAAACCGCCTCCAGCGTAGTAGCCAAGCTTGAAAGCCTCCGTACCCGGTTTATCCAGGGGAACCCGGAACCCTAGGTCTGAGTCGTATTCAACCCCGTGTTTCTCCATCCATACAGGTAGGTCTACGACTCTTTCCCAGCGGAGGCAGTGGCTTCGTGTACCAATCACCTTAACCCCGGCTTCGTCCTCAGTCTTCGAAAGCTGAGCCTTAAACTCCTCCTCCGTGAACGGGTACCTACGGTTTGCGAAATCCGGGTGAACGGCGACCTCGACACCGAACCCCCTTAACTCCCTTATTTCATCGCCTTGTAGAGGTTGAGACCTTGGGGTTGCATAGAGGGTGTAGGGAGCCGCGCACTTTGTAACGAGGGCTTTAACCGCGTCCATAACCTTTCGATCCGCACCGTCTTGGTCTCCGCTCAGCAAGACTAATGCCTTACGCCCATAGGGGAAGTACCATTTCCGAGGCAGGGGATAATCGATACTTTCAACGACTAGGTTTACGAGGAGGCGGCGCATTAAGTCGAGGAGTGGAGCTTGGGAAAGGGCGGGTTCAATCTTCCATATGTCGTACGCTCTGCCGACCTCCGCATCGGGTTGCTGAATGGTGAGGAAGGTTGTGGGAACATCGTAGGCGATTAGATACCCTGCTCCCTTTCCGAGTTCACATTTGACGATGCCCCCGTGTCCTTGGGAAGGACTTAGCCCAGCGATCACTTTACCTCCACTGTAGAGTTTAGATAAACCAAAGATTGGAAAACATCCCCGATAAGAGACTTCTACGAGGGGAGTATCCTCGTTCAGGGTTAGGTACCCATCCCTCTGTGTTCTACACGTATCCTCTACGCCGAAAACCCTGCTTAGGTAACCGTTGGGCTTTGAAGCTAGGAGAACGCCTCCTTCGCTGACAAAAGCCTTTAGATGATCTACCTGAGACGGGGTTAACGTAAGTTCACCTAGGATTAAGGCTTTGACATCTTTGAGGTCGTTTAAGCTCTTGATGCGGGTATAGGGTAAACCTTCCGCTTTCAGAATCTCTTCAAGAACGACATCCTTGCCTCCATCATTGAAGTATAGAGCAACTACTGGATTCTGGGAACCCACTTCGCAGCTCGCTTCCAAAGCGCACTCACCTTAATTTCTAAGACCCTTTCCACATTCACAAGGCTCTTTAAACGTTCACCCTTCTTAAATTAAGCTTTCCTCCTAAAGCGCGGTCTGAGCCTTCCAAGTTCATATAGGTTCTTTAACTACAACGATAAGCTTGGCAAGTGAGTAGTTATGAAGCATGTACGGATGCTCAGCTTTTTTCTTAAACCTTCTAAAAGTGGCTATCCGCGGAGTAAGCCTACACATTTACATTTAAGTCAGGTTCTTAGGCATTTCACTGATCGCCCGTTTTTCACCCGGTCGGAAATCAGGGACGGGCAGTAGTCTAGTTCCCTGAGCGATGGACTCCGCCGCTAAGATCGCTGGGGCAGCTGTGTCCATCGCCTTATAGACATCGAATTCTAACGGTCTTATCCCGAGGACGGCGTCTCGGAAAGCCAGTTGCGGGTAGTAGTCGGCGTCGCCGTGACCTGTTCCCCTCGCCTCCGCAGGGGCATCAGTGCGCTCGTAACGCCAGTCTACCTCCGCTAAATCATGCATCTGCGAATCTGCGAGCCACATCTTCGGTCGGTCGCGCTCTGTTCGTTTCCATTCTAAACACCCATGTGTGCCAACGAGTTGGTACCAGTGACCGCTGCGACCTTTAAGCTGGGTGAAACTCGTCGCTAATCGTAGGATGGCGTCCTTCTCCGTCTTCATCAACGCTACTTGAAAATCCGGAGACTTAAGTTGGGGATGCGCGTAGCTGGGTGAACGGGTGCTCATCGCCGTTACCTCTACCACGCGGTCGTCGAGAACCTTAAGCATAGGGCTGAGTTCATGTGGCAGGTAATGAATCGGTGGCATGTACTGTATCCAAGCAGGCTCCGCTTCTGGATGCGAAAGCATTTCATCAACGGTGTAGAATTTTCCCGTTGATGGGTCTTGATAAGCTCTAAGCGGCGTGTAATAGTGGAAGTACTGCCCTTCACAGTACGTGACGCGTCCCAAGCGTCCCTCCGCAACTAATCTTCTCCAAGCCT
>CAYNFI010000086.1:0-5685 GCA_964396445.1 uncultured Candidatus Bathyarchaeia archaeon
CAAGGCTTCCCTCAGCTAAAACCCTCTCACCCCTCAACGCCTGCTCACAAAACCTTCCCCTGAAAGACACGATCTCCTCGACTATGCGCGTTGTATAACCAGAAGCCATCTTAACCCCTGAAACCCCGTAGCTGCAGGGTGTAAACATGGAGTCTGAATCGTCGTGAACCCATGCCTCAACCCTAGCCCGCCCTAGGGAAGTGTATGTTCTATCCCCGTAATTTTCCTGGGTTTCACTCGAGTCAAGCACGAAGCGGATGAAGTAGTCTCTACCAGCGAACTTCCCCTGCATAACCTTCCTCCCCTCAGTTCGAACAAAGTCCTCAAAAGGTACACGTGTATCCCTTGAACGAAACCTGTAGAGCTTCTCCAAATCCTTTAGACCGTAGGGTACGGCAGGGCTGCTTCTCTCCCGTAGCAACGCTTTCAAGGCATCGTGAGCCCTTAGGCTATTACTTCTACCGTAAACGATGAGGTCGATATCCGACTCCGCGGCTTGAAGCCCCACCAGCACCGAACCGGATAAACCCATCCCAGTAAAGGCTACGCCGGAGGCATCGCTTAACACCTTAGCGAATTCAACCGCATCCTCCTCAACCCGGTCCAACTCCGTTTCATCAAGGAGGCTGAGGTTAAGGAGTTTCTCCGCGGGTTTATAATGCGCCGCAACGTCTTGGATGGGTACACCTTGAAGCCTCCGCCCGTAAACAGGGTCGTAGAAGAGATACCGGGGGTAACGTGTTTCCAGAAGCCTCTCCCTTTCCATCAGCGAGTAGACCTTCCTGTAAACAACGCTTCCCCTCCGTCTCTCTCCTGAGGGATCTGGGATGTAGCGGACGTAGGCAACCACCCTATCAGGTGGGTGAACTAAACCCTTAACGTCGAAGATTAAACCGTCACGGGCTTCTACGAAATCTCCTTCCCTCGCCTTAAGGGGGTTCATGGTAGACCCCTAAAACCTTAGACCGTGTAGCAACGCGATCATTATGGATGAAGCCGTTAGGTCGGCTGTCGTACCAGGGCTTAACATACCCCGATCCTCGTGAAGCCTCTCATCGAACGCGTACAGGGCTTGCCGCCCATCCTCAGTCGTTAAACCCCCGATCCCAAGAATGGAGCCGGCTGTCTCCGATATCCACCTAATCCTTTCCCGACCGAGCTCCACAGCCCTCCTCACATCAGGGGTCTCCATAAGCCCAACCTTCCGCGCGGTGAAAGTATCCGGAACCTTAGCGAGGATGGTGAGGAAAGTATGCACCGTAGCCACGTTAACGTCCCCAGTCCTTTGAAAAGCCTCTTCGAAGGCGGGGTAGCCCACCGTGAAGGAAACCTTCAAACCCGTCACCCACTCCTCAGCGATACTGTCCCAGCTTGAAGCCACCTCCATAACCTCAAACAATGAAACCTTATCCCTCAGCAGCTTCTCCTCAGCGTTAGGGCTGTACAAATCGGGTGCCCGCCCGGCTTCTTCAACCCTACCAAGTTTCCCAGCTGGGTTAACCATGAGAACCGCGCTGTAAACGTCAACCGCGTCCTCGGGGGTGGTTGACCGCGTCACCAGACCCACGTTCCCCCTCAGCCTTAACAGGTTAACTTCCCCATCTTCAGCGAAGGTTTTCCCGTAGGCTGCGGCTAATGGTATGAAGAGTAGACAGGTTCCGAGATGGGTGTTCCCACCCCTATGCCACATCCTCACATCGGAAACCGCTTTCTTAACCCAATGTCCCAAACCTAAACTTGTAACCTCAGCCTCACCGATGCCAGCCTTTAAACCCCGAAGCGCAGCCTCCTCGGCAGCTGAACCTAAGGCTACGGCGCCGGCTAGGAAATGCTCGTAACGGGTATCAGGGAAATCCCGTGTTCGGTGAACGTTACCAGGTTTAGGGAAGCCGCTTACCTCCAACAAGGCAGCGAGCTGCGCGGAGAACATCACGTACTCAGCCATATCATTGCGCCGTGCTTCATCGATATCCCTGTATACCAACCTTCCAACCCCAAACCTTATTCAAAACAAGTTATTTCCCATATGGATCTATGTCTTCACCAGCTCCCCTGATCCCGCTGGCGCAGGTGTCAGCTTCGGACTTGGCATAAACCCGATCAACCTTAAGGCAACGATGACAGCGACACCTACAAAAGTCGTTAAAACGGCTAATACAACCCTTTCAACCGTGGATACTGGGAGCATGAACATGAAAAGCGACGGGACATCTAGTAAACCCATGTCCGCCAGCATACCTTGCACGAACTCCCATGGGATAAACCAACCAATACTCTCGATGAAAGCGATGTTCCCAATCATATGGTCGGCGATGACTCCGCAGTAGCTTGCCAACGCCACGGCCACGGTGAGTCTACGCCGATCCCCGCCCTCATAAAACTGGCCAACCTTCCAACCTAGAGCCAACGCGAGGGTTAAACCAGCGAACTGAAGAACCGGGTAGAAAGGCGCCTGCTGACCTACCCACGTAAAATACCAACCCGCGATTAACAAAGCGAGAACGGTTGAGGATAAGGCCCAGCCTGGAATCTTAACCTTGCTGAAACCGATACTCATCTTCGTCCTCGTAAGCGCTCCGGCGACGAAGGCGCTGACGGTTGGCGGCGGCACACCCATAAGAAAGGAGAAAGGATTCGGCGCTCCCGGCGGTATCATCCAAGCTAGTAAGGCTCCGAGAAACGCTGTCACAGTGCCTAACCAAGGTCCTAAAGCCATCCCGTATACGGGTCCAAGGATCATCGAAGGCTTAATCTGTCCACCAGCGGTTCCAACGATGGGGACACCGGGTAAAAAATTAACTAGGTAGTACATGGCGGCGAGAACGGTCATCAAACTGATCTGCTTCGTCGTCAGCTTAACCACACACCAACCCCTCCCTGCTTCCCATTCTAGCCTTGTGTAAAATATTACATTGGGCATTACATGACTACACTCGGTTAATAAAGATAACGTTGAAATTGGGGGGTGCGAGGTTAGGTTTACGCCGCGTTATCCGAGGTCTCCACCGTTCTCCGCCTTCGAAGCAACGGTATAAGTTGAAGGAAGGCTATTGTATTGATCACGGCGGCGATGAAGAAGGGAGCAGCGTATCCGATATTATTCCATGCAAGTCCTCCTAATAACGGGGCGAGTGTGCCCACCATCCCTATGATAGCATCCAATGTTCCGATGATCGTAGCCTTCCCCGTTATGGAAGTGGAGTACTCCATCATGAAGGATCGCCTGGCAGGCATATCCATAGCACCCACTGCTCCATGGAAGGTAATGATGGTAGATGCCGATAAGAAGTTCCATGAAAACGTGTATGATACCCACGTCACAGTTGAGAGAAGTACGTGTAGAAGCAGTGTTAGCCTAGGGCCGAGTCTGTCAGACATCTTTCCAGCGGGAACCTGAGCCACAAGCATACCGAGGTTCAGGAAGGAGATGAGTAAACCCGCCTCCACAACATCGATTGCGACCACGTACTGCGCGTAAAGCACAAAGTACGGGGTTATCATGGATAAGCCGAAGGAGTGGAAGGAGAGGGCTGAAGTAAGCTGCGTTAACTCCCTCTCCTCTCTGAGAAGCCTCACTGTCTCCGAAACCGAGGCTCGGAAGCTCCGCTTTACAGCAGCGCTGTAAGAGGCATGCATACTTCCCCTAGGCTCGGAGATGTAGAAGTAGAAAAGGATGAAGGCTGAAGCCGCAAGCGCGGCTGCGATGAGGAAAAGGATTTGATAACCGTAGATCTCAGCGAGGAACCCTGAGAAAGCTGAGCCGAGTATGGAGGCAACCGTCACGGAGATCAAGTAGCCCGCGTAGGCTATACCTAAACGCTCAGCTTTAACGGATTCAGCTACCAAGGCGTTCACAGCCGGTGTCATAAGCCCATTCCCAACACCTATGAAAACCATGATGGCTAGAATGGTAACCGGGTTCACCGTGGACTGCAGTAGAAGGAGGGTTACCGCTAGGAGGAGGCTTCCAGCCATCAGGGGAACACGTCGACCGATCATGTCTGAGAGACGTCCTGAGGGAAGGTACGTTAAGCTGAGGGCCGCGTTGTACGCCGTGATGATCAAGCCGATCCAAGCAGCGTCTAAACCTACCCCATCAAGGTATAGGGTGAATAAGCTGAACCAGAGGGAGCTCCCAACGGTAAGCGCGAAGAATGAGACGTAGACGATTGAAACGTTACGCTCCAAGCCCATACGGGCATCGGCTTGACCGGGCACAACACCACCGCTTACTTTTCAAACATACTCTGTTCAGCCTTGTCACAGCTTATCCTTAACAGGGCTTTCACGTTGAGGGCTTCCCAAGTAACCATCTGAAATTCAAACCTACCTCCGACGGTGTCCCAGCGAGGACGCTTCAACACCTTCAGCTTATCCATGGCCTAGGTTAAAAGCCGTAGACGTTCACGGCGTTTTCACCCATGATCTTCCGCGCCACGTTCAGGGCTACCTCCATGCTGAAGTAGCCTGAAGCCACCTTATTCGCTAAAACCTCGGCGATAAGGTCCTTAGCCATGGTTAATGACGCGTAGCTTTGCTCTATGATTCCATGGTCTCCACCCCAGGCGAAGATCTTGTTAGCCGGAACGACCTCGATCCACTCGTCCAAGCCGCGTTTGTAAGCCGCTGGTGAGATGTGAGCGAGCCAGCAGGCGTCGAGGTACACGTTTGGGAAATACTTTGCAAGGACGCCGATTTCACTGATGTAGGGGTAACCACCGTGGAAGACGTCGAAGCGGACGTCTGGGTACTTCTGGAAAAGGTTGGTTAGATGGGTTGGCTTCGTATTCGTTAACGTATTGTAGTTTCCAGCCTGTATACCCGTGTGAATCTGGTAAGGAAGCCTATGCTTAGCACATCGCTCACAGACAGCGTGCATCATGAAATCTTGGAAAACCTTCTTATCCTCAGCCGACGCCTTGTTAAGCCCCTGAGCGTAAACCCTCTCCACGTCAGGCTTCGCCACATCGGCGTAGAACAACGTGCGTTGATAGGCTAAACCCGATTTTACACCCACGGCGCCAGCTTTAACAACGGCTTCAAACGCTTCGTCGAGCACCCCCAGATAATCATCCAAGGAACGGACCTGCGCATCCGTGAAGCCTTTAACCGCTTGAGGTTCGCCGAGGATGAAGCCGTCCATCCGAACCACGTGCTTCAACCGCTCATCCTTAACGGTATCCTTGTTCGGTAAACCCGTTCCACTCACGTCGAGGATTACCCTATACACACGCATTCTCTCAAGGACTTCCAACCACCAGTTAAGGTAATCCCGGCTCCTCTCACGGATCCTTAAGGACACCGGCTCCCAGTTGCCGTCGTCAACCTCCCCGCCTTCAAGGCCGTAGAGGTCGTGGAGGGCTATGAGCAAGTAACGGTAGTAAACCGCGCTTCTAACATGTTCAAGGATAGGCTTAAGCTCCTTCCAACGCTGCGCGGCTTCACTCTCAGCCACAGGCTTCTTAAGATAGGTAAAGTTCTTCGCGTCCCAGAAGCTCTCCGGTAAACCCGCTGAGACAAGGTCTCCCCTTAGATACGTGTTCGTTAGGAAGTAGGGGAGGTCTATCTCAAAGTCAAGCTTGGGAACGAGGTTGAGATGGTCGTGATGGTCGACAACACGCATACCATCCAGCGCTTCACGGACCTCATCCTTCAACCTACATCGATCCAACGCTTACACCACCA
>CAYNFI010000087.1:0-5682 GCA_964396445.1 uncultured Candidatus Bathyarchaeia archaeon
TGGTGGTGTAAGCGTTGGATCGATGTAGGTTGAAGGATGAGGTCCGTGAAGCGCTGGAGGGTATGCGTGTTGTCGACCATCACGACCATCTCAACCTCGTTAACAGGCTTGATTTTGAGATAGACCTCCCCTATTTCCTAACGAACACGTATCTTAGGGGGGACTTGGTTTCAGCGGGTTTACCGGAGAGCTTCTGGGACGCGAAGAACTTTGCCTATCTTAAGAAGCCTGTGGCTGAGAGTGAAGCCGCGCAGCGTTGGAGGGAGCTTAAGCCTATGCTTGAACATGTTCGAAACGCGGTTTACTACCGTTATCTGCTTATCGCCCTCAGGGACCTCTACGGGTTTGAAGGCGGGGAGGTTGACGACGGCAACTGGGAGCCCGTTTCCTTAAGGATCCGTGAGAGGAGCCGGGATTACCTTAACTGGTGGTTGGAAGTCCTTGAGAGAATGCGTGTGTATAGGGTAATCCTCGACGTGAGTGGAACGGGTTTACCGAACAAGGATACCGTTAAGGATGAGCGGTTGAAGCACGTGGTTCGGATGGACGGCTTCATCCTCGGCGAGCCTCAGGCGGTTAGAAGCTTCACAGATGCGCAGATCCGTTCCTTGGACGATTACCTAGCGGTTCTCGACGAGGCGTTTGAAGCCGTTGTGAAAGCAGGCGCCGTGGGTGTAAAATCTGGTTTAGCCTATCAACGCACGTTGTTCTACGCCGATGTGGCGAAGCCAGACGCGGAGAGGGTTTACGCTCAGGGGCTTAACAAGGCCTCGGCTGAGGAGAGAAAGGTTTTCCAAGATTTCATCATGCACGCGGTCTGTGAGCGATGTGCTAAGCATAAGCTTCCTTTCCAGATTCACACAGGTATACAGGCTGGAAACTATAATACGTTAACGAACGCTAACCCAACCCATCTAACCAACCTCTTCCAGAAGTACCCAGACGTCCGCTTCGACGTCTTCCATGGGGGCTACCCCTACATAAGTGAAATCGGCGTCCTCACCAAGTATTTCCCAAACGTGTACCTCGACGCCTGCTGGCTCGCCCACATCTCACCAGCGGCTTACAAACGCGGCTTAGACGAGTGGATCGAGGTCGTTCCGGCTAACAAGATCTTCGCCTGGGGCGGTGACCATGGAATCATAGAGCAAAGCTACGCGTCATTAACCATGGCAAAGGACCTCATCGCTGAAGTCTTAGCAGATAAGGTGGCATCAGGGTACTTCAGCATGGAGACAGCCCTGAACGCGGCGCGGAAGATCATGGGCGAAAACGCCGTTAAAGTCTACGGCTTCTAACCTACTTCCACTAAGGATTTAGACACATCCCTATTCGGTGCAGACTACCATGGAGAGGCTGGACTCTACCACGGCTTACTTGGAAAGCCCTAAATGGGGAAGCCATGCTGTGGATAGCGTGTTGTAAAGCTGAATGATGCGCGGTCGGTAAGTAAGTCTTTAAACGGTGGTCCTCTGTCCAGTCAACCCAGTGTTCGCATGGGTTTGGAGCGTAACGTTTTAGTCGTCTACGTCTCCTTCTTCGCGCTTACCGTTGGGAGTTCCCTCTGGTTCAGCTTGTTTACCATATACCTTGACGGTGTGGGCTTAGACGCAACGTGGATCGGCTTAATCATCACAGCGTACAATGCGGCTGTCAGCCTAACATACCTTCCCTCAGGGCGGCTCTCAGATATAATCGGTAGACGGGTTCCCCTCATGGCTGGAAGCCTCCTATTAGCGGCAACCCTCCTCCTACTGCAGTCAACTGAGAACCCGGTTCTAATTTTAGCTATCATGGTTTTCATCGGTGTAGGGAATGGGCTTATGACCCCGGCTGTGAACGCCTTGGTAGCTGAATCCGTTAAGGCTGAGCGTTTAGGCATCGCCTACGCGGGTTACCTGATCTCCGTAACAGTCGCGTCTATGCTCGGCTCAGCTTTCTCAGGGATCCTCGCTAAGACCTACGGCTTTCAAATCCTCTTCCTCACCGCCGCTACGCTTTCAACTTCAGCATTCACACTTTTCACGTTCTTCATCTCTGAGCCCAGCGGGAGCATGCACGCCCCTTACAGCGTCGCTGTTAAGCGGAGCCTCAGAGCCTCAGTTTCGGAGACTGTGAGGCTTCTTAGAGAGGAGAGGGAGTTAAGGCATCTTACCATAGCCCTCTCCCTCCACTCCTTCGGCTTAGCCATGATAACACCATACTTTGCGCTCTACGCACAGTACGCGAACGCCCTCGACGTTGTAGAGGCGGGTTTACTCATATCCTTCCTAAACCTAGGTATGCTTGTGACTCAGGTTCCCGCTGGGAGGATGTCTGATAGGCTTGGCGCTAGACAGACTCTGCTTCTACACGTCCTCCTGTCAGGTGTAACCTGGGTTTCATACGTTTTCTCCTGGAGCTTCGCATCCGCAGCGGTCGTCATTACGCTTCATGGAGCGGTGGGGGCTATGGATATGCCTGCTAGGCGGTCCTTCATGATGGAGTACTCCACTTCCAAAACTGGGAAGGCTACTATAATCGGTACCCTGGATGCGGTAATAGGCACGGTTGGCATACTCGCCCCCCTCTTAGGAGGACTTGCATGGTCTCGCATCGGATATGGAGCGCCCTTCTTCATCGCCGCCATGATCAACACCGTAGCCTTCATTCAACTCGCGCCGTTGCTTCGACGTTGGAGACGGGTGGAGACCTCGGGGAACGCTGGGTAAACCTAACCTAGCACACCCAGTTTTTTCCGTTATCTTTATAAACTCAGTGTAGTCATGTAGTTTCCAATGTAACGGTTTACACAAGGCTTGAAGAGGAAGAGGTTGGTAGGTTTATGGTTAAGCTGACGACGAAGCAGATCAGTTTGATGACTGTTCTCGCCGCCATGTATTACCTAGTAAACTTTTTACCCGGTGTCCCCATCGTTGGAACTGCTGGTGGACGGATTAAACCCTCGCTGATCCTTGGACCCATATACGGGATGGCTTTAGGACCCTGGTTGGGCACTGCGACAGCGTTCCTAGGTGCCTCACTGGCTTGGATGATACCGCCAGGGACGCCGAACCCTTTCTCTTTTCTTATGGGTGTGCCTCCGCCCACCGTCGGAGCCTTAGTCGCTGGAGCCCTTACGAGGACGAGGATCGGTTTCAGCAAGGTTAAGGTCCCAGGTTGGGTCTTATCCTCAGCCGTTCTCGCTTCGCTCATCGGCGGCTGGTATGTTACGTGGGTGGGTCAGCAGGCGTTTCTATACCCGATTCTACAGTTCGCGGGTTTAGCCGTAGCCTTGGCTTCAGGTTGGAAGGCTGGTCAGCTCTATGAGGGTGGGAACCGACGTAGGCTCACCGTGGCCGTGGTGTTGGCGAGTTACTGCGGCGTCATCGCCGACCATATGACCGGGAACATCGCCTACGTCGAGAGCATTGGTTGGTTAGTTTCGTGGAAGAGCATAGAGAAGATGCTGGCGAGTATGGGGATTCCCGATGTCCCATCGCTTTTCATGTTCATGCTCCCCGTTTCCGCGGTTGAAAGGGTTGCCTTAACCGTCTTAACGACTTTTGTAGGCGTCGCGGTCATCGTTGCCTTAAGGTTGATCGGGTTTGTGCCAGCTCCGAAGCAGGCACCTACCCAAGCGGGATCAGGGGAGCCGGTGAAGGCGTAAATTCATCTGTGAAATGTCTTGTTTTGAATAAGGCTTGGGGTTGAAAACGTTGGTATACGGGGATATCGATGAAGCACTACGCAGGGATGTCGCTGAGTACGCGATGTTTTCCGCACAGCTCGCCGCCTTACTGGAGGTCAGCGGCTTCCCTAAACCTGGTAACGTTCATCGAACAAGGGATTTCCCCGATACCCGTTACGAGCATTTCCTAGCCGGAGCCGTAGCCCTCGGTTCAGCCGTGGAGAAGGCTGCTTTGCAGGGGGTGAAGGCTGGTAAAGGTGAGATTGAGGCTTCGGGTTTAGGTTTAGGGAGGTGGGTTAAGAAAGCGGTTTCCGATGTGAGGATGTGGCATAAAGGTGGAAACACCCACCTTGGAACATGCCTTCTCTTCATCCCATTAGCCGCAGCCTACGGCAAAACCCGTGTTGAAGATGGGGAAGTTAACCTGTTAAGGCTGATGGGGAACGTGGATCTGGTGACGCGCGTCACAACTCCCGAGGACGCGGTTGACGTTTACGACGCGGTTCTCATGTTAAACCCAGCGGGGAAACTGGGTAGGGTTAAGGGAGCTGGTCGGGCGCCTGACCTGTACAGCCCCGACGCTATGGAGAAGCTGTTGGGCGATAGGGTTTCTCTGTTTGAGGTTATGGAGGCGGCTTCAAGCTGGGACAGCATCGCTGAGGAGTGGGTGACGGGTATGAATGTTTCCTTCACAGTGGGCTACCCGACCTTCACAGGGATTCTTCAAAGGACTGGGGATGTTAACGTGGCTACGGTGCATACTTTCCTAACCATCCTCGCTAAGGTTCCGGACACCTTCACGGCGCGGAAGACTGGGCTTATGGAAACCCCTGATGTGAGGAGGGCTGTGGAGGTCGGTCGGGAAAAGATTAGGTGGGTTTCGGAGACAGCCAGCTATATCCTAGAGATGGGGGGTTTAACAACCGAGGATGGGCGGAAAGCCTTAAACGCGTTCGATGAGAGGCTTCATGAGGCAAGGGGTAAGCTAAGCCCAGGTACTACAGCTGACCTAACGGCTTCATCCATAATGGTCGCGTTGCTACGAGGGCTGAGGTTTTAGGGATCTACCGTGAACCCTTTTGAGGCGATGGAAGGAGACTTCATAGAAGCCCGTGACGGTTTAATCTTCGACGTTAAGGGTTTAGTTCACCCACCTGATAGGGTGGTTGCCTACGTCCGCTACATCCCAGATCCCTCAGGAGAGAGACGGAGGGGAAGCGTTGTTTACAGGAAGGTCTACTCGCTGATGGAAAGGGAGAGGCTTCTGGAAACACGTTACCCCCGGTATCTCTTCTACGACCCTGTTTACGGGCGGAGGCTTCAAGGTGTACCCATCCAAGACGTTGCGGCGCATTATAAACCCGCGGAGAAACTCCTTAACCTCAGCCTCCTTGATGAAACGGAGTTGGACCGGGTTGAGGAGGATGCGGTTGAATTCGCTGAGGTGTTAAGCGATGCCTCCGGTGTGGCTCTTACAGGGATGGGTTTATCCGGTTCGGTTCTAGTGGGGCTTCAAGCCGCGGAGTCGGATATCGACCTCATCGTTTACGGGAGAAGGAATAGCCTAAGGGTTCACGATGCCTTGAAAGCGTTGCTACGGGAGAGAAGCAGCCCTGTATTACCTTATGATCTAAGGGATTTGGAGAAACTCTACAGCTTTCGTGTCAGAGATACGCGTGTGTCGTTTGAAGAATTTGTTCGATCAGAGCGGAGGAAGGTTATGCAGGGGAAGTTCGCTGGTAGGGACTACTTCATCCGCTTCGTTCTAGACTCGGGTGAAGCCCGGGAAAATTACGGGGATAGAACGTACACTTCGCTGGGGCGGGCTAGGGTTGAGGCTTGGGTTCACGAGGATTCAGACTCCGTGTTTACACCCTGCAGTTACGGGGTTACAGGGGTTAAGGTGGTCTCCGGGTCTATGCCTCATCCAGTCGAGGAGATCGCTTCTTTCAGGGGGAGGTTTTGTGAGCAGGCGTTGAGGGGTGAGAGGGTTTTAGCTGAGGGAAGCCTTG
>CAYNFI010000088.1:0-5304 GCA_964396445.1 uncultured Candidatus Bathyarchaeia archaeon
AGGATGGCTTTGATGCGCGGGGTTCCTGACCGAGTTCCGTTAACGGAGACAGGGTACTGGCCGGAAACCCTTGAACGCTGGCACCGTGAAGGCTTACCTGAAAACGTTGACCCAGTTACATACCTGGGAATGGATAAGTTCCTCTTCATCCATTACGATTCCACCCTTGGCTTAAAGGAGCGAACACTTGATGAAACCGTGGAGAGGGTGGTGAAGGTTGACGGGGATGGGGCTACCTTTAGTTACTGGAAGAACCGTTACGGACCACCTCAACCCCTAGATTTCCTAGTAAAAACTGAGGATGACTGGTTCCGCTGGAAAGAGCGGATAACCCCGGATGAGAACCGGTTGGGGAAGGGTTTCCTTGAGAACTATAAGCAACTTCGCAGGGAAGATGGGTTTCTATGCATATCAGACCGGGAACCATGCTGGAAGGTTTTAGCCGCGATGACTGGGATCAAGAAGGGATTAATGCTCATGTTTAGCAACCCTCAACTCATCTACGACATGGTAGCTACCTACACGCAGCTATTGCTGGGCATGTACGAGGTTATGCATGATAGAGGAGTGGAAATTGACGGTGTATGGTTGAGGGGCGACCTAGCCTTCAAGAACGGCATGTTCTTCTCACCAGCCCTGTACAAGCGTCTCGTGCACCCCCATCATAAACAGATCGCCGACTTCTTCAAAGCCAAAGGAATACCGGTGATTCAGCACATCGACGGAGATGTGCGCCAGTACATACCCTTAATCATAGAATCCGGTTTCAACGCGGTCCAGCCCTTGGAATCCAGAGCCCACAACGATGTCCGCGAGCTGAAGATGAAGTGGGGAACCCAAATCGCATTCATAGGAAACATCAGCGTTGAAGCGCTGAGCGGGTCATGGAAGCAGGTAGAGGAGGAGGTTGGAGGCAAGGTTGTGAAAGCCAAAGAGGGCGGGGGTTACATCTTTCACTCAGACCACTCCGTCCCCCCAACCGTAAGCTGGGAGAACTACTGCCACGCCGTCAAGGTAGCTAGAGAAATGGGGCGCTACTGAAGGTGAAGCGTACAAAGAGCCCGTAAGTCCCAGATTAAAACATTCAGCTCATTCCCCGCCGTCTCTCTTATCCTGCTCACCCTTGTCGGGGTGCGCGTAAGCTGGGAAAGGAATGAAAAGGCTGAGCTAGGCTGCGTTGTTACAGGCCTTAACATAGTCATCTGTGGTGGTGGAGAACCCCACAGCCAACTCTAAATCGCGGACCGCTATTCTTGTGGCTAACAAGTCCTCTACGGTGTCATGGGTTTCAACGGCTGTAGTGGCGTCACGGATTAGGATGAGGTTGTAGCCTCTGCCGTGGAAGGGGCGCATTCCGTAGTCCCTAAACGGGATGCACATATTCGCCGCGAACCCGCAGTAGAAGAGGTGGAGGACCTTGAAGTACCTTAAAAGCCTGTGAAGCTGTTCGCCCGTAGCCACCACGAAGTCCTCGGGCTTCGGCTGAATCACCTCGGCGACAGTGTTCTTATCCCAGGGATGGTTGTAGCATGCAGGTTCCCGGTCCCACCCTAAATAATACTGCGCGTATTCACCGGTTCTCTCCCTGAACTCCGGTGGCGGCCAATCAGGAGGCGGTGTTTGGAGGGGGTTTATATCCGTGTCACTCGCAAACCGGGTCCATTGAGGATACTTCTTAGCCACCTCCGGCGCTGGAGCGTAGATAATCTTCATCCCACACCTACGACTGGCTTCCACAATCGGTGTGATCTTAGTCCGCGTGATCTCAGAGGCGCGTTTAAACCAACTCGTGATGTAATGGGTGCTCCAAGGATCAACGATGACGAGGGCGGTTTCACCTAGGTTCAACACGAATTCCCTATTGACGTAATTGAAATTGGACTCAGCACATTCTATTCCAGGGTCTGTGGCGAGACGATAATACCTAACCGGAACCCTGATTTCGGGAATGGCACCATCACCATTTTAAAGTTAAACTAGACATGAGCTTGGTGCAAATTTAAGGCTTTTCATAATCCACATTCCCTTCTTTGAAGCCTTGATCTAAAGTTAAACGTCTTTTCTCACTGAAGCACGTTTTATATGGAGAGCCGAGGTTCCGTAAGGCTCCCTGAATAGACGCGTTAAGTGTACTTGTTTTTAATGAGCTGCGTTAGTTTCTCTAGGTTCCTGTTTCCCTCTTCAACGGATCTGGTTTTAAGGGGGTGGAAGCATAGTCCCTCTGGTCCGAAGAGGTTCAGCACCTTACGCGCCTCCCCTAGGTTGCCGCAGCTTACCATAAGGGCTTTCCCCATACTACGCGCTTTTTTAAGATGCTCTATCCCAGGCTCTGGGGCGTCTATGATAGATTTCCACTTAGGGTTATTCGTGACCTGTACAACCCCGAGTTTCCTTATCTTAAGCAGTTCTGGGACGATCTGGAGCCCTCCGTCCACATGGAACGCGGCGGAGTCCATGCGTTCAGCGATCTGGTTGTCATATGGGAGGAGGAACTCCCTATACATCTCCGGGGAGAGGTTAGCGGCTACGTCTTCCATAAGTACACAGCTTTTCTCCCCGGGCGCCCATATGCCGAAGGGTTCGAGAACGGTTCCTTCGGCTATACGCGGGATACGTTCTAGGAAGAACTCGAGGATGTCTATAACCCCCCTCGTACACGTGGCGGCGAACTTCTTCGCCTCATCAGGGTTTCTGTAAAAATCTACGATAAGCTTCTCCGTGCCCCTTAGAGCCGCCATCACGTCACCGGTACAGTGTGTATCCGTTAAGGACACGGCGAATCTTCCCCGGGATCTGGTTATGAGGAAGTCGGTGAGTTTAACAAGTTTCCTAACCCATTTGTTCTCAGGGTCGAAGTGGAGGTCCTCCGCTTCATCCCATGTATCCATGAGGGGTTTAGCCCATCCCGTTCCACCGCTGAACCTTAGGTCGCAGAGGATGGGTGAGAGTAACGCCGCTATAGCGGGTGGGCCGAAGTATGGGAGGACGTAGGGTATGCGGTCGTCTTCGACCACCCTATCCTCCCAGAACATTCGGATATGATAGTTGACCAGCCTCTTCCACGGCTTGGAGCCTCCGGGGAAGCCCGCCCACTTCATCGGCCAACCATCGGGCAGTCTTTTCCTCCAACCTTTCAGAACCGGGTTGTACAGGTGTGCCGGGGGTCTATCGGTCTTCTCAACGTTCCAAAAGCATCGGTAACGTTCCACAACCTCGTCTATGCGCGGTTTAAACTCCCGCATCGACTGAAGCGTTAACATAACCCGTCTCCTCCCATCCGTGACGCCCACTCTGTAACCTCACACCAGTTTTAAATCTTCCCGTTCTAAATCGACTGAACACAGGTTTCCAAGGTTATAAGGGGTTGAAGCGTAGCTGTTTGGCGATGTATATGCCAAGCCCTGTTGTGAGCCGATTTATACGTAATACCGAGCTGTGTGTCTAAAATGGGAGCATAAAATTCTTAAGGTTTCCACATCTCATTCACGGAGGTGATTGGTGATGCTTCGTCCCGATTCTTTGGACCTAGGTGACAAGGCGGAAGCCGCCCTTCAGCACTTTATTTCCATGGTAGACCGTAAGCTCTACTGCCTCCCCTTCTTCTCAACTCAGTTGTACGCTGACCCCCCTGAGGCCAACCATTGTTACTGGGACTCAGCTGAGATGCCTGGAAGCTGGGTTGACGCAGTTATTCTTCTACGTCTTATGACCGGTAGCGAGGATGGCTTGGAGGTTGAGCGCCAGTTGAAGGGGGAGCTTCTCAGCCACTGGGGTGAGGATGGGCTTAGGTACCATAAGCCCTACGCCTGGGATCCGCCTCTTCGCATGGTTGAAGACCCGATCCTCATGAACGCCCACTCCCTAGCCTACGTTCTAAACGGCTTAGTCACGTGGTTTAAGGAGACTGGAGACGCTGAGGTGAAGGGGAGGGTTAACGGCGTCGTCAAGGGGCTTCTAAGAAGCGTCATAAGATACACGGGTCCGGGTATACCTAAAAGGTGCTACTGGTTCCCAGCGGATAACTACACGCCTTCAGGTTGGCAGGTGACGCGGCATTTCTGGAACATGCCCCATACTCACCCGTTCAACGGCGCCATGATCCTGGCTTTAACCCTTTTCTACGAGGAGACCGGGGATGAGGAGGCGTTGGAGCTGGCTGAGGGACTCTCCAACTACGTTTTAAACCTCAGCCGTGCCTTCGGCTACGATGGGGGGTTCATCGGCCACACCCACGGCGTACTCTGGACGGTCAGCGGCATCCTGAAGTACGGTTTGATCACTCAGAGGAGGGAGGTTGTGGAATGGGCGAAGCAGGTCTACGACTTCGCTGTAAGGCAGAGCAGCAGCTTCGGCTGGATACCCGAGCTTATGTTCGAACGTCCACCGCCGGGACTGCCTGAGGGCTGTGAAACCTGCACGGTTGAGAACCTCCTCTGGATCGCCATCCTCCTAGCTAAGGCGGGTTATGAGGAGTACTGGGGTGACGTTGAGCGTATAACGCGAAACCAGCTGGTTGAAAGCCAGCTTACAGAGGCGGCTGTTCAACGCGGGATCAGGAACGGGTGGGTTAAGGTATCGACGGTGAAGGAGGATACGGCGCAGACAAGTTACCGAGATGTAGCTCACAGGGCCGTCGGGGGATTCGCAAGCCGCGCTCAGCCTAACGATTATACGCCTCTTAAAATAGAGGGATGCTGCGACGCCATGGGCTCAAGAGCCCTCTACATCGTATGGGATAACATCGTCAGGAAAACAGCTGAAGGCGTGTACGTTAACCTTCTCCTAAGCAGGGACAGTCCATGGGTGGAAGTGGTGAGTTACCACCCCTACGAGGGAAAAGTCGAGGTTAACGTCCACGAAGCCCCCACGCTTTTCATCAGGGTCCCAGAATGGGCGCAGGTTATCCAAGTTCACGTAGACGACCAGCCGAGGACCGTGGAATGGGCTGGGCTTAGATCCCGTTACATCAGGGTTCAAGGTCTACAGCCTAACCAGCGGGTCACAGTCACCCACACCATGATGAGGAAGAGGGAGACCCAGGTGGTCGCGGGACGGGAATACCTCATCGACTGGAAGGGAGATACCATAACCCGTATGTGGCCTGAAGGCGGTAACTACCCCCTATACCAACGGGAACACATGAACGCAGATAAGGCACCTATGATTGAAAAGAAGGAGGTCCTCTTCGGGAAAGGGAGGGTTCACCTCGCATAGGCAAGGGTGACAGCGTATAGTCAGTAAAACCGGTTCTAAACCAGACTGGCGAACTTCATCTACCGCAGTCATTTTTAAGCTTTGCGAATA
>CAYNFI010000089.1:0-4729 GCA_964396445.1 uncultured Candidatus Bathyarchaeia archaeon
GCGATGTCCACGTACTTACCAGACCCAGCAGCTATTCCCCTTTCCGAATTCGTGATGATTCCAATTGGGTAAGCATCGACGCCGCCGAGAAAGATAATCCTCACAGCAGTATCGCCGGGGACGAAGATTACAGCGTCGTAGCCTGAGGTTGGGTCTCCGAAGAATACACGACCTGCACCTTCAAAGGACGGCGGGTCAGCCACGAAGCAACTGAAGCTTGTAGGTTCAACCCCTGATTCGTGAACGATAACCCTGAGGCCTCCACCTCCTACGGGTGTCAGTATGGACCTTGGGTCTATGAGGTCGTGTATGGCTATGGTGCCAGCTTTAAACATGGAGAGGTAGACGATTCTAGAGCCGCTTCCATCCGTTAGGTCCTTTTCGAAGGTGTATAGGGAGTATCCGAAGGGCCAGAGGCGTGTACCGAAGGGCCCAAAATCAGGCGCGTATTCAATGTCCCCAGTGGTGTGGTTTACCACGAAGGGGAGCATTTGGTAGAGCGCCTGCTGCGCCGCCCAGCCTAGGCTTGGGAGTACGCCCTTCACGGTGAAAGAGCCATCAGGTTCAGCGAACTGGATGAAGCTATGTCCATATACGTCCGTCCTTGCAAGAAGTTTAACGTGGACTAGAATCTGTCCATCTTTTCCAAGGGCGTCCTCCCAGTTGCTTACGTACCAGTTCTTTTTGATGTCCCAACGCCCGATCTGACCCTTCACAACACCGAAGCCGAGACCGGAATCATCCCTATGCACATGGTTGAAGAAGGCTGCGCCGCCGAATTGGACAGCGCCTAAGGCGGCCTTTCTGAAGTCGAAGTACTCGATATCGTTCGTTGCAGCTCTGATAAATATGAAGGCTAACTCAACCTGGGGAGCGAGGTTCTCGAAGTTAACCTCGTCAAAGGTGTTAATGGGGGTGTTATAGAGCAGCCTCGAAGCCATCGCTGTGTGGAGCCCTACGCCCCAAGTACCAGTCTGAGCGAAGATGGAGGCTTCGTGGGTAACTGAGGATGGAAGATATCTCTCATCTAAACCTAAGCCAAAGGCCTTATAGGTAAGCCCGTGAAACCTTGAGCCTAAACGTTCGCGTAGCGCTGAGCTGCCAATATAGTAATACCCTAAAGGAACACCTGCTTGAAACGGGTAATCCCCATACCGATCAACAAATTGCTCATACCCCTCGAAGAGAAATCTTCTTAAGGTGCCACTGTAGTCGTACCAGTCCATCCATGGTCCTCCAACCCCGTAGAAGGTACTACCTGGGACAAATGCTAGGGCATCGGAGTCCGTGGAGAAGTCTAAACTGAAGGCTAGCTTCAAAGCGTGAGGAGCCACAGCCGAATTATCCGTTCTCCCTATGTGGTCGAAGTGCCATGTAAAATACTTAGGTGAACCGTCGGCTTCCTGCCCTACAACCTCTCTGCTGTGCCAGATGAAGTCCCTGCCACCAGCCATCGCTTGCGTATGGCCGGAGAAAGCGATGAGCCAAACCGGTCTTCGGGGTTGGTGTGCTTTCAGAATCCTTGCCAGCTCGAGGAGTGATGCCACTCCATTAGCCTCATCGGCTCCAGGTGCTAAAAGGGGAACCACGGAGGCGGAATCGTAGTAGGCGGTTACAACGATGGCGTTGTTCCTTTCAAAACTGGTCTCAGTCCCGTTGACCACCGCTATAATATTCTTGGCCACTACATTTTCCCAGACCATGTCAACCTCTATTCTAACCTTCACGGTTTCGCCTGCAAGAAGCTTGGTTTTTAGGTTTTCACCGTCTTCAGCCGAGACGTAAAGCCTAGGAAACTTAACAGGTATATCCAGATGTTTCCGGTCTGCCTCGCTTCGTATCGTAGCCGAAGGCTCGATGAAGACTACGCCTTTGGCGCCTAGTCTCATAGCATTCAGCCAGTTTTCTCCACTGTTAAACTCCATAAGCAGGATGCTTCCCAAGATTGAACCTTTAAGCTCATCCAAGCTCCCTGTTCCAACGTATGTAAGGGGGCCTTCGATGCCTCCGACAGGGGTTTTACATGCCTGTAAATTGTTTGGGGCTAAAGCATAGGCTTTAATCGATTGTTGGAATGGTTGGAGAACGATCACCTTGGAGCCACGGTCCACTGGTACCGCAACTTTGTATTCTTCAACCCATGACTGTAAGCCCAGAACATTGTTAAAGTAGTTAATGATGTACTCAGCGGCTTGGGCTGCGCCGGGGTACCCTGTAGTTCTACTGAGGGATGAGAAGTAGCGTACGTGGTCGATGATGTTGTCCATGTTTATGGCGTTTAGGGTTTCCTCGATCAATGGATCAGCCGTCTCGGTTACGCCATCTACGGCTAAGCCGGGGTTTACAACCTGAGAGGAGAATAGGAGTAGGACTTGAGTAGAGAAAAGTATGAGTAAGATTATGGTTGCCCTTATTTTCAAGGGTTCACCACCATAGGTTAGCAGTCATTAGCTTCTACACATTACTGACATAAATGCGTTTTCGTTGCCGCATACGACGTCAGTGTATAAAAAAGGGGGACCTGCTCTTCGGTTTAACGCCAGAGCAGGAAGTGTACTAACGCCCTTATGGGGTAGAAGCCGGTGAAGCCTCCAACCATGAGCCCAAAGGCAATTGGTAGTGCAGTGTTCTGGTAGAGCTCTGACCCTCCCACCTTCAAGATGACGAGTTTTGAGAAGTAGGCGATGATGACGTAGAGGAAACCGTAGAAGCTCACGTTCATCATGACGAGTCCTATGGGGTTTAATGGGAACCATGGAAGTGTCATTCGAGCCAGACCCATGCCGAAGGCTAGGATTATTCCAACGATGGTGTACCCTGTGAACCAACCTGCGTTCCCGCCTCCATAGGGACTGAGCCCGCTGAAGCGGGGTATGATGAAATCGTTGATCTGCGGGAACTCCGACCCAGTCCACCAGTCTCCTACGAAATGTTGCACCCCGAAGGTGGTGAGGTTCATGGTGAGGAAGGTGAAGGTCAGCGGCATCACTATTAATACAACGGGTATGGTCGCTAGGAATATCTCCTTAAGGCTGGTCTTTGTTTCCTGCGCCACGGCGAAGGTTTCGATGCATGCGAAGGAGGGTGACCAGAGTGACTTAACGTAGCTGAGCCCGGCGAAGCCCGCGGTCACGTAGAGGCCTCGCTGCGCTTCAGCAGAGAGTTTTACACCATCTGCTGGAAAGGCGCCCACGAGTTGACCGAACCCTGTGATCCAGCTTCCGAAATAGTCCCCTGTGTGCGTTGCCCAAGCGTTTGAGTATCCAGGCCATGCCTCAGCTCTCACTCTAGCCATCCATATCTGGACGAAGCCTATCAACAAGACGGTAAATAGGGCTAGCAGTATGTTCGCGCCGCTCACGGTTAAAAAGAGCGTGAGACCTACCAAGGTCACGATCAGGATGGACCAGCTTGTCCTGTAGGATACAGGTTCCGATGCAAGTTCCTCCTTCGTAGGACCTTTCAAGAACGCCCTGAAAGACGCTGCGATTTCCTTCCTCCCCATGAAAAGCGCGAAGAGCGCTATGCCGACGTAGGCTCCGCGGTCCCCTATTTGTAAGGGCATGAATGGCGGCGTCGTACCGATGCCGATGGCGCTCCACTCACCCGCCCCTGGTCGGGCTGGAACAATACCCGTCATAACCGCTAAGATTGGGTAGATGATGTAGCCGACTACGTGCCAGATGAACGCTGTCAGAAGGATGTCGAGGGGGAAGAGGAAGTACATGCCTATGCCGAAGGCGTCGATGTCCCAAGCCATGACTATGTTCGTGTACGGGTATGGGAGCTTACCTGAAAGGTACGTATAACGCAGATACGGTTCAGGCTCAGGCCATCCGGGGATGAGAACTTCCATCCCCAGTCCTTGACCGCCGCCTCCCGTTGGGCTATAGTACCAGTTGGCGAAGAATCCGATGATGAAGGCTATCCAGAACGCTAGGGCCTTCTTGCTAAGCAACTTAGCTCTGAACTTGTTCGCAGTAGGTTCCCCTGAGGCCGGCGTCGCCGTATTATCGATCATCCACGATATCGGCTGCCGCATCGGGAAAGGTAGTTTCTCAACTTCTAGGAACGGCTTTCTCAAGATGAGGCCGATGGCGTAGGCGAAGAAGAAGAATAGATAGTAGGCTACGGTCCACGTCATGATGGACGGCGCCCAAACCCCAACGTCGAAGGCGATATTGCCGCTCCAAAGTTTCGAGAGTATGAATGGGTCCTTAGGCGTCCAGAAATCAGGGATGACGGGGAGCAGGACGGTGCGTCCACCCATATAACCTGAGTAGACTATGGAGAACGTTTGGCACCCAACAGCCCACGGGATAGCCGTGGCTACGGCGAGCATCGCATAGACCACCGTCAACTCCTTACGGTTAAACTTGAAAGCCTTAGACGCCATTTGTAGAATCGCTATGATAAAAACGAGCTCAAGCATCAGCGTATATACTTGGCCAAGCGCATTCATCCGTCGTAGAAACATCCGCGCCCATTGATACCTTCTCCAGTAGATGAGGGGGATCGTTATGAGGGCTGAAATCACGATGCCCACGGTGAATGCTTTCGGCGTTAAACCTTTTTCCGGCTTTACCTCTGTTGGAGGTGCTTTCACGGCTGTCGACTCTGTTGCCAAAGTAGTTCCTCCTAGATTTTTCCTTAGAGAAGTATCGTTGTGTAGAGAATTTAAGCATTACGGTGCTATGCAGATTCTTAGAATACGCGTGGATCATCGCGT
>CAYNFI010000090.1:0-4700 GCA_964396445.1 uncultured Candidatus Bathyarchaeia archaeon
ACGCGATGATCCACGCGTATTCTAAGAATCTGCATAGCACCGTAATGCTTAAATTTACTAAACAGCTATACTTCTTTAAGGAAAAAATCTAGGAGGATCTATAATGGCAACAGAGTCGACAGCCACTACAACAGAGGTAAAGCCGGAAAAAGGTTTAACACCGAAAGCATTCATCGTGGGCATAGTGATCTCCGCCCTCATAACGATTCCCCTCTTCTACTGGATGAGGTATCAATGGTCGAGGATGTTCATACGAAGGTTATCAACAATCGGTTATGGGTATACGCTAATGCTTGAACTCGTTTTCATAATAGCGCTTCTCCAAATGGTTTCTAAGGCTTTTAAGTTTAACCGTAAGGAGTTGACCGTAATCTATGCGATGCTCGCTGTGTCCACAGCCATACCGTTCGCTGTTGGAATCCAAACGTTCTCCATAGTCTACTCAGGCTACATGGGTGGACGCACCGTCCTTCTCCCCGTCATCCCCGATTTCTGGACGCCGAAGGACCCGTTCATACTATCGAAACTGTGGAGCGGAAACATCCCCTTCGACTTCGGGGTTTGGGCGCCGTCTATCATGACATGGACCGTAGCCTACTATCTATTCTTCTTCTTCGCCTACGCCATAGGACTCATTTTGAGGAAGCCGTTCCTAGAAGTTGAGAAACTTCCCTTCCCGATGCGGCAACCGATATCGTGGATGATCGATAACACGACGACGCCCGCCTCGGGGGAACCTACTGCAAACAAGTTCAGAGCTAGGTTGCTTAGCAAGAAGGCCCTAACCTTCTGGATAGCCTTCATCATCGGATTCTTCGCCAACTGGTACTATAGCCCAACTGGAGGCGGTGGTCAGGGTCAAGGGCTTGATAGGTTTTTCCCCATAATCTCTGAGCCGTATTTGGCGTATACCTATCTTTCAGGTAAGCTCCCCTACCCATACACGAACATGGTTATCGCCTGGGACATCGACGCCATCGGTATAGGTATGTACTTCCTCTTCCCACTCGACATCCTTCTGACAGCGTTCATATGGTACGTTATCGGCTACCTTATCTACCCAACCATAGCGGTTATGACGGGTATTGTTCCAGCCCGACCGGGGGCGGGAGAGTGGAGTGCCATCGGCATTGGTACTACGCCGCCATTCATGCCCTTACAGATAGGTGACCGCGGAGCCTATGTTGGCATAGCGCTCTTCGCGCTTTTCATGGGGAGGAAAGAAATCGCAGCGTCTTTCAAGGCGTTCTTGAAAGGTCCTACGAAGGAGGAGCTTGAAACGGAGCCTGTATCCTACAGGATAAGCTGGTCCATCCTAATAGTGACCTTGGTAGGTCTCACGCTCTTTTTAACCGTGAGCGGCGCGAACATACTACTCGCCTTGTTTACCGTCTTGTTGATCGGCTTAGTCCAGATATGGATGGCTAGAGTGAGAGCAGAGGCCTGGCCTGGGTTCTCAAACGCTTGGGGAGCACACACAGGTGACTACTTCGGAAGCTGGATCACAGGATTCGGTCAGGTCGTGGGCGCCTTTCCAGCAGATGGTGTAAAGCTCTCTGCTGAAGCGCAGCGTGGCCTCTACGTTACCGCGGGCTTCGCCGGGCTTAGCTACTTGAAATCACTCTGGTCGCCGACATTCGCAGGCATCGAAGCATTCGCCGTGGCGCAGGAAACAAAGACCAGCCTTAAGGAGATATTCCTAGCGACTATACCCGTTGTATTAATAGTGTTTCCGCTGACCTTCACCTTCCTTAGCATGCATCTCGCCGCCTTCGGTGCGTCACGTTTCACAGGAGACTGGTGGTCAGGGTCGGAGTTCCCGCAGATCAACGACTTCATCATACCCCGCTTCAACGGTCTCAGTCCCTATGGAGGCGGGAACGCGGGTTGGTTCACAGGATACACCATCGTTGGAATAATCCTAGCCTTCGGCATGGGCATAGCTCGAATGACGCTGCCATGGTTCCCGTTGAACCCCATAGGACTCGTCATGATGAACGTGAGCTTCTACGGTTTCCTATACGTCGTCATCGCCTACTTCTCAAAGCTCGTCATCTTGAAGGTAGGAGGATCAGAGCTCTACCAGAACACCGCGCTACCAATTGCCATTGGGCTCATGGTTGGAGGATTCACCGGCTTCTACCCAATAAGGTCGTTAGTAAACTTCCTGCTCGGGATTTAAACCGAAGAGCAGGTCCACCCATTTTTTTCTTACATCACACATAGCGACGATAACGCATTTATGTTAGTAATGTGTAGAAGTTAATGACTGTTAACCTAGGTGGTGAACCCTTGAAAATAAGGGCAACCATAACCCTAATCATACTTTTCTCTACTCAACTCCTCCTCTTATGCTCCTCTCAAGTTGTAAACCCTGTTTTCGCCGTAGACGGCGGAAGTGAGGTAGTTGACCAGTTGATCGAGGAAATCATAACCGCAATAGACATGGACAATATCATCACCCATGTACGCTACTTCTCCTCTCTAAGTAGAACCACAGGGTACCCTGGCGCAGCCCAAGCCGCTGAGTACATCTATAACTATTTTAATGATGCTCTAGATTTACGGCCGTGGGTTGAAGAATATAAAGTTGCTGTGCCGGTGGACCACGGCTCCAAGCTGACCGTTCTTCAACCATTCCAGCAATCGATTAATGCCTATGCCTTAGCTCCAAACAATTTACAGACGTGTAAAACCCCGGTTGGAGGCCTTGAGGGTGCCCTTACGTACGTTGGGACGGGAAGCTTGGATGAGCTTAAAGGCTCCATTTCAGGGAGTATTCTACTGATGGAGTTTAACAGTGGAGATAATTGGCTGAATGCTATGAGGTTAGGCGCTAAAGCCGTGGTCTTCATCGAGCCCTCAGTTACCATACGAAGCGAGGCAGACCGTAAACATCTGGATACACCTGTTAAGTTCCCTAGGCTTTACATCTCAGCGGAAGACGGTGAAAACCTGAAAACCAGACTTCTTGGAGGCGAAACCGTGACGGTTAGAATCGAGGTTGACATGACCTGGGAAAATGTGGTAGCTCAGAACATTATAGCGGTGGTCAACGGGACAGAGACTGGTGAGGAGAAGAACAACGCCATCGTTGTATCCGCCTACTACGATTCAGCATCTGTGGTTCCTCTCTTAGCATCTGGGGCTGATGAAGCTAATGGAATTGCTTCGCTCCTCGAGCTGGCAAGGATTCTGAAAGAGCATCCGCCCCGGAGACCAGTTTGGCTCATCGCTTTCTCCGGTCATACGCAAGCTATGGCTGGTGGGAGGGACTTCATCTGGCACAGCAGAGAGGTTGTAGGGCAGGAAGCCGACGGTTCACCGAAGTATTTTACATGGCACTTCGACCACGTAGGGAAAACGAGTGATGTGACCGTAGCCCCTCAAGCTTTGAAGCTGGCCTTCAGCTTAGACTTCTCAACGGACTCAGATGCCTTAGCATTGACCCCGGGTAGTACCTACTACGGGGTTGGAGGACCTTGGATGACTTGGTACGACTACAGTCCTGGAACCTTAGTAAGGTTTCTCCTCACTGGAGAAAGGTATGGCCAGTACCCGTATCAAGCCGGTGTTCCATTAGGATTTTACTACATTGGCAGCACAGCGCTACGTGAACGTTTAGGCTCGAGTTTTCACGGGCTTACCTACAAGGCCTTTGGCTTAGGTTTAGATGAGAGATATCTTCCATCCTCGGTTACCCATGAAGCCTCCATATTCGCTCAGACTGGTACTTGGGGTGTAGGGTTCTACACGGCGATGGCTTCGAGGCTGCTCTATAACACCCCCATTAACACCTTTGACAAGGTTAACTTCGGGAACCTCGCTCCACAGGTTGAGTTAGCCTTCATATTAATCAGAGCTGCTACGAACGATATCGAATACTTCGACTTTAAAAAGGCCGCGGTAAGCAGTGTCCAATTCAGCGCCGCAGCCTTCTTCAACCATGTGAATAGAGATGATTCCGGTCTCGGCTTCGGTGTTGTGAAGGGTCAGATCGGGCGTTGGGACATCAAGAAGAACTGGTACGTGAGCAACTGGGAGGATGCCCTTGGAAAGGATGGGCAGATCCTCGTCCACGTTAAACTCCTTGCACGGGCGGACGTATATGGACATAGCTTCATCCAGTTCGCTGAACCTGATGGCTCCTTCACCGTGAAGGGTGTACTCCCAAGCCTAGGCTGGGCGGCGCAGCAGGCGATTTACCAAATGCTCCCCTTCGTGGTTAACCACACCACTGGGGATATTGAATACGCGCCTGATTTTGGGCCCTTCGGTACAAGACTCTGGCCCTTCGGCTACTCCTTCTTCACCTTTGAGAAGGACCTCATTGACGGAAGCGGAGCCAGAATCGTCTATCTCTCCATGTTTAAGGCTGGAACCATAGCCATACACGACCTCATAGACCCAAGGTCCATACTGACACCCGTGGGAGGGGGAAGCCTCAAAGTTATCAACCACGAATCAGGGGTTGAACCTACAAGCTTCAGTTACTTCGTGGCTGATCCGCCGTCCTTCGAAGGGACGGGACGCGTTTTCTTAGGAGACCCCACCTCGGGTTACGACGCCGTTGTCTTCGTCCCCGGCGATTCCGCTGTGAGGATTATCTTTCTCGGCGGCGTTGATGCTTACCCGATTGGAATCCTCACGAATTCGGAAAGGGGAATAGCTGCTGGGTCTGGTAAGTACGTGGACATCGC
>CAYNFI010000091.1:0-4673 GCA_964396445.1 uncultured Candidatus Bathyarchaeia archaeon
GGTAGTATTTTCTGAAGTAATATCCACGGTCTTTTTTCTCACCGAAGCTTTTCAACCCTCGCTCACGTATCTGTGTCCTCAGCTTCTCCCCGTATTCCACCGAGACCTGCCCGGTCTTCTCAAGGTATGCTATGACCTCGTAGGCTTCCTCATCTGTGCTACATCGTCTTAGGAAGGAGACGGCGTCTGGGTTTCTAAGCTCATCGTATCCCTCAGCTCCTTCCCACCTTACGCCTTTGATGGGATGACGCATAGCCTTCTCTTGCATCTCCCTAGCCAAGTGCGGGAACTTCTTCCTAAACTTCTCCCACGACATGTCCAAGGTCTAACCGGCTTCAAAACGATCATAAGCCTATGTAGGGATTAAAGTTATCTAATACCTGGCGAAGCCTTGGGAGTGTCCATTCTTACGCGAGTGGTTTACAATATTCTTCCTTGAACGCTATTTCCGAAAGCGGTTTCCGCGGTGAGGCTCCGCTTTGGGCTTCATTTGGGTAGCCGATGGAGATGAGGGCTACAACCCTTAAACTCTCAGGTAGCTTAAGCATCTGCCTCAGATCCTGCTCCGTGAAGCTTCCGATCCAGCATGTTCCAAGCCCCTCCTCCGTCGCTGTTAACACGAGGTTCTGCAACGCGATGCATGTGTCGTGAACGTAGTGCCTTGATCTTGTGTCGCCGCAGCCGACGATTACCATAGGGGCATCGGATACGAAGCCAGCCCACCTGCCTCCGCGAGCGATCCGCTCCAGCTTCTCTTTGGACGTAACCACGATGAAACGCCAAGGCTGCGCGTTGTGGGCTGAGGGAGCTAGCCTCGCCGCTTTAAGGAGCTTTCTTAAAACACGATCCGGGACACGGTCGGGCTTGTAGCTTCTTACGCTCCTCCTCAATTGAACAGCTTTAAAAACATCCATAAGCGTCCCCGGGAATCACGGTTTAAGAATAGGTTGTAGGTGTGCAACTATTAAACCTTAAGCAGTCTTTATCCTCTAGCATTAACCCTGAACCATCACGGATGCCCTGGTACCTTCACATAGGCCTATGATAAAACGGTGTAAACTAGCTAAAGGCTTTACCGTAAACCTAGTTCTCTAAAGGCTTTGAAGACCGTCTCGTACGCAATCTGCGCCGCGGGGACTGGTTGGTACCCCGGCATTTGCCTCCTCATCCCCGCTACCTCAGCCGTTATGAAGCCATCGTAGCCTACTTCCCTCAATGTCTTTATGAAAGCAAGGGTTGGGAACGCTCCTTCACCGGGTATGAGGAATTCATGGCTTGGGTAACGACCCCTTGTATCCTTCAGATGGGTGTGAACCGTGTACCGTGCGAGTTCACGGGTGCAGCTTAAGACATCGAAGCCGAGGACGGCGAAGTGGCTTGCGTCGAGGTTAACCCCGAGGGCTTTAGACCTTACAGCGTCTATAGCCCTTAAAACCTTATCCGGGGCGTCGATGATGGTGTTGATGTGAGGCTCAAGTCCTAAAACGCATCCCCTTGCCATAGCGTAGTCAGCACATTCCGAGAGCCCCTCGGTTAAAAAACGCCAAGCGTCAGCCTCAGGCATACCTGGCGGAGCCATACCCGTTGTCACGTCTACAACCCTGGCTCCAACAGTGGCTGCGAAGTCCACGTTCCTATACGTACGCTCAACGCCGCCCCGCCTAGCCTCCGTGGAAGAGCTACAGTCTATGCTTCCATGCCCTACAGCCGGGATCATAAGCCCCAGCTCGCCAGCCGTCTCTTCTATCTTCTTCCACCCCTCTTTGGAAAGGGTGTCTAAATCAGCTGGATACCCCTTCCAAGTGCATAACTCAACCCCATCGTAACCTATCCGCGCTAAAGCCTCCATAGCTTTTTTAAAGGGGAGGTCGCCGAAGGCCCCGCTGAAGTAACCGATCCTCATCGAGATCATCGATGTGCATAAGGGCAATAGCATATAAAAATTTCATCCTTTCTCGGATGTAGCACCTCGTATAAACTCTAGTGATCATAAGGCTTATTAACGAATGGGCGGCTGTCTGGTTTTAGGTGGTTTAATGAACTCCTTTTTCATTACAGGCGAGACGATGGAGCGACGGCTTGTTGGAGAAAACGCGTTAACAGTTTATTTCGACGACCGTAAGGGAACTTTTCAGGTAATCGAGTATAACGAGGCTACACCTATACACACGCATGAGGACTTCGATGAGGAGCTTCTGTTCGAGGGTGAGGCCATGGCGGTGGTTGGGGAAGAGGAGAGAAGGGTGCAGAGCGGGGACCTAATCCGTGTCCCGATGGGGGTAAGGCATGGCGTAAAGCCTCTGGGCAAAGTGAAAGCCATCAGCGTACACCGTCCACCACCGTGGAACGGACTAGCCTTCAACCTTAAGCGGAAGCGGGATGGTTGGACAGAGCCTATAGGCTGGGAGGGGAAGGGACATCCCTTCGACGCCTATGGGTTATTAGGCTTCACGAGTTACAGGGAAGCCGTCCTAAGCAATGGTAGCGCATTGAATTTCCCTGGAACCGTTAAGACACAGGAGGTACTGGTCTCATGCTTAGAGGGTCGAGGTGAGGTTGCGTTAGAAGAAGGGGATGGCGTAACCGAAACCACACTTCAGCCGTACGACTTTCTAGGTATGCGGACTGGGAAGGGGTTTGTGTTGAAAGGTGTGTCTGAAACCATTTTCCACGTTGCCGTAATAAACACACCGGTTGAAGAGGCTTCAAGCGGGTATCCCCCTCTGGTTTCAAGGTACAGCCCTAGTAGGGAAGTACTTAGGGGAAGCAGAGCCGATTCTTGCAGTCGATACGTTTACACCGCCGTTGATGAGAATAGCCCCCTGACCACGGTCTGCAGCGCAGGCGTCACACGGGCTGAATGGCCCGGTGGGATTTCAAGCTGGGATAAGGGTAAGGGTGGGCATATGCATGAGCAGGTTGAGGTCTACGCTCCGTTCGAAGTCGATAGACCGGAGACCCAGTTCATCTACACCAGGGATGAGACAGTCGCGATTCCTTTAAAACCAGGTGACAGCCCTGTTATAGTGATCCCGCCCATGCATTTCCACGCGACAAACGCGGGTAAATACGCTTGGTACATACTCAGGGGTTGTTGCCCGGTTAAATCGGTGAAGGCGAGGTTTGAAACGGAATAGCGCTTACACGGGTTATACCTTTAGGGAACTTGGTGTAACGCGGTCAGCCGCAGGGCTCTTTACAGGCGTTTTCCACATCAACTCTTAAACCATGTTTTTAGCGACGTCTTGAACGACTTTAACGGCTTTCTCCCTGAACCTGTTGTAGGCATTTGTGAACTCCGTCATGGTCTTAACCACGGAGCCGAAGGTAGGCCAGTCCTCCACCTTAAGCCCGCCTACCCCGAAGTCCCCCTCGACCCCAGCATCCCTCATCCTCTCCGCGAGTTCAGGTGTAAGCTCGTAGGCTCTGCGGAAATCACCCAGCTTCATCAACCTCTGAAGGATGCCTAGGTCATGTTCCTTCGTTACGGCGTCCTCGAAATCCGTTAGGTTGAAGCCTGGCCGCCGCGACGTGTCCAAGACCTTCATCTGATGGTCTGGGAACTCTGTGTTCGTCATGTTCCTCCGGGCTAAAGTGAGGTAGGTGTCGCTAGGCTTCCTCTTCGAGGCTGGTAGGACGTCGATCTTATCCATAACCTCCCCCACCTTATCCAATGGGAGCCCATACGCCCTATGGAGGTAAGCCATCCACCTCAGCCTATTCTCAGGTGTGAAAAAGATCCTGTAGACCCTCTGCGCCACAAGGGTTCCCGCGTATCCGATGTCGCTTTCTAAACGCGCTAAGAAGGCGGCATTCTCCTCCTTTGAATCACCATGGACCCGCGCCTCAGCCACGGCTTCCGCGAAGGCTGGGGTGGAGAGGGATTTAAGGTACTTAAAGGAGCAGACAAGTCTTATACCATCCTCAAGCGACGAAGCTTTACTTAATTCCTCCACGGCGCCTATAGCCTCAGCGAGCTTCCTCAACGTCGCTTCAACATCGCCTACCCTTCCTAAAGCCTCTCTCAACAGCCTCTCAGCTTCCAGCTCTCGGAGGTGGCTTTCAAGGCGGCCTCCCATGTTCGTCTCATAGGCTTGGGTTACCGGGATCCCCATCTTAAGGGCGTGAGCCATGCCCTTCATTGCTGCCAGGATCAAGGTTGTCTCCTGTGCCACCGTGTAGGTTACGGTGTTATTCGTTCCGATGCCCATGCTGTTGAAGGCTGTGGTGACCTCGACCGCGGCCGGGCTTCCACCCGCCACCTTGAAGACGATGTTAGGTCTACCCCTTTCCTCCATCTTAGAGTAGCCCCAGGTGAGGTGGGCATCGTAGCCTCTGAGAAACTCTTGTGCTGAGGTGTAGATCTTCAACGCGTCCTCCATGCTCCCTTCTAAGCTCGCGGCTACGTTCGGGTTAAGCTGGTAGCTTACTAGCCCGTCGTGGAGCTTGCTTAACAAGGCGATTGGGCGGTAGACGGTGAGGTTAGGCCAGAGAGCGGACTTGGTGGCTTCCATGGCGATCTCATCCTTGAAGCACTCAGGGTCCTTGAACCACTCTTGATGCTCCTTAGCAATGGTTCTGAAACCTTCCCAGAGGCTTGGGTCGTCGTCGTAGGCCCTCGCGGCTAAAACGGGGTTTGTTGAAACCTGAACGTAGCCGAGGTGCCTCAGCCA
>CAYNFI010000092.1:0-4650 GCA_964396445.1 uncultured Candidatus Bathyarchaeia archaeon
TGCTGAAGGGGTTTATGTGTCAGATTGAGCTTATCCCCGTGGTTTCCATAGCCAAGCTTCCTGAATACTCAAGTATCTTATCCCCGGCTACGTAGTTAAGACCCTCATAGGAGGCGTCGTTAGCCGCTTCCTGGACGATGTTCTTAACATCACGTGGGGTTATACAGTACTCGTCTCTAACCCTTAGTTGACGCCTGAGCACGACGGCCTCGTAAACCTGCTTCCTCCTCCTTATAGTCTGCCAAAGCTCTTCGAAGAAATCTTCCTTTAACCCCCCGTTCTCAACGGCGGCGGGGTCTATTCTCACCTTTGAAACATAGAAGTCAAAGAGCCTCTTCACCTCTTCACGGGTCTTCGGTGGGCGAACATAGATCATTTTTTTAATCCTATCCATTAAAGCCGGGTCTATGACTGCTGGGAAGTTTGTGGCGAATACGACCACCATGTTCCTGTTCGGGTCGAAGCCTTCGCCTGACTCTACGAGAAGCTGATTAAGCATTCCCTGAACGTCCCTACCGGCGTCAGTAGTCACTTCCATCCTCGTCCTTCCGATAGCGTCAGCTTCGTCTATGAAGAGAATGGTCGGAGCCATCTCCCTGGCAAGTCTGAAGATTTCCTTAACGTTTTTCGCGGATTCACCGAGCCACTTGGATACTAATTCGTAGCCCTCAACCTTTATGAAGCTCGTGTTCCGCCCAAATCGACTGCATGAGCCTGCTACAGCCTTTGCCATGTAGGTTTTACCCGTTCCCGGAGGACCGAATAGGAGAACTGAGCCTGCTTCCTCCGCTAAACGTGCGTCAACCATGATTCTCTCCCTTCTCTCCCTTACCCCAGGGTCTAGAACCCACTCAACAGCCTTCTTGAAATCCTCCAACTCCGCATCCAAGCCGACGACGTCTTCATAGTATACCTTGGGGCTCCGCTCAACCTTGTAGGCCCATATGGAGGCATCCTTGGGGCGTTCGATAACGTTTGTCACGGCACCCTTATTCGGGGCTAACACGACGTCGCTTTCAGGAAGGACTTTACCAACTAGTTCCAGGGGGATCGTAACCTCGTATAGCTGTCCACCGAGTAGCTTAACATACGCGTTGTTCCCTCGGACCTCCTGTACCGAGCCGACGGGGCGTAGCCCCTGCTTCATTTCCTCGATGACACTGTAGCATCTCTTCAACTCAAGTTTTAGGTACTCCACCTCGCGCTCCCTTCGCATAAGCTCCCTTTCCAACCCCAGCACATCCGTGTAACGGTCCATCGCCATCACCTAACTATCTTAAGAGGGAAGTAGATAAAGCCTTAGATTCTTAAGCGGAGGCTCCGTGTCTAGGCGCCGTACTTTGACATGAATGGGTCCATAAGGTCCCTTAATATAGGCATAAGGTCTAAACCCCTTATCCTCCCCAGACCACCATTCGCCGCCGCCCGCTCGTTGAAGGTTGTAACTGTGTCCGCTCTAACACCAGGTCCATGTATCAGGATGGGGACGGGGTCCGCGGAGTGTGTTTTAATACTGCATGGGGTTGAATGGTCGGCTGTTATAACGATGAGGGTTTTATCAAGGTTGAGTAGAGGCTTTAAGGCATCATCGATCTTCTCTACTGCATCAACCTTCCCTTCAGGGTTTCCATCCTCACCTGCAAGGTCTGGGGGTTTGAAGTGTGTAAAAGCGAATGAATGGTTTTCGAGGGCGGAAACCGTCGCGTTTACCTTTGCCCTATAATCGGTTTGGTAGGTTCCCGTAGCCCCCGGCACTTCGAATACATCCATGCCCAGATACCGCGCAACTCCTTTGTACAACGTGCCTCCGGCGACGCAGGCAGCGGAGAGCCCGTACCTGTCCTCGAAGGCATCAACGTACTGCTTGAAGCTTCCCCCCCTCACCAGTATCATGTTGGCAGGTGGCTCGCCATGTGCCCGCCGCGCCTCATTGATAGAATGGTAGTTTAGGACTTTATACGCTTCGGCAACTATTTTATCGATGAGAGAGGCTGTTCGCCTAGCCTCTGAGGATTCATCTGAAGGCTTAGCGTTTAAGACTCTCAAACCGTTTTTCCCAGGGTCTGTGTCTGAAACCCTCCATGAAAGTCCCTTCCCCCTCATCACAAGGATTGCCCTATGCTCTACGCCTTCCTTGAAAACGAGTTCCACTCCAGGCAGCTCGATTTTTCTCAACGCTTCTACAAGCTCCCGTGTACCTTCACCGATCCTACCCGCTCTTCTATCCCTGACAATCCAGCCTTCATCAACCGTGGCGAAGTTAAGTCTGAAAACGATGTCGCCTTCTTCTACGCACACACCCATTCCTAAGGCTTCAAAGACCCCGCGTCCCACGTAGAACCTGTATGGATCGTAGCCGAGGAGCGCCAGATGAGCAGGTGCGCTTCCAGGTCTCACACCCGGCGCGATCGTGTCCATGATTCCGCATATGCCCTCTTTAGCTAACGTGTCCATGTTAGGCTTCACAGCCGTCTCTAAGGGGGTTCGTCCACCTAGGACGTCAACAGGACGGTCGCCGAGTCCATCGCAGACAATTAATATAGCCTTCAGTTTCTCCATAAGGTACCCTCCTCAGACCTCCTTACATCCGAGTGATAGGTTTAAGCAGGGTTGGGGATTACGGTTTATGGGAGCCTTTTCCCGCATTTTACGCAGTATTTAGCGTCGGGGGGATTCTTGTAGCCGCATTCCAAACATGATTTCTCTATGACGACGGGTGGCAGCGTCGGTGTTGCTGCGGCTACGGCTGGAGTTGGGGTGATGGTTGGCTGTGTTGGCTTATCACGGGGAACCCTCAGTAGGACAACGTCGCTTATGGCTTGGATTTCCGTCCAAGGTATTTGAAGCTCAGTTTTACCACTTTCAACCGCTACCGCAAGTTCCACCCTATCCTCAGTCATGGTGAAGGAAAGGTCTTTAACGCTTCCAAGGATTAGACCCCTTGCCTCAACAACCTGCTTTCCAGCAACGTCTCCTCTTTTAATATACTTCCTCTCAGCAGGCTTCACTTCAACCAAGTTAGGTCACGTTTTAAGAAACGCGTTTAAAGGATTAAACCTTTCGTTTAAACGAGTCGGTGAATGGAATAAAGTTTAAATTATTCTTTGCCTAAAACCCCTGTGCATGGCTTCAAAAGCATGAGGGATATACCTTGCCTGAAGCCAAATATTGCACAGCGGAATGCCAGTTTTTTAGATGCAATCAACGAACTCTAACAATTCGAGGTAATTTAGCATGGTGCAACTTCGCTCAAGACAAGTGTGAGGGTTATAGGTGCAACTATGCGCTTTGTATTCGGGGAAGAATCCTCGTCAGCGGGCATTGCGGACTCACTGTTAAAAGGGAAACCGCGGATATGGGCACCCCAGAGGAGACTTTGACTAAGACTGTTAAGTTAAAGCCTAAAGTCATGCGTAAAATCGGTGAGAAGGACCTTTTCTAAACCACCCATTTTAAAAAAACCGACGAAAGCTTTTAGGTCAGCTACATAGATCCCCTGTCGGGGAGGCCTCGGAGTGGAACTGTTCGAGAAAAGGGTTCTCGCATCGATCTTACTCCTTATAGGGCTCACGTTACTCGCCTTAGGCTTAAGCCCTGAAAACCTGGAGGCTTTAAAGGAAGCCGTTCAAGCAGTTATCGAAGCAGCTGAGGCAGGTTTGCTTCAATGACGACGAGGACATCTGATAGCTCGAAGACTATGCAGAAAGATAGGGAAAAGGAGGCTAAGGAGCCGAAGGGTGGGGCTTATCAACATAGGTTACTCATCCCCTACATCAGGTTCATTGTTCAAACCCTCGCTTTCCTAACGTTCTTCGGTTTAATACTAAACATAGGCACCCAGCTTATTCCCTTCCCCGCCGTTGTATGCCTCGCCGTGACCACGAGAACTGTGGGCGACGCCTTAGCCGTGCTACAGGGTTACCTCGCCTCTTGGGAAACAGGTTCAGCCTTATGGCCTTTAATCCCACTTGCAGCTGTACTCATAACCGCTGCTTTTATAGGGCGCCTTCCCTGCGGCTGGCTATGCCCTCTAGGCTTCATCCAAGATATTCTCACCCTTCCGAAAAAGAGACAGCGCGATGTTTCACCAAGGTTGAGTGAAACCCTCGTCTACATGAAATACATTTTCCTCGCTTTTCTCCTCCTAGTCTCAGTCACATTGGGTGTTTCGCTGTACATGGGTGTGGGAATAGCCTATAAAGAAGCCCTCGGCGCCTTCGCCGTTCCCTACTATGCTTTCAGCCCAGATGTAACCCTCTTCGTCACCTTACCCAATGTTCTTCCAAGGGTTCCAGCGGCTTTACAGCAACTTACACTCCTCGACAGTTCCGCCCTATGGGCGGGCTTGACCTCTGTTACCTCAATCACATGGCTTCGTCTCTTCACCCTCGCCTTTTTCCTCACAGCAATGGTTCTCGCTCAGAGGTCTTGGTGCCGATACGTTTGTCCCCTAGGCGCCCTCATGGCAATTCTCAGCCGCGTAAGCTTCCTCGGCTTAAGGCGTAGCATGGCGCGTTGCGGTGCCTGTGAGGGTAAGCCATGCCTTGAAGCGTGTCTTATGAAGGTAAAGATCCTTAAGCAGCCTTGGGAGAAATTCAACGACCCAGAGTGTATCCTGTGCTTAGAATGTGTGAGTAAATGCCCTGAAGG
>CAYNFI010000093.1:0-4558 GCA_964396445.1 uncultured Candidatus Bathyarchaeia archaeon
ATTAATTACTAGTGAATATTCCGTTATTGATCGATTGATGCTCCGCATATCCTTATTTAAGCCATATGCTACGTCAACAACTTGTAGCAAAACCACGCTAACCTGCTGTTAAGGATGATCCTCCTTATCTGCTTCAATTATGCGGTATACCAGTCCACCGGGTTTACATGGCCCAGCTAGGTCCTGACCTTCGAGAGCGGCGGGTAGCGCCCAGAGCATGAGGTTCTGATAGTAGTCGCTGCCCCAGATGATCTCTCCAGTATCGCCGTCGAATAGAATCGGGATGTCCCAGCTGTAGGGGTTCTCGCAGACTACGGTGCGCATGGCTCTCCGTGCAAGTTCCAATCCGAAATCCCGCTCACCATTATACATGTAAGTCATAGCCAGCATGAAGGAGGAGGGAGGATGCACGCCGGCGTAGGTCCAGTAACCCGGTTGGAACCCTTTTTCCTTCGCCCCGCTGAAAACAACCGCGCCTCGGTCGGTCACCGTCTGCTTAAGCGTTTCCAGAGTTGTCTTCACACGCTCAGGATGGAAAACGCCTTCGAGCCCATGATACTCAGCCATCCATTCCCCATCCAACTGACAGCTCATGATGACGTCAGATCTCTTCCCAGTCTCAAGTTCATAGTAGAGTAAGTAGTACCCTCCTGTCCACATGTACTCCTCCATAGCTCGGCTCCCCTGTTCGAACCAGTTCCGACACTGCTGGGCGAACTCCCTGTCACCCACCTCCTCCGCCATACGCATAACCATTCTCAGGTTAGCGAGGTGCACACCACCGATGTGGGAGACCATCCCGTATAGGTCGCAGTTCTCAATCCAGTCTTGACCATTGTTACCCGAGGGCATGCTGATGATGCCCCTAGGCCCATCCTCAGGCCTCATATTCATGGTGAAAACAGTGTTCTTCTTCACTGAAGGATAGAACTCGCGGAGAACCTCCGCGTTCCCGGTGCGCATCCAGAGGCGGTTAACCATGTCCACGTAGCAGGGACCGTCAAGGGTTGCCTGAGGCTTCTCTCCTATGCCACGCGCTGGCATAGCCATTTCACATGGGGGCGTAGGTGGGCTGCTGGTGCAGCCGCCGAAGATCCACGGCGCCGCTCCGTCAGGGTATTGATACGCCTTGTAACCCCGCAGCGTTGAAAGGGCGAGGTCTGGGAAGAAGTAGACCAGGGGAAGGTTACCGTAGAAGCTGCAGGGTATGCACTCGATCTGTGGGCATTCACGGGGGCATTCAATCATTCCGAAAAGCCCGTCTTCTAGTCGGCACCATTCTCCAATCGGAGACTTCGCCTGAGCCCAGAAACTGTCCTCGGCGTAGACGTGGAGAATGTTCACGAGGGATTCTCTTAACCATGTGGGAAGCTGCTTCTCAGTGTATACAGTTTGCTGCCAAGTCAGTATCCGCTTTAGAATCGATCTGTGCTCATGGGCTAGGAACTTCGCGGCTTCCACAGCGTTCCCGTAGCGTGAGGCATACATATGGGTGTAAGTGTTCCCTCCCGCGGACGGTGTTCCCCCTCCTTTCCAACTGGGACTGTACCAGGCGAGTATGAAGCGGATTATCTTCACCTCATTGCTCCCGAGTTCAAAATCCACAGCCACTGAGGCGCCGGCTTGACCGACCGTCGACTGTAGCTTGATGACATCAGATCTCATCCCGCTGAGTGGACCTACCTCCCACCAATGACTTAATCCAAGCCTCGACCAAGCACCGCCATCTATGCCGAGGTCGCCGCCTACACGGACGTTCTTCTCGTCGATTACGCCTAGAGCGTAGCCGACGCCGCTCTCATGTGTAACTGAGACTCCCGTAAACTCTCCCTCAACAGGTTCATGTTTGAAGCCGGCGATACCTGAAACCTCCTGCGGGGAGGGGCCGGGGAAGCTGAAAACCATCAAACCCTTCTGGGATAAGCCTGTAACGTTGCGTAGGTGTACTTCAAAGACCGCGCCTGGAGTGTTTGAGACCGAGGAGTCACCGGGGATGAAGGGTGCCCAAGCACGTAAACCCACGCTTATCGGGGCGTCTGTCACGTATTCTAGGTCCGCCACTGGATAGTGCCCCCAGTATTGAATCGCCCTCATGCTCTGAGCCCTCCGTATTTTCCGTTTCCCCGGGCCGCCGAGGGGATACCCCTTAAGCTTCTGAGAGGTTAGAACCCAGCTCTCTGAACCCACGCTGAAGCCGAGGAAAGGCAGGTTTAAGGGTCCACGTCTTGGAACGTGTGAGTTGAAGATCGAGCAGTAGCCGAGGGTTCCGTTCGTCTCCAAGTCTACGCAGCCTGTGCTAATCCCGCCTAGAGGCATCCCTGAGACAGCGGGTCGACTGGTGCTATGGATTACTCCGCAAACTTGTTGGGAAAATCCCTCAGCTGGAAACTCAACCCATTCAAGTTCAGGTAGGTTTGATGGAAAAAGCCGTTTAACCATGTTCACCACATACCGTTATTTACCATTCTTAAGCCTTTGCATACTAAACCCCCGTCGATATATTAAGAGACTATGGACTACGTTACGGCTTCGCTGATAATCTACTATACGGGAAATGGTACGGTTTGAGGCTTGGGGAACTTTGGACAACGCGCCTCATAGGTTTCCTATTAAAAAGTAACGAATAGAACGATGGGTCCCCACACACTCATTTAAATTCCTGTTTTGAACCCTCTTTCATCCAGGAACTTCCGCAGCTCGTTTCTGAAGGGCATGGCGGTTATGGCTCCACGCTTGGTAACGATTAAGGCACCGAAGGCGTTAGCTGCGACGGCGCATGTTTCCAAGTCCCATCCTTCAACCAAGCCCTCTTCGAAGGCCGCCGCCCATCCGTCGCCTGCCCCAGTTGTATCGACAACCTCAACCTTGAAGGCTGGTTTCTCCACCGCATGTCCGCTTCGATCCCTTATGTAGCAGCCTTTGTCTCCGAGTTTCACGGCGATGTATCGAGGATTATATTTCAAAGCGATGATGTCCGCTATCTTCTCAGGATGGGATTCACCGAAGATGAACTCCGCCTCATCCCTAGCCATGAGTATTACATCGGCTTCACTCATCGCCCTATGGCATATCTGCCTCAGTTCATCCACGGAATCCCAGAGGTCTAGGCGGATGTTAGGGTCGTATGAAACCATTACATCGGTTTGCCGAGCTGTCTCCACGGCTTTGAACACGGCTTCCCTCTCCGGGCTGTGGGACAAGGCTACGCCTGAGTAGTGGAGGACTTTGGCGCCCTCGACGTAGGCGGGGTCTACGTCCTCGGGTGAGAGCAGTGTATCCGCGGTTTCCACCCAGGGCTGCCTGTAGAAGAAGAAGGAGCGTTCCCCGCTGGGCTCGAGGACGACGAAGGCGAGGGTTGTCCGCGCATCCTTCACCTTAACCTGGCTGACGTCCACCCGGTTCTCCTTTAGGGTTTCGAGGAGGAACTCCCCGAAGGGGTCTTTCCCAACCGCGGTTAAGGCGCCTACTGAGCCGCCTAGCCTAGCGACGCCCACGGCGTAGTTAAACGGTGCTCCGCCGAAGCATTTCTCGAAAGCCGGTACATCGCGGTAGTGACCAGGCTTCACCGGGATAAGGTCTATGAGGATCTCACCCATGGCGATGACGTTGACACCCATTTCCTATACCACCTCGAACCCTAGACGAAGCCGTGATCCCAATGTTCCCTTAGCATTTAGGTTTTCGCGAAGTGCTGGTTGACCTTCTTCAGGAGGAAATCGGCGCTTTCACGGAGTTCACCCATTCCGTTTAAGCCGTCTTCGATGCTGATCCAGCCTTTGAAACCCACGGAGTTTAGGGTTTTAAAGATAGTATCGTAGTCGTTTAGTCCTTTCCCGATCACTCCGTGTACGAGGTCCGGTGAATACCCTAATGTACCATCAGCCTGTCTTAGGGCTTCAAGGCTGCCGCTTTTCAGGTACCTGTCGCTCGCATGCATGGAGACAACCCTTTCCTTAACGGCGTTGAGGACCGCTAGGGGGCCGTCGCCGGACAGTATGGCGTTGGATGGGTCGTAGTTAACTCCGAACCAGGGTGAGGGGATTTGATCCACGATCTCAAGGAATACGTCGAGTTTCTGCGCGAACTCAGGGTAGCTCCAGTAATTGTCTTTATAATGGTTCTCTATGGCGAGGACTACGCCTCTCCGCTCAGCGTGTTCAAGACAGGCGTTGATGCATTGAACAACCCAGGCTACGCCCTGCCTCCTACCTACATCAGGTCTACGCTGCCCTGAGAGGACGCGGCAGATTTCCCCGTTGAAGAACGCTACGGTATCGATCCATTTCTTCTCCTGCTCCACCCAGAACCTCCGCTCCCCCTCATCCGGGCTGGTGAAGTCCGGTGAGCAGCAGAGCATGGGCATAGCCAGCTTCCTCCTATGCAACGCTTCGCGGATGCGTTCAAGCTCCCCTCTGTCCTCAGGTAGGAAACCGGTGTAGAACTCTAAACCCTCAACTGGCAGCGTTGCCGCTAAGTCGATCCACTCGTGAACCGTCATCGTCCGCTTGACGCAGAGGTCGTCGAGGAAGCACTTTGGGAAAACCGCTAACCTAGGCCT
>CAYNFI010000094.1:0-4474 GCA_964396445.1 uncultured Candidatus Bathyarchaeia archaeon
TTTAAGGAAGACGCTTGGAATGATGTTTCCTTTGACGGGTTGCCCTCCATGCTTTTTCCAAGGCTTTACCCCCACGTTTCCCCTAAGGAGGATGTTAAGATGAATGTACCCTTATGGTTTAGGGGTTAACTAGATGGTCTCCCACGGTTTCTGCTGTATTAACCCTGAAGGCCTAGGTGCATAAGCTTAAGCTGGGAATCCCTGGAATGCTTCACATCATCCTTTTAAAGCCTTGTATCCAACTAGATGCTGTGTTTTTCCATGAGTGAGGCTGGGTATGAGAGGGTTTTCGGCTTTATCGATGAGGAGGCGTTGGTGAAGACCACGCGTGAACTGATCGCTTTCAGAAGCGTTAACCCGCCTGGGAACGAGGGTGAAATCGGGCGTTACGTGGCTGATGTCATGGAAGAGGCGTGTATGGAGGTTGAGTTTCAGAGCGTGCACCCAGGGAGACTGAACGTGTTAGGGCGTCTTGGAAATAGGGGTTTAGGTCCCTGTCTTCTTCTTAACGGGCACATGGACGTGGTTCCCCCAGGGGAGGGCTGGAGCTCTGAGCCTTTTGACGCCGTGGTCCGCGGTGGAAGGGTTTACGGTAGGGGCGCGGCGGATATGAAGGGTGGGCTCGCGGCGATGCTTGAAGCCGCTAAAGCCGTTGATGAAGCGGGTGTTTCCCTGAAGGGATGCCTCCTCGTCTCCGCTGTGGTAAACGAGGAGAGGGGTGGTTCGGGTACCCGTTTCATGGTGGACGCGGGGGTGAAGCCTGACGCCGCGGTTGTATGTGAACCTACCGGCTTGGAGGTTAAAACCTGTCATAAAGGAGCGTTGCCGCTGGAATTCGTAACCCGGGGACGCTCCGTTCACGCCAGCATGCCCCATGGAGGGGTGAACGCGGTTTACAAGATGTGCGACGTTATCCATGGGCTGAGGCAGTACGGGGAGGAGCTGGCGAGGGTTAGGCATCCCCTCCTCAGCCCACCAACCATCAGCGTGGACGTCATCGACGGGGGCATCGCGCCTAACGTTGTCCCAAACCTATGCAAGGCTATCGTGGATACTCGACTGGTTCCAGGGGAGACGGTTGAGGGGAGGTTGCAGGCGGTTAAAAGCCTCCTTGACGCGTTGAGAGTGGAGGACCCTGAACTCGACGTTGAGTTTCACCCCATAATCGCCGTTGAACCTATGGAAACCCCAGTCGATTCAATGTTGGTCAAAATGCTCAGGTCCGTTGTTGAGGAGGTTCAGGGGGTCGAGGGTGTGGTCTCTGGGTTCACAGCAACCTGCGACGCCTCCTTCCTAGCGAACATCGCTCACACGCCAACCGTTATCTATGGACCTGGACGGTTGGAGCAAGCCCATACAGCGGATGAGTACGTGGAGGTTAGGGAACTCGTCGCCGCTGCGAAGACCTACGCCGCTCTGGCTTTACGCTTCCTGAGTTGAGAAGGTATATGTATTACGGGGGCTGTATGGGCATCGTATAAGCTGTTCTTTTCATCTATCGAGTTGGGTAAAGGTTTAAGGCATTATATTGATGCGTACTTTATCTGTTCCTAGTTCATTAACTGAAGGTTCTTTAAACCATCCTTCCCACTCTGTCGCCTTCATGGATGGCTTCGTAGACCCGCGCTGGGCTCGCGCAGTCACCAATAGCGTAGGACTCGCTGCATGAGGCCTTCAGGGATTCAACCAAGCCTTTATCAGGTTTAAGCCCTACTGACAGCACGACTGTGTCCACCGATAGTTCGACGGGCATTCCCCCAAACTTGATCGATGCCTTCGAGGGAGTTACCTCGACGACCTCAGAGTTGAGGCAGGACCTAACCCCGGCTTTCTTCAGCTTTTCTGTAAGGACCGCCGTGTTGTACTTGTAGCCCAACTCCTCCAAGGGCATGAGCTCAGTAAGCTTCTCTACGACGGTGACTTTCCTACCCAGCTGCGCCAGGTAGAGGGCGGCTTCACATCCGGTAACTCCCCCACCGATTATCAGGGGCTCTCTACCTACGCGTTCAGGGTCTATAAACGCCTCCTTTACGTACAGGGTTTTAGCCTCCGCAAGTCCTTCAATAGGGGGGGTGATGGGAGAGGCGCCTATGGCTACGATTAAAGCATCGGCGTTGGCTTTACGCAGCCTTTCCGAGGTAGCCTCCTCACCGAGCTTAAGCTCTACCCCGCTCTCCACTATCTCTTCGCGTAGGTACTGAAGTAGCTCAAGTACGTCGGCTTTGAACGGCGGTCGACTTCCCGCGATGAGTAAGCCGCCTAATTCCTCTCCCTTCTCAAGTAGGGTTACCTCATGTCCTCTACGCGAGGACACGGTGGCAGCGGTTATTCCAGCCGGGCCGCCTCCTACAACCAAGACCCTTTTACGTTTCGTAGGGGGTTTCAGAGGCGCCTCCAGCTCCTTCATCAGGTCGGGGTTAACCGTGCACACGATTTTTTTAGTCCTTGAAACGGCTTCGAGGTGACAGACGTTGCATCTTATGCAGGGGCGGATACGCTTCCCAGCCACTGCTTTACACACCCAGTCAGCGTCCGCTAGAAGCGCTCTTCCCAAGGCTACGATGTCCGCTTTACCCGAGGTGATTATGCCCTCTGCGACGGCTGGGTCCTTGATTCCACCCGCGGCTATGACCGGAACATCGTCTACACGGCGCTTCACGTACTCGGTTAACGGTATCGTTACGTCCTGGGGATGGTAGATTATGGGCATAGCCGGGTACTTTGCCAGTCCTAGGGACGCGATGCTTGAAGCCATAGGTACGGGGTGAAGGTAGACTACGCCCTCGTCGACCATTCTCTTTCCGATCCTTACGCCTAGTTTCAGGTCGATGCCCTTCGGGACTTCCTCGTAGGCGTTGAACTTGAAGCCTACCGGGTAGTCGCCTCCGCAGAGCCTTCGTATACCCCGTACGATCTCTACGGGAACCCGCATCCTACCCTCGAAGTCGCCGCCGTACTCGTCTCCCCGCCTGTTGCTGAAGGGTGAGATGAACTCTGCGATGAGGTACCCGTAGGCGCCGTGCAGCTCAACACCGTCTATTCCCGCTTTCTTCGCCCTAAGAGCTGCGTGAACGAAGCCTTCTATGATTTCCCCTACCTGCGGTTTACTCAACTCTTTGGGGAGAACCGTGTACCATGGGAGGTCTATGGCTGAGGGCGCGTAGGAGCCTAGGTAGTCAGCGCCTCCCATGGTGGCTATCTGGATGAAGACCTTTGCCCCATACCTGTGCGCGGCGTCCGCGTACGCTTTCAGGCTTGGTATGAGGCGGTCCTCGTAGGAGCCCATTAAAGGGAACCTCTGGTACTTCGTGGCGGCTGTGAACTGGCTTATTACGAGGCCTACGCCGCCTCTCGCCCGCGCCTCTACGTAGGGTATGGTCTCAGGTGTGACGCTGCCGTCTTGGCTGTAGCGTCCAGTGCCCATAGGGGCTAATGCAACGCGGTTCCTAACCTCCACCCTCCCAAGCTTGATCGGGCTGAAAAGAACACGGCTCTTCAACACGCACACTCCCTTGGAATCATACGGGGATGTTCAGGGCTGTATAATGTGTTAAGCGATTTAACTTTAAGTGTGTAGCCTAAGGTTACCGGCTTACCTGAACTTTATGGTCTATCGTGAAAACTTTCCTGGATACTGTAGCTTTCATGCCTAGACCATGTACGGTCTGAGGTCTCTGTCCCATCCTGTGTTAAGAGGCGGCCACATGGCTCTGAGCCTTTCATAAGCGAGGTTGATGTGTCTCTGCCCATCCTTAAGGGTGAAAAGCCCGTGGCTTGGGAGAAGCGTATCGACGGATAGGTCCCTAAGCTTGGCGATGCCCGCGTTGTAGTCTTCGAGGCTTGAGCCGTAGCAGTTGAGGAGGCTGATCATGCCTTTAAGGAAGACTTCGTCACCTGAGAAGAGGAGGGTACTTCCTTCTCTCCGCATCAAGTAGCAGGTATGCCCTTTACTATGCCCTGGAGTTATGATGGCTTTCAGGATGCTTCTCCCAAAGGCTACGGTTTCCCCGTCCCTGATGACGCGGTCGACCTTACAGTGGTTGTATGCGTAGTCTTGTGGGTAGCAGGCGTCGAGCTTCGCCCTTACGAGGCCGAGTTCCTCATCGCTTCCCCCCTCGATTAAACGTGCCTCATACGCTGAAGCGATTACTTGGCATCCAGTGCTTTGTTTTAAGCTGAGGCAGCCTGAGGCGTGGTCGGCGTGGCAGTGCGTGACGAGTACGTACTTGAGGCTGTCTGGGTTGAAGCCTTCCCGACGGATGTTGATTAGAATCTTATCCGATTCCAAGCCTGAGCCTGCGTCGATGAGCCCGAAGCTCTCATCGTCACCGTTTAACAGGTATACGTGGCAGTCATACCTATTCGAGAGCCCAACTTCCCCGCTTCCCACAAGGTAAATGTCATCGGTTATCTTCAACGCGGGTCCCATTAGGTTCTACATAACCGTACTTAAAGCTTTAAACCTCTTATCTAT
>CAYNFI010000095.1:0-4270 GCA_964396445.1 uncultured Candidatus Bathyarchaeia archaeon
TCCCTCCCCGCTGAGCCTACCCAAGGTATTCAGGACCTTAACCTCGTTCTCCAGCAGTACAAGTTCCAAAACTGCCACCTTTTACCTAGCTATAGAGACTTCACGTAGGTCTTTTACATGTCTCTTTACTCATCATGTAGGCTAACGGGATAATAAGCGCTACTGTACACCATGCATGCCCTTCTATACGGTTGAAAGCTTTATGAAACTGATCGAGAGATGACGGCCGGATACTTTAGTGAGTCTTAAGCGAGAAGTGCTTTATGTTTTATAAACCATACATCAACGCGTTTCTCATAAAAAATAACGTGAAAGACTCTTGATACAATGTTTCAAGCTTCAATGAAATGGTTAGAGGAATGGTGAAGATGTATCAGAGCTTAGTTGCATCGGATAATTTTAAGTACCACATCGGTATCACAGACCAAGATATCGTCTAAGTCTTTGGTGCACATGTGGTTTGATGGTTTATCGGTATTTGCAGCATTGAGGAAGTGATGTGTGTGAGAACCCTTCGATTTGGTTGCGTCGGATGCGGAGGCATGGGTACTCTACATACGCTCAACTCGAAGTACGTGCTTGGTATGGAGGTTGTAGCCTACGCTGACATATTAAGGGACAGGGCTGTCAAGTTCTTAGAGGACTTCGGCGGGGTATACGCCACGGATGACCCGCAGAAAGTCTTCGATGATAAAAGCCTCGACGGTGTACTCATCCAAACAGGTGAAAGGTCTCATCCTTCACTGGGAATCGCCGCAGCTAAGGCGGGTAAGCACATCTTCATGGAGAAGCCTATCGCTGTTACCGTTGAGGAGGCCCTAGCCTTGGAAAGGGAAGTCCGTAACACGGGGGTTAAATACCTTATTGGGCTTTGTAACCGTCTTGCACCTGCGGTAAAGCGTGCTAAAGAAATGTTACCCAATCCCTGGATCACCTTCTGCCAATGCACTGACACTGTGTCTGGTCAAGCCTGTCACAACCTAGACCTAATCGTCCACAAGTTCCACGAAGCCCCGGTTACGAGCGTATATGCCTCTGGTGGACACTATTACGGCATGGATATGCACATACCAGCGGACAGCTTTATAGCCACCCTCCGCTTTGCAGATGGTTCCCAAGCCTGCTACATCCAGCACGGGAAGGCTTACAACGCCTTGACAAACAAGTTCTCCATGCAGCTGTTTGGGAAAGATCGCTGCGTTTACCTGGCTAATCGTTTCAAGGAATGTCATTTAAGTACAAGCTTAACAGCGCCGGATTTCTCCTGGGTCTTCCAAGGCGTAGACTTCAGCCCACCAGACCTGAAGCTGCACTTTAGGGATGTACGGGGCCCCTTCGGTTACATGGGCCACTACGACGAGTTAGTAGCGTTTTGCGAAGCCATACGTAACGACACTGAGCCACCTATGACAGTGGAGCAGGGACGGCATGTACTACAGGTGGAGAAGGCTATTCTCGAATCGATCACCACAGGTCAGATAATTGACTACCCACGTTTTCTAAACCGCTGGGGTTCGAAGCAGCCATGTGAGATGGGAAGCCCTAAATAGGATAGGAGATGAAGCCCCTGATGAAGGCATCGGTCTTTACGAAACCTTTTCCAAAGGATTCACTGCAGGCGTTGGCCCTCCGCGTTAAGAAAATGGGGTTCCAAGGTATCGAGTATCCTTTTCGACGTGGTTTCCAGGTCGAGATGGAGCAAGCCCGGGAGAGACTTCCCGCACTGGTTGAGGCGATGAAGGCGGAGCATCTTGAGGTCACCGTTGCCACAGCGGACTTCGACCAACATAACTCTCCGGCTGTGGAGGCTTTCTATAAAGCGGTAGGCGATGCAGGTATTCCCTTCATCCGTCCGGCTTACTATCCTGCAAGAGCCGGTTGCTTCTGGAGTGATTCAGAGGAGGCGCGGAGGAAGCTTAAATCCCTAGCTGCGCTTTCAGCTGCGTATGGGCCGAAGACCCTTTTGCACATACACTCAGGGTCTCTTTTCACATGTACCTGCCTAGGAACGCGCACGTTGGCAGATAACTGCGACCCTCAGCATGTAGGGATATACTTTGATTTTGCTCACCTTGCGCTCAACGGTGAACCCTACGAGATGGGTCTCGACATCTGCGGAGACTACTTATCCCTTGTAGGTGTTAAGGCAAGCCGTTATGTTCCCCTGCAACGCGACGAACATGGGCAGCTACGGTATGGGGTCGAATGGGTTCCATTGGCTGAAGGTATGACAGATTGGTCTTTCGCCGTGAAGCTGTTAAAGCAGTTCAAGTATAATGGACCCTACATCTTCCATGCTGAGTATACGGTTCGCGAACGCACTGAGGAGTTTGTGGTGGAAGACCGTAAGTATCTCGCCGAGTTGGTTGACGCGATATGATGGAAAAACCTTGAAAGATCCTGTATGCGATGACTTCCCAACTATTTGATTTAGTTGAATGTGGAAGTCTTTAAACCAAAATGCTTCCGAGGGCTGTGTACTAAAGCGTTCACGCTCTTAGGGTTTACGATGACCTAGGTAGCCTTTTCAGTCTCTTAGCATGAACCTCTCAATCTGCGTCTTAGCCTTCTCTCTTTTCGCCTGATGTGCGCTTAGGAACTTCATAACTCTTTCAGCTAAGTCTTTTTTATGCTCACCGGCAAGGATCTCGCCTCTCCGCTCCTTCTTGAAGATCTCCTTCACCTTCTCATCGTCTTCCTCGAAGAAGTGGTAGTAGTACTGGCATACAGTGCAGATTTCAGGGTTTCCACCGAGCTTGCGTTGAAGCTCAGCCGTGGGCTGTTGACCTGTGAAGGCGTTCATCACTTTCCTAGCTGCAGATTCAGGTGTGTCCGTTGTATAAATAGCGGTGCTTGGGTCGCTTGAACTCATTTTACCTCCTCTCCCCAGCCCAGGCATGAATTTCCTGTGGATTATCGCTGGTTTATAGTAGCCTAGTTTCGGTAAGACGTCTCGGGCAACCCTGAAGTGTGGGTCTTGGTCTACGGCTAATGGTATTAGGCATGGAACGTTCTTCCCCTGCTTCACGGATTCGATGAACGCTGGGACAGCTTGGATGCTTGTGAAGAATATCTCTCCTATATTGGAGTCGTTTGTGAAGCCGAACACAGCTCGGGCGGTGGAGAACGTGATACGCTTTGCTACTTTTATAGCTTGATTGTAAATCGTCTTCGCGTATTCTGTGTCGAGGAAGATGAAGGTTTTCTCAGGGTTGAAGCCTAACGCGATTAGGTCGAGGATGTTGTCGTAGGCGTAGCTGCGTGTATCCTCCGGGGTAAGGTCGTCTCTGAAGAGGTATTTCTCATCGTCGGTTATCTGGAAGTAAAGCTTAGCGTCGAACTTGTCCTGAAGCCACTTTACGAAAAGCCATGTGGATAAATGACCTAGCGTGCTACGGTCGGAAGGACCTCTACCAGTGTAGAGGTAGAATTGGTTCCCCTTATCGTACTCGTTGAGGAGCCAGTCGAAGTCCCTGTGAGCAAAGAAGATTCCCCGCCTTAAAGCATAGTGTAGTTCCCCTGTGTACCCCTCGATCCGCTCTAGTAGAGCCTTGTTTAACGGGCTTAAACCGAACTGTTGGATTAACTGCTCGTAGTCAACTTCACCCTTCACTTCCCAAGGTGTAACGACGAACTTCGCTGCCCTCGGCATACAACCAGCCAGCTACCCATATTGTACTATGGGGGATTAGAATTTGTGCTTGAATAAGAAAGTAGGGGGTTATTTAAAGCTGAGGAGTTTGGCGTTCTTCGGGGCTAGAGCTCTTATGATAACGTCTTCTACGACGCCTCTGTTCCCCTGCGGGTTGTACATGGCTTCGACGAACCGTCCATAATCCAGCTCGTTAATCCTTGTGCAGGCGGCTTTAAGTGCGTTGATGTTAAGGATTAGGGCTGTTTCCACAGGCATCCTCTCAGGGTTGATGTCAACGCCGAAGTAACCCTCATACCCATACATTTTAAGCGCAAGCAAAGCGGCGTAGGTTTGCTCAACACCGATAACCCCCACGTTGAGGTCTTGATCATAGTTACCGAGGGGTTGACTGTTCCAGTGAGTGTGAGCTAATCTGCCATCCCTTAGAATGGAGGCGAAGGCGTAGGCAAGCTCTTCATGCCCCATGAGGACATGACCAACCTCAGGGTTGAGTGTGACAAGGGCATGCCCCTCAGCGAGAAGATTCCTATTCACATCGGCTTTCAAGAGGTCTTCAACGTTTCGAGCCATGAGGATGCCGTTCGCCGTATTCCTGTAGATATTGTTTCCCCTAGG
>CAYNFI010000096.1:0-4242 GCA_964396445.1 uncultured Candidatus Bathyarchaeia archaeon
TGACTATTCCGACCCTGAGGTTAGAGCCTTGATCCTAGATTGGCTGGCAAGGCATGGAAGGTGGGGTGCCCACTACTTCCCACTGGATACACTCGTAAATAAACTCTCCCATGCGGTCAGAAACAACGGAAGGAGGATAAGGAGATTTATAAAAGAACTTATTCAAGATGGCTACCTACTAGTTCATAAAAGAGGGGAGACTGTATCTTTGAACCCGTCCATGAATAGAGATATCTTAGAACACATCAAAACAGTCTTGAAAATCTAGATTAATAAACTGTCATGAGGAAGAAATACTGGACGTAGCACGAAGCTTGAGGTTAACATTCTACGACGCATCCTACGTGAACTACGCTAAAGAGAATAAGCTCCCGCTGGTAACGGAGGATTCAGACCTCAGAGACAAGGCAAAGCCCTACATTAGGGCTTTGAAACTCGACGATGTCCTAGAATGAAGCCCTTCTACGCGTATAGCCAAGCTTATGAACGTATACAGTGTAATAACACGGTGAGGGGTTGATGTGAAAGGCGTTATCCTCCACGGTGGTCATGGTACGAGGCTTAGACCTCTAACGCATACAGGTCCTAAACAGCTCATACCCATAGCTAACAAATCCATATCTCAATACGTGTTAGAGGACATACGGGAAGCGGGTGTAGAGGACGTCGCCATCGTACTCGGCGACGTCTACCCGGAGAAGGTTATGGAGCATTACGGCGACGGCGCTCGCTTCCACGTAAGGATTACGTACATCCCCCAAGGAGAACCCAAGGGCATCGCCCACGCCATCGGGATGTGCAGAGCCTTCGTAGGTGGAGACCCATTCATCGTCTACTTAGGAGACAACCTTCTCAAAGGAGGCGTGAAACAGCTCAGCCGCGATTTCGAGCAATCCCCACATGATGCCATGATCCTGTTATGCGAAGTTAAAGACCCGACCAGGTTCGGTGTAGCCGGCTTCGATGAAGGCGGTAGACTTAAAACCCTCGTGGAAAAACCAAAGAAGCCTCCGAGCAAATACGCTTTAACAGGTGTATACTTCTTCAAACCCATCATCTTCGAGATGATTAAAGAGTTAAAACCCTCGTGGAGGGATGAACTTGAGATCACAGAAGCCATCCAACACCTGATAGATAAAGGATACAACGTTAATCATGCCTTCGTTAAAGGCTGGTGGAAGGATACGGGAACCCCGGAAGACATCCTAGACGCCAATCGCTTAGTACTCGACGGACTCATAGCCATCAACGAAGGGTCAGTGGAGGAAATCGGATCTATCCAGGGAAGAGTATCACTTGGCAAGGGCAGTGTGGTTAAGCGAGGGGCGGTTATCAGGGGTCCCGCGGTTGTCGGTGAGGAAACGACCATCCAAGGCGACGTGTACATCGGACCTTACACGAGTATAGGCGACCATGTTACGGTTAAACGCGGAGAAATCGAAAACTCCATAATCATGGATCACTGCCTCATAGACGTCGAGGATAGGATCACCGACAGCATTATCGGGTCGCACTCAAAGATTATAACAGGCGCGGATAAACCACGGGGGAAACGCCTAGTGGTCGGGGAATCCTCAAGCGTGGTGTTCTAGATGATCGAAGGCGTCATACTCAAGAACCTGAAGCTAATCCAGGATGAAAGAGGCTGGTTAATGGAGGTTCTAAGAAGCGACTGGGACATCTTCGCGGAATTCGGGCAGGTCTACGTGACAGCGGCCTACCCAAACGTCGTGAAAGCCTGGCATATGCATAAGAAACAGACAGACCATATAGCGTGCATAAAGGGAATCGCTAAACTCGTCCTCTACGACGACCGCGAGAAATCAAAGACTAAGAATGAGCTTAACGAGATCTACATCGGGGAAAGAAACCCCCAACTCGTGAAGATCCCGCCTTATATTTGGCACGGCTTCAAAGCCGTCGAAGACGAAGCCATAATCATCAACGTACCAACGGAGCTGTACGACTACAAGGAACCCGACGAGTACAGGCTGCCGCCCAACACCGATAAAATCCCATACGATTGGAAGCTCGCTCCATGGCTGAAGCATGGATGACGGTGGCTTAGATGCGGCTCCTCATCACAGGTGGAATGGGCTTCATAGGTAGCAACCTCACCCGCTACATGCTCGCCACCTACAACGACGTTGAGGTCGTAAACCTCGACAGGCTTTCCATAGGCTCCAACCGATCAAACCTCAGAGACGTAGAAGATAATCGAAGGTACAGGCTTGTGAAAGGAGACCTCTGCGACAAGATGCTTATCGAAGACCTCGTGGAAGATGCGGAAGCGGTGATCAACGTTGCCGCTGAAACCCATGTAGACCGAAGCATAGCGGATCCATGGCCCTTCCTCCACAGCAACACCCTCGGCACCTTCACGTTGATCGAAGCGGCTAGAAAAAGAGACGTAAGAATAGTCCACGTCAGCACTGATGAATTGTATGGAGAGGCCTTAGAGGGCTCATTCAAGGAAGATGCCAGACTTCAGCCCTCAAACCCCTACTCCGCATCTAAAGCCTCCGCAGACCTCTTCATCCTCGCCTACCATAGGACGTATGGGCTTAACGTGAGTATTACAAGATGCGTCAACAACTTCGGCCCATACCAGTTCCCCGAGAAATTCATCCCCAAAACAATCATCAGGGCTCTACTCAACCTGCCCATCCCAGTTTACGGCACAGGGAAAAACGTAAGGGATTGGATCTACGTCCACGACCACTGCGAAGCCTTAGACACAGTCCTAAGACGGGGACAGGCTGGCGAAGTGTACAACATCTCCGCTGGAAACGAGCTTCAAAACATTGAAGTCGTTGAAGCCATCCTTAAACTTGTAAGCAAGCCTAGAAGCCTAGTCAGCTTCGTTGAGGACAGACCGGGACATGACAGACGCTACAGTATGGACTCCTCAAAGATAACGGAAAACCTCGGCTGGAAGCCTAGACATCGCTTCCAAGAGGCTTTACAGCAGACGGTTGAATGGTATCTCAACAACGAATGGTGGTGGAGACCGATAGCCACGGAAGACGTACTCACAGTTACCCCATGGAAGCCAAGGTGACGTTTTGAGAATCCTCGTAACGGGCGCCAGCGGATTACTGGGATATGAAGTGGTTAAGCACGCTTTGACGAGGGGGCACTTAATCTACTCGGTTTACAACACGCATCCGATAAACCTTGGGCAACAATTGCAACTCGACCTAACCGTACACGACCTCGTAGCCGAGAGGATCTCCGAAATCAGACCCCAGGCTATAATTCACGCAGCCGCTCACACAAACGTCGACGACTGCGAGGTTAACAAGGAACATGCGTGGAAGGTGAACACCGAGGCAACGAAAAACCTTGCCATTATCTCCCACCGTATAAACGCCCAATTAATCTACGTTTCCACGGACTACGTCTTCGACGGGGAGAAAGGACTGTACACAGAGGACGATCGAGCGAACCCGATAAACCATTACGGTTATACAAAGCTGATGGGCGAGTACTTCATCAAGGAACACGCTGAGAAATGGTGTATCGCTCGCACAAGCGCCCTCTACGGCTGGGGACACGAGCATAAAACCAACTTCGCCACATGGCTGATAGATAACTTAAAGAAGGGAGGGGAGGTTAAAACCCTTACAGACCAACATGTCTCCCCAACGTTAAACCTAAACCTAGCCGATATGCTCCTGAACATCGCTGAACGGGAAGTAACGGGAACTCTTCACACCGCTGGGGCATCAAGAATCAGCAGATACCACTTCGCCCTTGAACTTGCAGAGGTTTTCAACCTGAATAAGGATTTAGTTAAAAAGGCTACGATGAAGGAGATGTCTTGGAAGGCGAGGAGGCCTAAGGATTCATCGCTGGACATTAGTAGAACCATCAAGATATTGGATACAAAACCACTCCAACCCTGTGAAGCCCTCATAAAAATGAGAGACAAGAAGTTGGACCTTGACGTCTGAAGATATCCCCTAGAGTGCCGCCTGCAATAGGCGCCGCATTCAACCTACTAACCCCGGTGGTAGTTTGGAGATGTATCCCAATTACTTCAGAAGTCGTACAGGGTTACACCAGTGCTGAGGAGCATCCAATGACTTCAGTATCCTGAGGACTCACCGTGTCCCTAGTACCATTTCATGTTTTAACTTTAGTTACTCACCGTTCAAGAATATAAACACCAAGATGAAGGGGGGAGTTAAGGCTTTAAAGTTTATATCCGTGTATCGGATACGAGCTGAGTGATTGATG
>CAYNFI010000097.1:0-3906 GCA_964396445.1 uncultured Candidatus Bathyarchaeia archaeon
CGGGTTCAAATCCCGCATCCCGCATCTTCTTTCCATTATTTGTTTCGGTTTTCATGGTTGTTCAAGGATTTGGGGCTGTCCTAGGGTTATCCTAATCCACGGGGCTACGATTCTAACGTTTAGTATCGGTTTTAGGAGTTGAACCACGTCTAGGGGTAAGGTTGCAACCATGTAACCTTGTTTCGGCATTATAAGACCACCTTACTCAACCTTTTTCAAGTATTCCTGTAATAATACTGATTAGCTCGCTCCACTCTTTTCTTCTTCCTCTATCAAGGGATGATCGTCCCCCCGGTTCCACGTACTGGAATATAGCATTCGGCAGGCAGAAGGGTGAAGTAGTGAGGGACGAGGAAGGTATAACAACGGCGGGAAACTTCGGGAAGAAAATAGTCCGGCTCATCAGAAGAATCAAAAGCCCCGATTTGTTCAGCCTAGAATTTTGCCCTTGATATGAAAGTTTTTCCCACCCTTAGATCACCACCCATCTCTTAATCCCGAAAAAGCACGTGTTGTTATGGGAAATTTCTTACTCTTACTCTAACGGCGACGCCGATGTCCGTTTAGCACATCGGAGAGAAGGTTAATTTCGTCGTATTTTTCTTCGTGTAACTCGATCTCTTCGAGTAGAGGGCGTAAACGTAAAAAAGCTACTAGCTTAACTAGTAGTTACTACGCCTTAAACTCCCGCTTGGGTAATCCCTCCGTTTACTCTACGGGTTTTTGAATCCATTCTTTGGAAGAAGGCCTAGACTCGATCACTAGGAAGGAAAGGAGCGAGGAACCGGTGTTTCTGTAACAGTGAGTTGTATTTAGAGGCACAAGGACTGCTGTTCCAGGTTTTACGTCATAATCCTTCCCATCAACCATCATAACGCCTTCTCCCTCGATGAAGTAAAAAGCCTGTTCTATATCGTCATGGGTACCAGGCTCAGTATAACCGCCAGGCTCCAATTCGACGTAGGCGAGGACAAGCCTCTTAGCTTCAACGTTATCTTCACTCAGCAGAGTGTACCATTTTGATTTCGGATGACTAGTTGGAGTACCTATCCAAGGTTTCACGTCTTCTAAATGGATCACATACTTCTCCTCTGACATATGAACTACCTCCAAACGTAACTTTAAGGTCTCACAGTGCCTGTAAACGATTATAGTATAGAGGTGTGCACAATTTAATTTTTTTGGAGTATCCTCTTCGTTTCCAATCGGTTAGTAGTTGCCTGTCAATAGCGTGTTTATGTTTACGCTTCTGGTTAAGGTAAAAGCGATCATGGCGCTGAAGTCTTCTTAATCGACGCAGGCTGGTACGCGCCCGCCCGAAACCGGGGTCAACTTTAGGAGACTGGAAGGTGGATGAGCGCTTCCAACAGGGACTAAAGCCTTTCCGAGACCGCGTCCATGAGAAGGGTATGTTGTTCAGGTTGTGGATTGAGCTCGAACGCATCGGAAAAGACAGCTAAATTGCACAGCACATCCTGAATGGATCTCAGTTGCCTACGATAGTGAGAAGATGCACGGTGGCTTGCTCGACCGGACCAATCCGACTGCAGCCCGATGATTGGAAGACCAGATTGCAATCACATAATCACATAATCACGAGGTTTGATTTTGTGATTATCCGGATTCGATAGTTCTGCCTAGACATGCTTTCTAGGCACTTCCTCGTTAAACCAGTCTCCTCCTCTAAAACGAGGTACGGATCAGACGAATTGGACACAGAGATTATTTCCTCCCTAAGTTTAGATGCCTCCCTCAATAATCCTGGAATAAGGTCTTCTCTGGGGCGGCGATCAGAAAACCAGGGGATGTAACTCGAAGCGTAACAGTAGAGACAATGGTGGTCGCATCCAGTGTAAGGGTTATAAGTCAACTTAGACATGCAAAGGTTTGAACGCCAAGGATCAAACTTCAAGATCAACTTTTCTAAACAAGGCTTTTCATCTTTTTAAATGCTAACCCGCATAGAAAGTTGAGGAGAACCGAAGCGCCAGCTCTAGAAGTCATGTTGTCCATGTCGAGCGGGGGCGACACCTCCATCAAATCCAGAGCCCTAACGGGACAATTTCTGCCAATGTAGAAGATGCTTGAAAGAAGTTCCCACGAGTCTAAGCCTCCTGGAGATGGCACACCTGTTCCGGGGGCAAAAGCCTGATCCAGCACGTCGATGTCCACGCTTACGTAGACCATGTCTGTCCCGTCCGTTGCGACCTTCACAGAATCTTCAATCACTGCGTGGACGCCTCTATCCTTAACCTCTCTTGCCGTGAAAACCCTCATACCCATCTTTTTAACGTAGTCCCTGTAGAACGTCGAATAACCGAATCCGCGGATACCAATCTGAGCAATGTTTCTGCCCTCAACAGGGTTGCCTTCCATCTCTTGTATTTCCCTTACCCAAAGACCGTGGCATTCTTTCCAATCAACCCTGCAGTCAAGGTGAGCATCAAAATCGATAACCCCGATCTTCGCATTCCCTCCCTCCGATCGGTGTAATGCCTTGACACATGGATAAGTCAAGGAATGATCCCCGCCTATGATCAGTGGAATCATACACGAACCAAGTATCTGTTTAAGTACCTGTTCAACCCTACGATGAGTCTCACCGTAATTCATGATGTCTACGTCTACATCTCCGCAATCAACAACCTTCAACGAGGAAACGTCGACATCCAACTCGTAACTATAGGTTGTACTATTGTACAGAGTCTCCCGAACTGATTTCGGTCCAAGCCGTGCCCCAACTCTCGGGATGACCACGCCCCTATCAAACGGTACACCCACTATGCCAACATCAGCCGGACATGATTGATCCCACGCTTCAACAGCCTCAAACATCCACTTTACATGAGGCTCGGGAAAAGGCGGGATTTTCGGCACGACAACAGGGGTAAGAAAGGGGATTCTGCCCAAAACAGTCACCTGAATGATTCTCTATGCTGTTTCCGTTCATGTTTTTGTAAATAGGTGTCTTATTCGTAGCCGGCGTATCTGCCTAATACCTTCTTCTCTGCTTTCCTCTGAACCTTCTCTGGTATCGGTAAATATGGTCTATGTGGGTATCCAGCGTTCACGAAGCCGAAGGCGTTCATCGCTGCCTTTAATGCGCATAACCAATTGTAGTTTGGGTTTTGGTATTCAAACGCATCCAAAACGAAGTCTACGAACTCCATTACCTCATAATGCAGTTTCTTAGCGGTCTCCCAGTCCCCCCTCTCGCATGCTTTATAAGTTTCAAGGATGATCTTCGGCTTCAACGGCAGATACTCCGAGAAAGTTCCTTTTCCACCCCACATCATCGTTGGAACAAGCATGGGGTCACAAGACATATGAGCCAGATCCGAAGCGTGCACTATGCTCAACCAATGGGTGAAATCCGCAAGAGGCGTGTACCCGACTATCTCCTTGCTTCCGCAAAGACTCGGTATACCTGCGATTTCTTTGAACGTCTTCGCATCAACTAGGAATTTAGTAGTTTCGGGATTGTTGTAAACTACGAGTCCAATCTCTGGGCATTCCTCGGCAAGGTCCCTCCAGTATTTGACGCATTCTTCTCTCGTCAATTTTGTATAGAAAGGAACAACATTCATAACCGCATCCACGCCGCTTTCCTGGGCGAATCTGGTCTTCATTATCGCTTCGTCCGTGTTGACGCCTGAACATCCCGCAACAGTAACTACACCTTCCTTCGCCTCCTCAACAAGAGCCTTTATCAGCCTCTTATGGTCATCCCATGGGATAGAGTGAAACTCTCCCAACGTGCCAGTTGTGGCTATACCATTAACACCTACTTCGCAGAACCTCCTCAAGTTTTCCCTGAATGATTCTTCGTCAAATTCGCCTGTTTTCTCGAAAGGCGTCGGCGCAAGCACATAAACCCCTTTCATGCTGCTTCTGGTTAACATTCAA
>CAYNFI010000098.1:0-3865 GCA_964396445.1 uncultured Candidatus Bathyarchaeia archaeon
CCCTGTCCATAAACCTCTTATAGCGATTGGATAGAGTCTAGAAGGTGGTAGCTATGAATGACAGGCAGCGTTTTCTAGGTACCATGATGTTCAAGGACGTTGACAGGGTTCCAGACTATGAATTCGGCTACTGGGCTGAAACTATGGATAGATGGCATATGGAGGGGCTTCCCCAGGATCAGCGTAACAACCGGGATATAGAGCTGTACTTTGACTTGGAGGGATGGGACTGCCATGAAACCCTACCGATACGGACTGGGCTTTGGCCTACGCTTCCTTCGCGGATCTTGGAGCAGACACCGCGTAGAACGCTTATAGACGATGGCATGGGAGGCATCTGCGAAAGCCTTTCAACATCCACACCCCCGCGTTACCTCCGCTACCCACTGAAGAACCACGGTGACTGGGAGAAGCTTAAGCCCTTCTTCAACCCGGACACTCCAGGGAGGTTCCCGTTAAACTGGGATGAGGTCGCCGACGGGTTTAAGGAACGCGGCTACACATTAAGCATAGGTATAGGAAGCCTCTACGGCTGGCTGAGGAACTGGATGGGCTTCGAAAACCTCTCCGTAGCGTTCTATAAACAACCAGACTGGGTGGCTGAGATGATGGATACGCTGACAAACCTATGGATGAAGATCGTTGAGAAAGCCCTGCACAGGGTTCAAGTCGACTGTAGCACATGGTGGGAGGATATGTGCTACAGCCACGGACCACTGATCTCACCTAGGCATTTCATGGAGTTCATGGTGCCAAGGTATAGAAAGGTAACTTCCTTGCTGAAGGAACACGGCGTCAACGTGAACATCGTGGACTGCGATGGAAGGATAGACGCGCTCGTTCCCGGATGGCTTGAAGCCGGGATCAACTGCATGTTCCCCGTTGAGGCTAGGCACACGGACATCTACAGGCTCAGGGAAAAGTACGGGAGAAAGGTGTTACTGATGGGTGGGGTGAATAAGCTGGCGCTTATGAAGGGTCAAGCCACCGTCGATGAAGAGCTGAAACGCTTAACCCCCCTCCTGGAACAAGGCGGCTACATACCTACGGTAGACCACAGGGTTCCACCCGAAGTATCCCTGGCTAACTACAAGTACTACCTGAAGGAGAAGAGGAAATGGATCGGTCGCGGTAACTGATCGAAAAAGCTGAGGAATGAAGGGGACGGTCTGAAGCCTCAGTTTCACGGTTCAGGCGTATTTTTCCCGAGACCATATATTCAAGAGGCATCGTGGGTTATACGCCGTGAAGCACCTGAACATGCTTGGATAAAGCCTTTGCATACACGCGAACCGTGAAACTACTAGGCTTAGGAACATGGATTAACACTGATACGCGGGAAAAACACGTGATTTTCCAAAGTGTAGAGATACTTTAAATGCACCCCCTTGCACCGTCGAATACCTAAAATACGATGATTGGTGGATCAAACCTGTTAAAATACAGTTCCCTAATGTTAAGTTACACGCCTACCTTCATCCAGCCTACTCTCTATAACGGTTGCTTAAAATTTAGTAGGATGTTCAAGCAGAATGACATGGCGTATAAGACGCTTATTTGAAGAATGAAGCCGCTTTCTATGGACAGTATTACGTAGCCTTATTCATTTTAGTGATGGTGTTCATGTTTCCCTGGCTCTTCTTTCATCATTCTTCCTATGTATTTCCCAGGTTGTTTCTTAAATTCCATTTCACATTTTTCCGAGCAGAAGTAGAAGATGTAGCCTTCATGCTCAACCTTGCCGTAGGCGGTTTCGGGTTCCACCTTCATTCCACAAACGGGGTCTGTGGTTACATGCTTCTTCTCAGTAAATCCCATCCCCTTTGGTTCATACCGTCTCAAGGTCTGGCTGTTAAAGGCAACGATAACCGTGCTTAAGGACATGAGTAGGGCTCCGAACGCGGGGCTTAGAGTTACTCCCCAGCCGCTGAGAACCCCGGCTGCCAAAGGTATCGCTAATATATTGTAACCTGCGGCCCACCATAGATTCTGCACCATCTTTGAGTACGTCCTCTGTGAAATGTCGATAACCTTCGGGACGTCCCTAGGGTCGTTTCTTACAAGGATTATATCCGCGCTTTCTATGGCTACGTCTGTTCCCGCGCCTATGGCGATACCTACATCCGCTGTGACGAGGGCTGGAGCGTCGTTTACCCCGTCGCCTACCATGGCAACCCTGTAGCCTTTCTCCCTCAGAGAACTGACTCTACCCGCTTTTTCACCCGGTAGAACCTGGGCGAAATATTCCTTTAAGCCGAGTTCTCCAGCCACCCAATGGGCGACTTCCTCAGCGTCCCCGGTCAGCATGTAGACGTTCAACCCCAGCTCCTTCAAGCTCTTAACCGCGTCATACGATTCAGCTCTGATCCTGTCGGATAGAGCGAAGGCGCCGGCGACCTTTCCATCAACTATGGTGAAAACAACGGTTTTCCCCTGCTTCAGCAGAGCCTTTAAGCGCTCATCCTCTACCTCAAGCTTCATCTCCTTTAAGAGAGTTGAACCTCCAACGTATACTTCTCTACCCCCGACTTTTCCATAAGCACCCTTACCCGGTATGGCTTTAAACCCCACAGCATGAGGGATTTCCACACCCTTCCCCCTGACGTATTGCACGATCGCCGAGGCGATTATATGCTCTGAATTTACTTCGACAGCCGCGGTGAACCCTAGAAGATCCTCTTCCTTAATACTTGATGCCACATCGCTTACACCGAACTTGCCCAATGTCAACGTCCCCGTCTTGTCGAAAACAACGGCGTTCACATCCCTGGTTGCTTCAAACGCGGTTCTATCCCTGATGAGTATACCGTTCTTAGCGGTAATGGAGGTTGATAGGGCTAATACAAGGGGTATCGCCAGACCGAGGGCGTGGGGACAAGCGATAACAAGCACTGTAACAGACCTCTCAAGGGCAATATCTGCTCTTCCAAGAAGGAACCATGCCAGGTAGGTCGTTATTCCAACACCAAGGGCTACGTAGAAGAGTAGGGCAGACGCCCTGTTCGCCAGGTCTTGTGTCCTCGACTTACTCTCCTGAGCCTGTCTCACCAGATTAATTACCTGCGCCAGGTAGGTTTCCTCGCCCGTTCTCCTCAGTCTTACCTTAAGAACGCCTTCACCGTTCACAGCCCCACCTATGACCTCATCCTCAACTTCTTTGTGAACAGGCTTTGATTCCCCGGTTAGGAGGGCTTCATTGACGAAGGATTCGCCGTCTACCACAACGCCGTCTGAGGGTATTTTCTCCCCTGGGCGGACGAGGACGATATGTCCTGCCTTTAGCTCTGAAACAGTTACGTCCAGGATTTCCCCATTCTTTAAAAGGTGTGCTGTTGTAGGCATGATCTTAACCAGTTCCTCTAAAGCCCTAGAGGCTCCGAGGACACTTCTAGCCTCTACCCAGTGTCCGAGAAGCATTACATCGATTAGGGTGGCAAGTTCCCAGAAGAAGTCTTTTCCACTGATAAGGAATACCGTTGCGGCTGAGTAGAGGAAGGCTGTGGAGATAGCTGCGCCTATAAGGGTCATCATACCCGGCAGTCGGTTCATGATTTCCTGAACCATTCCCTTTATGAACGGCCATCCTCCGTAAAGGTAAACAACAAGAGATAGAAGGAACAAAACCTCCTTTTGTAAAGGTATTTTAATACTTATATTGAGCCACATCTGCGTCATTTCGGAGAGAAGAATGATTGGGACTGTGCATATGATGGAGACATAGAATCTTTTTTTAAAATCTACCATGTGGTGAGCATGGCTTTGATGACTATGACCGGCGTGTTGTTTACCACTCATTTTAATACAATCCCAACTTTTTCCTCAGTCCGAGGCTTAATCTCAAATAATCTGACGCTTACAGATAAGA
>CAYNFI010000099.1:0-3775 GCA_964396445.1 uncultured Candidatus Bathyarchaeia archaeon
ACGAGGTTGGAGAAGGCGCGGCCGCGGTTCGCCATGCTCTTCGCCTTCACCGACTTCCTTCTATCACATAATCACCCAATGGATGAAGCCAAACGTACAGTGATGCGGCCTGGAACCGTATACGGAGCCAAGCATATGGAGGATAGACCGCTGAATAGGAAATGGCCCTTCGAGTACAACCCCTGGAACGTCTACGAGGCGTGTTTCAGAGCCTTTAGGGAGCTTGAGGTACTTCACGAGAAACTCGTTGATGAAGGCGAGTTATCGAGGTACGCCGCCCTCGTTCTACCCCGCATGAAGTACCTGCCAGATACCGTGGCTGAAGCCATACTAAGCTTCGTCTTTGAAGGGGGAGCCCTCATCTTCGACGCCGTACCCTCCCATAATGAAAAGGGTGAGGAGAAAGCGCTCATCGCGAAGCTCGTAGGTGAGCAAAGTGTTCAGCTGATGGATGGCTTAGAAGCCTGGATAGGCATGTACGGTAAGGGTGTAACGCTGTTCCTTGATTTTGACTTCGACGATGTTTACAGCTCAGCCGTGGAGAGGGGTGATGAAAACCTCATGAGGCGTCTAGAGCAGCTCATAAGGGATTTCCTTTTCGACCATCAGCTGCGTCCCCACGCGTACTCTGAGAACCCAGACATCGAGGTAGGTGTCTGGGAAGGCGGGAACACGGTTCTCCTCGTCGTCATCAACCACAGTCCGAGGCGTGATGAGACGCACATAACCGTGTATCAACCACCCTTCAAACCCGATTATGCCTACGATGTGGCCAACATGGAGGAGATCCCCTTAACCCTAGAGGATGGAAATGCCAAGCTTAGCCTTAGCCTGGATGAACGGGAGGGAAGAATCATCGTCCTCTACCCTGAGAGGGTTAACGGAAACAGGGTGGAAGTCGATACGGAGGCAGTGGGGAGGGGTGAGGAGCTTTCTTACAGGGTCGTTGTCGAGGCTTCTGATGGTCAGCCGGCGAGGGGTCATCACGTTGTCGATATAACGGTTGCAGATCCTGAGGGTGTTGTTCATCCGAGGTATGGTGGGCGGCATTCTACATCGGACGGTGTTTACGTGCGGCGGGGTCCCATGGCCTTGAATGAGCTTGTGGGGACGTGGACGATCACCGTCTACGACCGCTACACGAGGAGTTTCAGCCGTAAATGTTTTCAAGTCGTATAAGGTGTGAAAGCTGTACGGGTGTGAAGCCTTGGTGGATGTAAGGTTCGGCTGGGCTGTGCCTACCTTTGGAGGAGGCGGTGACTCTCACATAGATACTCCATGCGTTGAGAGGGTTGACCGATCGATCTACGAAGCCGTAGCCAACGTGGCTGTTCTATGCGAGGAACTTGGATACGACTCTGTATGGTTAGCTGACCACGTAACCCTATGCGGGGACAGAGGCATCTTAGAGTGCTGGACCACTCTCTGCGCTCTCGCATCCTTAACGAAGAAGGTGAGGCTTGGAACCCTGGGCTTGACGAACGAGTGGAGGCATCCCTCCATAGCCGCGAAGATGGCTGCTACGCTCGACGTTATATCGGGGGGCAGGCTTGACTATGGTGTAAAAGCCGTATGGTCCCTTCTATCAGCCGGCGGCGGGGGGTCGGAGCACTTAGCCTACGGGTTGCCTTGGCCGGGAAACACCAGGGAAAGGGTTGAGCAGATCACCGAGGCCTTGATCATAGCCAAGCGCATGTGGACTGAGGATAGGCCAAGTTTTAAGGGCAAGTACTATGAGGTACGCGAAGCCATCTGTGAGCCTAAGCCCTTGCAGAAGCCCCACCCGCCTATATGGGTTGAGGGTGCTGAGGAGGAGTTTACGCTGAGGATGCTCGCGGAGCACGGTGATGGATGGAACTACGTCGGCTCCGTTGAACTCTATAAACATAAGCTGGGCGTCCTGATGAAGCACTGCTCGGACATCGGTAGGAGCTTAGCCAGCATAAGGGTTTCATGGTTCGGCCACGTCGTGACTGGAAGGACTAAGCACGATGTTAAGGCGCTGATAAGGTTGATCAAGGAGGAAAGCCCACGTTACCCACTGAACTACGAAGAAGGTGATGGTTTCATGAAGGAAAATCTCGTGGGTACGGTGGACGATGTTATTAAGCGGATTGACGCCTTCATCGATGTTGGCGTACAGGACTTCATGCTCTGGTTCCTCGACTTCCCTTCAACGAACACTATACGCTTTTTCGCTGAAAACGTACTCCCTTCATTCAAGTAGAGAGTATCCATCAGTTCTCCACAAGTATGCTTTCAGATGTACGCTTTTTCGTCTCCATTCTAAGCTACATAGTGCTTACCAAACCTTCCCAGTTCCACGCATCAACCTACCTCACTACATCTTCATCTGGAGCTTCTCAAGTCTTTAAAGGAAAAACTAAAATGCTACATGTTTATGTTGATGTGAGAGTATGCGTGCTTTTGTGGTGAAGGCTTCGGATGATGGTTTCTGGAGGGTTGAGGAGTCTGTACGTGCTGTTGGCGGGGAGAGTGCCAAGGTTAGGCTCAGCCTTTTTAAAGGCGTGAATTTTCCGCTGACGCGTCCTCTCCCTTCGAGGGTTGATGGAAGCGTTCAAGGCTTCCTCGGCTTAGGGGAGTATAACGTCATCGCTTTGCTGGATGTTGACCCGGGTGTCTTCACCGCACAGGAAGTCGCTAACCTTATCGCTTATGTGGAGAACGGTGGAGGGCTTCTCATAACAGGTGGTCGCCACAGTCTGGGAAACGCTTTAGGCACCTACACCTTTCTCGACCCCGTCCTTCCAGCTTCCGTGGTAAAGGAGGCGGAGGTAGAGGTTAACGGTTTCCCCGAGGTTGTTAAGCGGCATCCAACCGTCTCAGGCATACCCTTTGAGGGGCTTAACCGTGTTTCCGTTATCCAGAAGGTAGTTCCCAAACGAGACGCGGAGGTTGTCTTAAAGGTTACAGAAAATCCTCTCCTACTAGTCCGAGGACATGGTAGAGGAAGGGTTGCTATGTTCGCAACCTACCCAACCACAGCCCCGAAAAGCCGCGACTTTACGGAGAAGAAGAGCTTCTTCACCTCGGAATTCTACGACGACCTTATACGGCAGGTTCTCTTGTGGCTGGCTCGCAGAGACGAGTTCGCGGTCTTCGACAGGTTTACCGCTTCCAGCGGTCAGGTAGTTGCGGGTGAGGCTGTTAAGGCTGAAACCGTTCTGTTCAGCGTAAAACCCTTGATGGTGAAGGTAAGGTTTAGGCTTGAAAGGGATGGAAAGGTCCTCTCGATGGAGGAACAAAGCCTCAAACTTGAAGGCGCCCAAGCATTGGCTTTCTCCCTTAAAACCGAGAAATCACCGAAGTCTTCAGGTATCCTCCAAGCCGTAGTCGAGGTCCTCAGCGAGGATGGAAGCCTCCTCAACCGAAGAGATTGGAGCGTGGAGGTTAGGAACATCATTAGAGTCAGTTTAGGAATCGTTTCAAGGAAAGCCGTGGTAGCTCCTGGCTCGATTTTAGAACTAAGCCTCCAACCTGTTTCAGATGAGGTATCCCATCCCCCGGCGCTAGAGTTGAGGGTGAGGATCGTTGACTTCAGGGGATGCACCGTAGCGGAGTTCACTCCGTTGAAGTCAATGCTTAAGGATGAAAAGTACGAGGAGCTTCAACTCAGCTACGAAGTACCCAACCTCGCGAAGGGAACCTATCAAATCCTCTCCGAGGTTGCTGTTAACGGTGAGGTTAAGGACATAGCTGGTCTGGTCTTTAAGGTCGTTGACCCACTGGACCTTGAGGATTTCTACCCTATCGT
>CAYNFI010000100.1:0-3704 GCA_964396445.1 uncultured Candidatus Bathyarchaeia archaeon
GCTTGATCCTAGTGGTTATGAACTTTGTTGATGAAGTCAAGGCTTCCACCTTTCCTTAACTTAAAAAAATAAGGGGTTGGGTCTATTCTAAGACCCATAGGTTGGCTTTATCGTAAATTTCTTTGAGGTTTTCAGGGCTTAGGTCTGTGTATCGTTGCAGAAAGCATTTTCCTTGGGATATGTCCCATCATAGCATCTACGTAGCGGTCTGGAATTCCTATTCGACCCATTTCATCCGAGAACCATCTTCGTAAAACTTTAGCTGTGATGTTTAACCCAGTTTCCTTTTGAGCGTTCTCCCATTCGTTGACCATCCTATGGCTTTCCCTTGGGAATAGCTTCTCCTTTCCTTTCCGTGTTAGTATGTATTCCTTCATCAAGGCTTCTGTTTCCGTGTTAAAGAAGCTTACCCATGACCTTTTCGTTGCTCCTTTATGTACTGATGGTATGATCATCCTGTTCTCCATGTCGGTGTCTTTCTCCGTTAAGCCTAGGAGTTCAACTGGTCGAAGTCCAGAACTTGCATACATCAAGAACCTTGTCCTTGTGTCTAGGCTTTTCAAGGCGTTATAGAACCTTTGGAGATCGGCTTTACTCAACCTTTTGTAAGGCTTTTCATATTCGACTGCAAACGTGAAGGTTTCAGTCAAGTCTTTCCTCCCAAGGAATTTCGTTAAAGTCTTTAAGGCTTTCAACTGGTTGTTATACGTCCCGTTCTCCTTGCCGTTGTATCGGCTGAGGTATTGCCTTATACTGTCAACCGTGATTGTGGGTGTTGAAGCTAGGAACTTTCTCAATATTCGAAGCTTATCCTTGACTGTTCTAGGGCTTAATTTCAAATCGGTCTCCAGAAACAGCTTGAATTTGTCAAAATCGACCTTGGAAAGGTCATGGACGGACGCTACGTCCTCCTCAGCCAGCACTCTCTCATATGGGAGCCTTAACACCCACCATGAATTCATGATTTGAACTTTCTGATAAAGATTTTCTCCACTGTTTGTTTAGGAATCTCCTTCCATTATACGGCTTATTTCAGCTTTAAGGGCTTGCTTAAGGATTTCCATAAAGTTTTACCATAGTTTCCTGGCTTCTTCGTATGTCGTATAAGTATTAGCCTTGCACCGGGTGGGATTGAAGAACCATTAGTCGTCCGATCGGTCTCTCATCCGAGCCTAAAGGTCTTCCCAGCTCGGACGACCAGATGTCGTTTGCGGTGATGTAAAGCTCGTTACCTACAACCTTGCTGTAGCACAACTGAGGGTATCGACCGGCAGGCACATCCGGGACTAGAACGTCGAACCGATCGGTTTCAGGATGGTAGGCTAGGAAGCGGTCCATGAAATGATAAGGATACCCATCGACGCCAAGATGAGGATTCTCTCTGAGCGCTACATACTCCCCCGTCTGCTCATTGTAGCGGAAACTACCATTGTAGGTACTTAGATTGTTGAGTTGCCAGCCACGGTGGAACACCCCTCCCCCGATGAACCCGAACTCTTCACCCCATCCTGGCACCGCGCGTTTATAATGCTCACCAGTCCACAGGTCTAGCCTTATCATCCATCCGTCCTCGTATGTCACAAGATACCGTGGGACGTTTTCCTCAGTCCTAGGGTGTACAGGTGGGATCGCCCCTATATGCTCGGCGATGAAGCGCCGCACCTCTGGGTCAAAGTATACCCGGCGTGCAGGCCATCCCTTCACTACTGGGATCGGGAATTCCTTCAACCGCTGTGGCCAATCAATGTCCAGAATGCATGGTAACGACCCTTCCTCCGGATAGGGAAACACCTGCCCTTCATCCCGCTCCACATCCCACAACACCAGACAAGGGCGAGATCGCTCGGGAAGGTACAATAGACTACGCTCTTTATCCGCCTCACCATACCATAGGTTGGCTTCCGGAAAAGGCTTATCCACTTGGTAAACACGTGAGTCGGCTACGTGATAAACCGTGATCCTAGGTCTAGTCTGCGGGAGCACGTACACCTTGCCTCCAGCGCAGAGACTTTGGCTTCCACCATGGTCACTGGGGATGCATGTGCTAGTGATCGTTCCGGTGCGCGGCCAGTAGCGATAAAGAATCGGAAGGCTGCCTGTAAACCATAATGTCCCCTGGTCGTCACTGTCCATCCCGTAGACTCTCGTGTTGCGGGCGTCTACCCAGATTGGATATATCTTCGGCAATTCCGCCATACCGTCTTCCTCTCAGTAGGCTAGACTCCTCAACATGGTTAATTCTTCCATACTCATTCATCGTATGTTGGGCGTTTATAAGACATAGGTCGATGTAAAATATTTTCCCTGTAGGATATGAAATGGTTCATAGCCTTTATGAGTAGCTGAACTCTAGATTTCAGGTTAGAGGGGTGGGTTTGAAAAGTTATAGGACTGGGGTCATTGGTTTAGGCTGGATGGGTTGGCTCTACGATGTGGCGGATAGGCGGGGAGCACCTGAATGTGGGCTGCCCACGATGCGTAAAACACCGTTAATGGGGTTACCTAACTCCCATGCGGGTGCCTACAGGTTTCACGTAAAGACGAGGCTGGTTGCTGGCTGCGACCCGGATGTTGAGAGGCTTAAAGGCTTTGGAAAACACTATGGTGTGAAAGCCCTCTACAAGGATTACTGGGATATGTTGGAGAAGGAATCCCTTGACTTAGTGAGCGTATGCACGAAGACGGACATAAGGCCGGAGGTCACATCAGCGGCGGTTAAAGCGGGTGTGAAAGGCGTATTCACGGAGAAACCTATGGCGCACAGCCTTGAGGAAGCCGATCGCATGGTTGATGTGTGCCGAAAAGCGAACGTTAAGCTTTTAGTAGGCTCTATCAGCGTTTGTCACCCCGCCTTTGGGAAGGCTAGGAAAATGATTGAACAGGAAGAGGTCGGAGAACTCGTAAGCATGGTGACAGGTATGCAAACTGCGCAGCATAACACCTTCCTCTACCTAGTAGGCAGCGAGGTGGACTGGGTTCTGGGAAACATGGAAAGCCCGGAAAAAGCCCAGGAGGACTTCGACAGCGAGGTCACTCCTAAGAGCGGCTTCATGTACTTTAAGAACAGAGTTGAAGGCGCGATTCTGGGACTTCACCGTCCTTGCCTTGATGTCACGCTAACTGGGACGAAAGGTTTCCTCACCTTCAACTGGAGCAAGGGTTTCAGGCTTTGGAAAGAGCTTGACACAACCGGCTTAGCTGAGCTTCCTTGGCCTATCGCTGACCAGTTCTCAGTGCCCTACACCTACTACGGGGTCGCGGACTTGATCCAGTGCATAGAAGAGGATGCGGAGCCTAGGGTAAGCGGTCGACGGGTCCGCCACGCTATGGAGATCGAGGTTGCACTCCGGGAATCCTACAGACGGGGACAGGTGAAGGTTACGCTCCCCATAAGCGATAGGAAGCTCAGGCTTCTGTACCGCTCCTTCCGGTAAAGGTAACCTGGCGCAGTGTTACAGGTCCCGCTCCTCTGTAAACGTAGGGTAGTTCCGCGCAATACGGTAGGCTACACGCAACTCAACATCGTGGAGTTCAAGCTTGCATCCTTCAGCAGCTGGGTCTATCCAGGGATCCCTCCTTTCAACCTTGATACTTACCTCGTTCACGCCTTTAACTGGAAACGGACCGTTTGTAAGGTTAAACTTGAACACGTAATGGGCGCCCAGCCGTCTCTCAACAGACCTGGCAGGGGAGAGAAGCCTGTA
>CAYNFI010000101.1:0-3658 GCA_964396445.1 uncultured Candidatus Bathyarchaeia archaeon
CTTTTCCAGATGCATTTAAGCTGGCGGCTACTACTCGCGTTTCCTGAGACGTTTTCGTGATTGAAAAAATATTCGAAGCCGTTCTCTATCAGCTTCCACGCTTCGTCGATTGTAACAACCACGGCTGAGTGGTATTCTTCGCTTTCAAACAAGACGGGCTGTGTGTAGAGCACGGTGTTCTCGACCCGCTTATGTCCAAGCCGCTTCATCACGTATAAGATGCCTTTCTTCCTGAGTTACTCATTGGAGGCCTTCCAGTGTCTAAGAGTTCAGAAGAGGATGTTGAGGAGCCTGGGGTCGTAGAGTTTAGCTGCAAGACATTTCCTCTGTTAGTGAGAGGCTCTGATACAGAGACAGAGACAGACGGGTATACTCCCTCCCAGATTTGTTTCTACGGAGTGGATAAGCCTGTGTCAGGCTTCTTTTCCTGATCTGAGCATGTTTACTAGGGCTTTTGGGTATTACCCGAACTGTGTTTACATGGAGGAAGAAGTGTTCAGAGCCGAACACGGTTTCAGAGCCTCGCCGCAGAAGCCGTGGAACAGCTCAATAATCTCCGCTTTACTCATGTTGGGGAGTGTCTTCAACTCTTAGGTCAGGCTTCAACAACCCCCTTTGAAAAGGTGATCAACGTGCTTTCGATACTTCTCCCTGAGGGCTTCCCTTAGACGGTGGGTGTGCAGAAGCCTTCTGGGCTTCAGCTAGAGACTCCTCTGCGCTCTCTTGCGGATGAGGGGGGAGGGGGGAGTAGTCGAATAAGCCCGTATTAAGCTGCTTTTCTTGATCCGAGGCTGCTACTTGCCCTGTTCAATACGTTTCAGGGGGAGACCACATGGAGAAAAGGGGGAAATCGACCCGAGGGAAACTAAGGGGTTTGTGGAGTAAATGCCTTCTTTGAACGCTTCTCTCAGGTTCTTCTCTAGGTTCGTTCGACTAGGAGGCGGGTAAGTCGAACGTCCATAAATTCCTTATCTTGGGTATCGTAGAGGAGGAGAAGCTCGCCAGGTTTGACCTCGAGGAGGTCGGTGTAACATGTGCTGCCTCGGTCGTTAAGGGGGATGTCTGTGTGGTGGCGCCATTCACGTCCCGTCCCGTCTAAGCTGAACATTATGTGGACGCCGGGGCGGCCGTAGCTGCAGGCGAGCACCCCGTTGTTTAGGAGTAGAAGCTTCGGCAGCACTCCTGGTACACCCGCGGACACTGGGTGCGTCCAAGTCTTCCCACCGTCTCTGGACCAGCATTGATACATCTCCCTGTAGCTACGCGTGCGGAAAACGGCGAGGAGTGCGCCGTCGTTCAACCGTAGAACACTGGGTTCGTTGGCGCCCTCAAGGTCCCGGTCGCCCGTGAGGCTTTGGATGGTAACGCCTTCGCATACGGTGGAGAGGTAATCCCAGCTTCGACCTTGGTCTATGGACTTCACTAAGATACTTCGATCCAGTTCGTCGCCTTCGAAGCGCCCGTACATAGAGGCTAGGAGATCGCCTTCAGGCATCTCAATGATGGAGCGGCAGAAGACGAAGCCACACAGCTGCACAGGGGTTGTTGTAGGCGGCTGCGGCGTAAGCTTCACTGGAAACGGAAAGCGCAGGCGCATCTCCTCCTGGCATACCTTTCTACCCCCCTCCGATAACCAAGTTAGGATACCGGTGAAGCTCCGGTTCTGGTCCAGGGGGTCAGCCACCGCCATGTAGGAGAGTTCCATGAGGCGCCCATCCTTAAACGCGTGTTTACACCAGCCCATCGGGCCCTTCACGTACCGCCGACTCCACGTCCGTCCCCCGTCTATGGAAAAACGGTAGCCGGAGAAACACCCTTCAACGTAATTCTCATCCGGCACCATCCAAACGCAGACAAGTAGCTCCCCGGTGGAGAAGCGGTCTAAGGTTTCAAAATACAGCCAGCGCTTGGTACCGTTGATCTCCCGCGCCTGTCGATCAACAACCATGGTGTCCAAAACCCTTACACTTAAGCCATCCTTAACCTCCTCCATCCCCCATCCCCTCATCTCAACTGGTCCATTCTCATTCTTAGAACTGATTTTTAACCTCTTCCCCATTTCATTTTTAATATTGATCGGTACACAGGGTTAACCCTAAAATTATATAGCAATTGCGTAAGTCGCGGCTTAAAGGCTGGATTAAGGGGTTCGGTAAGCTAACGGACGGTTTATATGGTGGACATGGGAGCTTCTGGGTTTTCCGCCGTGGAAGAGATGCCCATATATTTCTGTGATAAATTGGCTATGTCCAATTTTACTCATGTGTAAAGCAACTCCATAATGAGCGCGCATGGATCTCATTTCTTGAAAAAGGAAAAAAGGGGGATCTACTGGGTATACCTGACAAGTGCCGGATAGTATGATAGGATGGTGGAGACCCGCTTAAGACGAAAGGCTTAAGTTCAGTGGCTGGGTAAAAACGGGATTCATGAAACCCTTTAAACCACCTCATTCATCGATGTTCTACACGTTGTTAACGGCCACCCTCTTAACGTCAGCCCTGTTTGGGAACTGGGCCGCATCCTCAACCCGGAGCGCGCAGGCAAGCCCCAGCCCCTACGTCTACTACGCCTACGCACCCCCCACCGTCATGAACTGGACTGCAGTCGACCCGACAAGAGGCGTGACCATCTACAACTACACCCGTTTACCCGCTGAACTCAGCATCATCGGCGTCGAGGACCAGACCCGCGTAGAAGTCTACAACCTCGTGGATAAGAGCCTAATCACCTCCTTCACCCTAAACAGGATGCAGCTTAGAACCCTAACCCTCGGCAGCACAGCCACAGGGGTAACCCCGCCGCCCGAGGTTGAAGGAAGCTACGTGAAGGTCGTATCCGATAAACTGGTCTCAGCGCTCCTGACAGGCGGCGGCTACAACGAGATGTCCACCTACTACCCCAGCACAGACGGCGGATACGCCGGCAAAGAGTTCATATTCAAACCCGTAAACGGGACATGGGAATCCACGTTTAATCAGGCGGAGTATGAATCAAGCGTCGTATTGGGGGTTGAGAACGCCCGTGTCACGGTCTACGACGCCGCAGGCGCGAAGGTAACGGAGCTGGACGTCCCCGCTAATGCGTATAGGATAATCAAGTTGAGCCCCGGATCGGTTTACAGGCTTGTTTCAACGGGTCGAGTTATGGTCGCGGGCACAAGCCGTGAATCCTTCATGTACGCGCCTTCGGCTACAGGAGGCTTCATAGGTAAAACCTTCTACGGGTTCACAGGCGGCATTCCCAGCGATAAGGGGATGGGAACCCGCCAGTCGTTCATCGTTATAGCCTTAGAGAACTGTGAAGTCAGTGTGTACAACTTGAACAGGCCTGGGTGGCAGATCGTCCTCCAAGGCCCTGACGTTAAAAAGTCTTTGAGGGTGGGGGAATACTGGTTTGACACAAGCTTCCTGATTCAAACACCGACGAGGATCGATAGTACGGGTAAAATCACCGTCATCCTCGGAGCCGGCGGTTATGGCTGGGGCATCGCTGTAGAGAAGGCCATAACCATACCTGAGTATCTGGGGGATGATGTGAAGACGATGGTTGTGAAGACGGGTGAGGAGTTCAAATTCTATGCTCCTACATCGGCGGTCGTGTTCTCCCATGAGGACGCTGACGTCATGATCGATGGATCTACGTTAACGATGGACGC
>CAYNFI010000102.1:0-2455 GCA_964396445.1 uncultured Candidatus Bathyarchaeia archaeon
GTTGACTCCGAGAAACATATAGTTTACATCATAGTCGAGGGAAAACGCATCGGCTATGAGGCTGGGAGAGGCTTAAAGACTCCGGGTAGCGGTGGCCTATTCTACGACAATGGTTCTGATACTCCTCTTGGAGGAGGAAGTATAGTCATCCATGAGGGGAAGTAACAGGGTCAACAACAACCGACCATCATTCCTCCTTTTCTTTGAACTCTTCCTATCTTCCACCGGATTAAGGGGTCTAAGGTAGCCTTTGTATCAGCCTCAGCTTTTCTCTAAGCTCCTCAGCCTCAGCCTTCTTCCGCTTCAAAACCTTGCCTAAGTAAATGGTAGTATCTCGATTTACGGAACAAACAAAGAGAGATGGCTAAGGAGGGAGTCCCATCGCTCAGTTTATTGAAGCCATCGACGCCAATCATTATGCCAAGTTCTTAGTCAGCTCGTCTTAGCCACCATCATCTCATCCCTACTCTTCATGATAGCTCAACTTTCAAGTGTTATTTGAATCGAAACGTTTCCGTGAAAAGCGGAGGCACGTCTTATGTTACGACGTATTTCTTCAGCTCGTTTTGGCATGGTGGGCCGTGGGTTATCCACCATTCACGCTTTGACGGAACAAGTATCCAGGAGGCCCAGGTTATGCCGCCAGCCCACTTCCCCTCCTTCTGGACCGGGTGGCAGCATATGTACTGGTCGCTGAGTATGTTCTTTAAAACGTCAACATCCAGCTTTCCACGCGCCGTTTTTAGGAGCTTTCTAACCCTGTTCGCAGCTACGACGTAGCCGGGTACATCCACTCTATGCGAGGGGAACTCCCTTCTTATATCACCAGACTCGAAGTCGGCATGATAACCATAATAGTCGTCCACGTAGATTAGGTGATGATTCTTAGGTGTAGCCTCTACGATGTATATCTCGCCGTTTCTGTCAGCTACTGTAAACTTGAAGCTTCCAGCCCTCTTCACGTTTATTATCGCTGCAAGAGCCTCGGATATATTCTTCCTCCTAAGAACCTCAGCCACTATCACGTAGGTTGGAACCCCGATTTCAAAGGGTGCGCGCGGCGTAGATGTCCAGGTTATTGAGAGCCCCTCAGAGTTCATACCCGCTGCTGCAAGCAAACCTGGATAAGCGTATTCTAAGACATCCAGTCCCGATTTCCCCTTTTCACGCAGTAGTAGAGGTTTATCCCCTTCCCAGAAATCAGCATAGCTCTCGTCCCACGTCTGGCCGATGTACGTCTCGCCGCCTATCGTCGCGGATCCTGTAGCCGCGACCACGGTACAATGCCTCATCAACTCTTTTTCACCTAAGATACGCCTCTCCTCGTGTAGAGATATGAGTACGACCTCTTCTAAGACCTTGCCGGAGCCGTCAGCGACGCCCTTCATCTCCTCGTAGACCTCGGGTGAATAATCCTCGATGTAGGGCGTATACCTCTTAGCGAACTTTAACATCTGTTCTCTGGAAGCCTCCCTTGTCCTCCCCAGCGGGAAAGCATCGTAGAAACATTCATTCAAGAGCCTTGAAATCTTCTCTCTGCAATTTTTTCCATAAGAGAGCCCTCTCTCGTAGGGTTCGCCTGAAAACTCAAATCTCATCAATTCAAACCTGGGCTTTAAAGGCGCTTCCATAACCATTTCCATCCTCTTTTCCTTTTTTTCTCTACTGATTCATATAAGATTTTGCAGCTCGGTTTCTAAGTCCTCACTTCTTTTGTCCACGGCAGTCGTTAAAGATAATTTCAAATAATATTTTACTTTTTTAGAAAAGTTCATCGAGATTCGGTCTGCTCGCTTTCATATTCATGAGGATTTCCAGAATAGTGTAAGTGCTGATGAATTGATACTTAGAGGCATAGTTGAACTGCTTAGATAGACGAGTCATCGGCCATAGATGCTTATCTTATCTTATTTCTATGTCGCACTCGATGACGATACAGGCTTCTTAGATTCCTTTATTGAGCTAGTGGTCTTCCGGTGAACCCGTTTAGGGTGGGGAATTTAAGCGCCTAATTTTTCAGATGAGTATTTTTACAGGTTTAATGCATTTAATGCCGCATTCTAAGCGGATTAAGCCTCCTTTTTTAAACATTATTGAATATAAATACATGATCGATCCTATTCCATATACAAACTTATATTGATAGTGGGTTTCCATCTTATGTCAGTTTCTGACAGTTGAATTTATAAGGAGTAATACGGTGATATAGATACTATAAATACGGTTAATTTTCGGTTAAGTGCTGGGCTATGGACGCTGTAGGCGGTGAACCTGAGGAAACTAGGGAGGGGAAGGTTTTCGAGGTTTTCCTCAAGATGTACGCTGATGACGTTGATTTACTCACGGTTGTTTTCCTATGCCGCCGAGAGGTCGCCTCGTTGAGGGAGATCGCTAGACATGTGGGTATGAGTCATAAAAACTTGGCTACACACCTCGACCGCCTCGTCTCAAAGGG
>CAYNFI010000102.1:2555-3619 GCA_964396445.1 uncultured Candidatus Bathyarchaeia archaeon
TTGATCTCGCTGGGTCGTCCGAAATTCGTTGATTACTCGAAAGTTCCGCTGGGCACTGATATCGTATACGGTACATACAGTGAGAATGTTAACTACTATCATATCTCACTTGAGGGTGGTACGCCTGCTACGATGATATATCATTGGCCGAGCATCTGGGGAGACAGATTTGACAGTTACGATGCTTACAGGAGCCGTTGGGACAAGGACGTTTCCGCTCTCAACGCGATGCAACTAAAGCTTGGCAGACTTTCTGGCGACGTGAGGCTCATCCGTGCGCAGATAGCGATGTTTCGCCGCTGTCACTACAATTTTCCAGACAGTGTTCTCTGGATATTGGAGGGCATCGGGAGCCTCAGCCCCGTTCTAAGTCATCCGGTCGGCTGCGCCCTTCCGTGGTGGCCGCGCACGGAGGTGCACCGCCTCGCCAAGATGATGGAGACCAAAATCAACCTATGTCGCTGGTTGAATGGGGAATCCGTGGATCCTGGACAGCCCCCGGAAAGCGCGGAGCAACTCGGTCAGTTCTATGCGTGGTTGGGTGAGCGAACAGAGCTAAAGGAGCATTATGTCCGACGACTACTCTGGATGGCGGGAAAAGACCTGTCCGCGATTGAGGCGAGGATCGATGAACTCACAGGGACGACTCCGGAGACCGACCTTATCCGCAAGGAGTCCTCGCGGAACAGGTATGGAGCCGTTGAGGACTGTTGGCATCTAACCTTTCGCGTGCTTGAGATCTACCTCAGAAGCGTGGGGGGAGGTAGATGGCGCGCCGGGTTGCCTCCCCCAGGAGAGTCGGCTAAAGCGGTTTTCAAGGCGAGGGAATCCTCTCTGCTTGCTCTGGATCTCTGGCTGAGGGACCTGACAGTCGAGAAAGCGCGAGAAGAGTGCCTGTCTGAATCAACGGCGATAGCCCGGACATACGCTCTCCTCCAGAAATCAAGCCCCGTTAAACGGTGGCTTGCCGGCTGTCTTTGGAAGACTCTCAAGAGTGGAGACTCGTATGCAAAGAGCGATGAATACGACCGACACCCTGAGAAAGTTCCTTCCGAATGGTTATC
>CAYNFI010000103.1:0-3608 GCA_964396445.1 uncultured Candidatus Bathyarchaeia archaeon
CGCGGAAATTTGCATTCGCTTACATAGTTTATAATATTTAGTAATGTAGTTGGCAGGGATCACAGTTGAAATTAAATTTACAGTGTACTGTTCAGTATAGAAACGCTTAAGAAACGCATCCGCTGCACTCGGGATAATAGACCATACATCGGTAAAAGAGGAGATCTAATTGAAGATCCTTGTAACAGGAGCAGCGAGTAGACTTGCGAAGGCGGTTGCAGTGGAGCTTGGAAAGGACCATGAACTCCGCCTTATGGATACCGTGCTGGTTGATGCGGGAGCACAGGCTCAGTTTATGCAGGGGAGTATCTTGAACCCTGATGATGCGTGGAGGGCTGTGCGCGGTGTGGACGCCGTGATTCATACATGTGAGCCTCCGCCGGACTTGCCAATGGATACGTTGAAACGTGAGCAGATGATGATTGACTATGCTACGAGGGGTACGCATAACCTCTTCAAGGCATCCGTAGAGGCGGGTGTGAAGAAGCTTCTTTACGCGGGAACACTTACCATTTTCAATGCCTACCCCGACGATGTTTATATAACGGAGCTTTGGAAGCCATTTCCATCACCGGAGATCGGTGAGATAGCGAAGTACCTCGGGGAACTAACCTGCAGAGAGTTTGCACGGGACTATATGGTTACCGTTACCTGCCTCCGCCTGGGAAGGCTGGTTTTAGAGGAGGAAGTTAAGGGGCAGAAACCAGACCTTATGTGGCTCGATCTAAGGGATGCGGCTCAAGCTTTCCGATGCGCCCTGAGCAGGGATAGCAGTAATAATGTCTGGTGGACTAATCGCTGGAGACTTTACCATATATGCGCCGATATCCCAAATCCAAAGTTCCTGATCGATGGAGCCGCGCAGATGGAGTATAAGCCTACCCACAATTTCCAAGCTAATTATCAAGGAGGTTTAGCCGAAGGGACTCGTTGATGGTTAACCAAGAGGTGGGCTTGAAAGTGTCTAAGGTTAAAAACGTGCTCGTCCTCGGAGCATGCGGTCTTATAGCGCCTTACGTTACGCCTGGGTTGGAGCCTTACTATCGTCTCCGCCTTGCAGGGCATATGAAGCCTCATCCATTCGGGAAGCCCACAGTCAACGTTGACGTATCCTCCTATGAGGAAGTTTTAGAGGCTTCCCGCGGCATGGACGCTATCATCAACTTCACCGTAAACCGGGATCACCCGGTGTTAAGCTTCCAGGTGAATGTTAAGGGTGCTTACCATGTTATGAAGGCGGCTGCTGAGAACGGTGTCAAGAAGGTTATTCATACAGGTCCTGAGCTGGTTAGGCGTGGGTATGACCACGACTTCGACGTTGACGATGTACCGCCTATGCCGGGCACAGGATACTACGCGCTTACAAAACATCTTAGCATCGAGATATGCCGGGTCTACGCACGCGCCTACGGTATCCAAACCATATGTTTACTCTTTAACGGACTCGGTCCGAAGCCTACGGAGCCGGTCTCACGAAGCGACTTCCCCACCTTCACCGTGGTTTGGGAAGACTTAGTACACGCCCTACGCTTAGCCTTGGAAATCAAATCAGTCCCCGATAACTTCCAGGTATTCAACATCCTCAGCTACCGCGCTCATGGAAAATACCTTGTGGAAAAAGCGAGGAGGATCCTTGGTTACGTACCGCTTGAAAGGGTTGAGAACTACTTCAAGAGAACACCTTAGGCTATTGTGATTCCCTGGAAGTGGATGTGTAGGCGTGTGTTCGAACGTTAAGCCTCCAAGCTAGGATAAACATCCATGTAACTTTAAGGGAGAAACTAGGTCTCTCATCAAGCGATGAGAATGAATAAATCCATCGTGTAATCGTGAGTGGGGAGAGGCTGTCGATCTTGAAGCGAGAGATGGAAGATATTGTGTGTGAGGAAACACTTGACCCCGATGACTGGGAATCCATACGAAGGCTAGGTCACAAAATGCTTGACGATATGCTGGATTATCTAAAAACCATCCGGGAGCGCCCTGCTTGGCAGCACATCCCCGAAGGGGTTAAGGATCATTTCAGAAAGCCTCTGCCACATGAACCTCAAAGTCCTGAAGAGGTTTACAGGGAATTTGTGGAAAACGTGCTCCCTTACCCACTTGGAAATACACATCCGCGTTTCTGGGGCTGGGCTTTAGGCACCGGAACTGTTTCCGGAGCCTTAGCTGAGCTACTGGCAGCCTTTATGAACACAAATACAGGCGGCGGTGATAATCATGCGGCTAACCACGTTGAGAAGCAGGTGATCGATTGGGTCAAGGAGATGCTGGGGTTCCCAGCTTCAGCCAGCGGTTTATTAACCAGCGGCTGCTCAGCTGCAAACTTGATAGGGTTAACGGTTGCTAGGAATACGAAGGCTGGGTATGATTTTCGCCGGAGAGGCTTTCAAGACGCATCGCGTAAGATGATGCTCTACGCGTCCCAGGAAATTCACAGCTCGATACAGAAGGCTGTGGAAATACTTGGTCTAGGCAGTGACGCACTCCGCCTTATACCCGTAAATGATGTTTTTCAAATCGACCTTCAAGCGTTGAAGACGGCGATCGCACAGGACCGTGACGAGGGTCACGTGCCATTCTGCGTCATCGGGGGAGCTGGGACGATTAATACAGGAGCCATCGACGACCTCAACGTGCTGGCGGATATCTGTCAACTGGAAAACCTCTGGCTTCATGTTGACGGGGCTTTTGGCGCGTGGGCTGCCTTGGCATCTAGGGAAAGAAATAAGGTAGCGGGAATGGAGCGGGCTGACTCGCTGGCTTTAGACTTACACAAGTGGATGTATATGCCGTATGAAATCGGATGCGTACTCGTGCGAAGTGAGGAATATCATCGCAAAGCTTTCTCCTTGACACCCGAGTACCTTGCCCACGGCGAAGGTGGACGAGGACTCACCGGAGGCGACCTACCTTGGTTCAGCGATTACGGCTTCCAGCTTTCACGAGGGTTCCGGGCGCTTAAAGCCTGGATGTCCCTTAAGGAGCATGGCAGCCTAAAGTATGGACGGTTGATACAACAGAACATCGATCAAGCCCGTTACTTAGCTGAGCTTATCAAAGCTCAGCCGGAATTAGAGCTTTTAGCTCCGGTCACATTGAACATTGTCTGCTTCCGCTACGTCGTCCCCGACATAGATGATGTTGCACTGAATGAGTTTAACAAGCAAGTCGTCATAGAGTTGCAGGAACGAGGGGTAGCCGTTATATCCGGGACAATTATCAAGGGTAAATACGTTCTGCGTGTAGGAAACACTAATCACCGCAGCCGCCGTGAAGACTTCAACATTCTCGTGCGAGAAGTAATACGTACTGGGAAGGAGCTTACAAGATTTTTTAAAACAAGGATCTAGCCTAGGTGGTAGGTAACGCAAGCGGGACCAAGACAAGTTATGTAAAAACTCTTGCAAGCATGTTATAGGTATGACCTACCGTTCATACACCATAGTCATATATATTAGAAATTCGGATAATTCAACCATGTCAGACAAATTTATTTTCTCAGGCTGCGGTTCTGTTTGCAGCAACTGCGAGAACTTCAAGGGCAATAGAGAGCCCAGATGCCCTGGCTGCTTTGCCTTGAAGGGTAAGCCATTCTGGGGGGAGTG
>CAYNFI010000104.1:0-3572 GCA_964396445.1 uncultured Candidatus Bathyarchaeia archaeon
AAGGCGAAGGGTTTCCGCTGTGAGCAGTGTGGTAGGCGGGAGAGGAGCGCGGTTAAGGTTTCCGTGGAGGTTCCTAGAGAACTTCAAGAAGGGCTTTACATAACTCCTTTAAGGGCGCATAGGCACCTTACCAAGCCCTTGGTTAGGTATGGGAGGGAAAAATCCTCACCCTGCTTTACGTTTATACAGGAGTGGCACAGCCCGTAACTGAAGCATGGTTAACGGGTTTAGGCGCTCGAAGCTCTATGTGAAACGATCAGCCTTTAGGACCCCGATCGATCTTAAACAGTAATGCGTTCGTGGAAAGAGTGTGGCAGGGAGGAAGGTAGAGGTGCCGGTTGTTTCCGCGGATAAGTTGAAGGGGATGGGTGTCCGCGTATTCAGAGGCCTCGGCGTCTCGGATAAGGACGCATGTACCTTAACAGATTCCTTCGTGAAGGCGAGTTTACAGGGAGTGGACTCTCATGGAGTCATGCGGATACCTCAGTACGTGGAGGATGTCAAACGTGGGGCGGTTAAGCCCGGAGCGAGGGCTACGACGTCTCATAGGAGTCGATTCCTAGCCATCGTGGATGGGCATTGGAATTTCGGTCATCTAGTCACGTTGGAAGCCGTTAAAGTAGCTGTTGGAAAGGCGCGTAGAAGCGGGGTGGGCATCGTTGGCATCTTCAACTGTGGACATATAGGTAGATTAGCAGATTACGCTCTGAAGGCCTGTGAAGCCGATATGGTCGGCTTTATAGCCGCAACGGGGCCGCCTATGGTAGCGCCCTTCGGCGGCGTAGAGCGTATGCTGCACACGGGACCTATTTGCTTCGGCATCCCGGCTGGCAAGCATCCGCCGCTGGTCATCGATATCTCAACCAGCGCCACTTCTGAGGGAAAGGTGAGGATTAAGCTGAGACGCGGTGAGAAGCTGGGGGAGGGCTGGATCATCGATAGGGATGGAAACCCTTCAGTTGATCCCGAGGACCTTTACAGGGGAGGCGCGCTTCTCCCCCTGGGTGGAAACGTTGGCTACAAGGGTTTTGGTCTAGGGCTTATCGTTGATGTACTCGCAGGTGTATTAACTGGTGCCGGGTCGTGTACCAGCGGGAAAGCTAGGGGTAACGGGGTGTTCATAATGGTCTTGGACATCGCGCGGTTTAAACCAGTTCAAGACTTCAAAGCTGAGGTGGATAATCTGATTGCGAGGGTGAAGTCTTCTAGGACGGCGCCGGGTTTCAAGGAGGTTCTTATGCCCGGTGAAATGGAGAGGAGGGTGGAGGAGGAGAGGGGTGGGGAGGGGGTATTCATAGATGAGCGGACGTGGAGGGACCTCGTATCCCTGGATTCAGCTTTCAACAGCGATGGATTTTTCTAAGCGACGTGAGCGCGTTAAGGTATAAAGTAAACGTTGAATCAAGCGATGAAAAAAGTCTCTTCCTACATTTTTTCAGGTGGGTTTGGGAAAGCGATTTATCTTTACGGTGTTAGTCGATTGTGTAGAACAACCGGAAAAGGAGCGTGTACGTAGATGGGGAGTGAAGGACATTGGTGGGAGAAGGAACCCCTGAGGATCTTTGAAGCCTGCAACCCCATGAACCCTCTCGTCAACCCGGCAAACCGCGACCCGGTGAAAGAAGCGGAGTTGATGGCTCAGGTCTACGCCAATGTAAATCATTTCCATGTCTGGGGTTGGGCTCAACCCCCTGGGAAGGGACATGATGATACAGGGTTCTACTTTAGAACCAAGGTAGCCAGTAGGGAGAACGTGGACTACCTGGCTCTGTACTTGCCAGAAGCCCATAAAAGGGGAGTCAAGGTCGTCGTCTACTTTAACGTCCACTGGTACTACGCCCGATTCGCTGAGAAACACCCTGAATGGGCGCAGATCACGGAGAAGGGTAAGCCCCTCGATGGACTCTACGGGTCTAAGGCGGCAACCAGCCTCTGCGTTAACACACCCTACCGGGAATGGTGCTTCCAAATCGTAAGGGACCTATGCGCCTACGACATCGACGGCATCTTCTACGACGGCCCAACCTTCTTCGAAGAAACATGCTACTGCCAATCCTGCCGGGAAAAGTACCGGCGCCAACACGGCAAGGAACTACCACCTAAAAGCAATCGGCAACACCCGGAATTCAGCCAGCTCATGCAGTTCCAGACTAAAAGCCTTGGAGATTTCCTCCAAGACACTGAGCAGGCCATCAAATCCATCAACCCCGAGATCCTCTTCTACATCAACAACAACCCGCTGGGACCCACATGGGTGGGACCGAGAGTGAACAGGGAGCTTATAAAACACCAGGACATCCTAGGGGCGGAGGGAGGCTTCATATACGGGGACCTCACCCGTACACCGATCTGGAAGCCCGGAAGTAACACAAAGCTTCTGGAGACTCAGGCGGGGGGAAAACCGGTGGTTATGTTCGATCAGGCAACGCACTCACCCTGGGGAATGAGAAGCTACACGTTGCCGGACTCGGAGATCAGGCTTCTCTGGGCTGAGACCGTGGCCAATGGAGCCAACGCCTACCTCGTCATCATAGGTCCCCCAGATCCCGCGTCAGTTCCGAAGGTCATAGGCCAGCTGCACAAGTTTGTAAGAGATAACGCCCAGTACTACATGAAGACAAAGTCTGAGGCAAAGGTCGCCCTCGTGTGGTCGGAGATGACTGCTAACCATTACGAGGGCTCATACGCCCCTATGACCGACTTCACCCGTGAATACCGGGGTAAAGACGTTGGTAACGTCTTCACCGAGTTCCACGGGTTCTACGAGGCTTTACTGCGTAGCCACACACCCTTCGATGTGATAGATGACGAATATTTAGAACATGAGGACTTAAGGCGCTACAGGCTCATCGTCCTCCCCAACATGGCCTGCATGAGCCCTAGAATAGCGAGCAGGCTGAAAGGCTACGTGAGCGATGGGGGAAATCTCATCTGCACCTTTGAAACCTCCCTTTACGATGGGCGTGGAGGGAAGCAGGAGGACTTCCAGCTGCGGGAAATCTATGGAGTGAGTTCTAAGAACAGAGTCTTTGGGCCTATGAACCATGATTTCCTCATAAACGTAACCAGCAACCCGATACTCGAGGGCGTCGCCGAGTGGATACCCGCCCCTAAATACGGGATCGAGGTTAAGCCCATTGGAGCCACGACTCTGATGCTCTACTCCCAAAGGCTTTTAGGCGTTTACGATGAGCTGCAACAACCCAGCGAAGACCCAGCCTTAACGATCTACACCTACGGAGCTGGTAGAACAGCATACTTCGCCGGAACCCTCGCAGACAGCTACGCCACGTTCCACTTCAACGACTACCTAAGGCTTATCGGAAACATAGTCGAGGAGTTCGCTCCCCCAGAGGTTAAGCTCAGGAACGCGCCAACCTCCCTGGAGGTGACGCTGAGGTCTCAGGTGGAGGAAAGAAGGAGGATTATCCACCTGGTGAACTTCACGGGGGAGATGACCCGCCCTATCAGGCAGATAATCCGATTGAGAAACCTGAAAGTGACCCTGAAGGGAGTACCGAGAGTTAAATCCGTGAAGACCCTTATGGGCCATGAAGAGTTAAAGTTCAAAT
>CAYNFI010000105.1:0-1947 GCA_964396445.1 uncultured Candidatus Bathyarchaeia archaeon
CTTGCCAACGGTGGAGAGCTGAACGTGGAGACGACTGTGGTGGAGGTTGAGGTTGAGAAGAGAAGGGTTCCCGCCATCGCCTTGATCATGGAGACAAAGGAACCGTTACTCGGTGTTGAGGCTCTTGAGGCTATGGGTTTCAGAGTTGACTCAACCACTGGGAGGCTTGAGGCTACAAGAGGTTACGCGGTAAGGGCCTACGGGGTGCTGGAGGTTCATTAGAAGTGGGCGTCGTAAAGCTATTCCATGGAAAATTCCGCACCCCAGGTATGTTTGGTTTCTGGTATCATCGCGGAACACTATTTTCCGAATTTATATAATTTGTTTATACATTTTGTTGATACAACGGCTTGGAGGTTTTAATTTAGTTTAATGGGGTGTGGGCTCTTTTTGCGGGTTTATAGATGCGGGAATTGACTCTGCGTATGCGTGAGAGTGATAGGGAGAGATAAAATGATAATAAGAGAATGCGTGCTTCATCGGTTCAAGGTTGGTTTAGCTTCACGGTTTCAGCTTCACGGTTTCTGCTTCTTCGGCTTAACGCCTTCTTGGAGAATCCATGGGTGGAGGGGGTTGACAACCTCGGCGACTTTTTTAAAGTGGGGGTGTTGAAGGTGCTGGTCGGCGGAGAAGATTTGAATTACCACACCTTCGAGAGGGTAGACTGTGAGGTAGTCATAGATGTGGATTCTCGACTCGAAGCTGTGGGTCAACGCCTTCTCCACGGTCTCAGGTAGCAGTTCCTTAACGTAGAACTTCGCGGTTTTAAAGTCCTGTAGTAACTTTATCCTGGTTTCGACGTCGATTCCCGACTTTCCAAGCACCTCAAGTAGCTCAGCGACATGGTAACTGCTGAACGCTATCCGAAAGTCACGGTTGGAGAGAACGTTGAGGAGGAACTTCTTCGCTGATGCGTGTATCTCGGAGAACTCCTGCTCCTTGGGTTTGACGAGGGCGAAGTGCCATACGTTTGTGTCTACGAGGATGAAGCTAGGCGTCATTCACTTCCTCAGCCTCCATCATCTCCTTGACGTCAAGCTCTGGCGCAGGCTTCCTTAACACCTCCAATATCTCTAATGTCTCAGGTACCTTAGCGCGTAGCCTAACTTCGTCTCCTACGAGTATAAGCTCGTACTCCCCTCGGTCCGAGAAGCCGGCTTTCTCCCGCACATCCTTAGGAAGGTAAATCTTTCCGCTAATCATTTTGACCTTCATGTTACCACTTTATTTGGTAATTATTTTCCCAAATTATAAACTTTACTGCTAGGACTGATGCGGTTCCATCGATGACGTTATCGAGGGTGGAGTGAAATGGTTTATGTGACGCAAACTTCCCGTTAGCAGTCGGCGTCGTCCAAGTATTCAACAGAGAATCTAATACCCTAGGTATGTTTAGTCTGTGGTATCATCTCAGAAAAATACGTTTAGAGTTTGGTTATTTTGCTTACACATTTTATAGACACAACAGCTTGTAGGTTTTGCTTTAGGTTGGGGTATAAGCTCTTCACACGGGTTAAGGACGCTGGTATTGACCCTGTGTTTGTGAGTGAGAGAGATAGAGAGACTGAGAGACAGAGAGACGGGGGGAGGGGGTAGTTATTTTGTTTTTTTTCTATAGGCGAGTAATCCCTTAGTACTGTTCCTACACTATGCTTTCTCCATGGCATACCATTGTCGTCTTTCTTTCCCCCGTTTTTTCGCAGGGAGGTAATACCTTGAAGCTTAGGGGTTGTTTTGGCGATTTCCGTTGTTGAGGGAGTTTTTCGAAGCGCTACGCGGTGGGGTTTAGCTTTAGGGCTTCTCGGTTCTAACCCCTGTCTCCGCTATCTTGGTGATGTAGGTCTTCCCCCCGGCGTGTTCTATGGCTTCCGCTACCTTCCCTACGTCCTCTGGGTTGCAGAGGGCGACCATGGCGCCGCCTCCGCCTGAGCCTGAAAGCTTGGCGCC
>CAYNFI010000105.1:2047-3565 GCA_964396445.1 uncultured Candidatus Bathyarchaeia archaeon
TCCTTAGCCTGCATGGTGTCTCCTATGACTAGGGGGAGGGGTACGCGGGGTTTTAAGGGATGTACCTTAGCCGGCTCCCCGCCGCAGTCTATGTACAGGATTCCTCCGAAGGCTGAGGCGTACTGGTCCATTTGGCCGCAGTTGATCCCGAGGATCTTCCTCTCAGCCGTGTATGCGAGGTCTGCGTAGAAGCCTAGTTTCGCGGAGCTTATAGGAGGCCTCTCGGGTTTTCCGCTGTTTAGCAGGTCTATGGCTGCGGATGCCGCTACGCATATGGCTGCCGAGGATGAGAGCCCTTTCTGAACTGGGAGGTCGACTAATGAGCGGCTGGAACCGCTCAGCTCCTCAGCTACCTCATCTGCTTTTAAAAACCTTATTTCCATACCCTTCAGTTGAACCCCTATTCTTCTAAAAGCCTCTGCGACCCCGTGTATGTACTTCAGGTCTCCTTTGTAATCGATGTTGGGTTTTGACGCTGGAAAGCTGCTGTAGGGTTCGAAGGGTGGGTAGGAGTAGACCTCTACGACGTCCTTATCTGTGGTTTTAGCTTGGATGTAAACCCTCATGTCTACAGCCGCGGGTAGCACAGCCTTTCCACACCAGTCCATGTGCTCGCCGAAGAGGCAGAGTCTTCCAGGGGCTGAGACTATGATGGGCTTCACTTTCCCTAGCCTCTACCATCAAGTCTTAACCCGGAGCGTATAAAAATTGGGTTTACTCTATCATTCATGTGGATTCGTAGAGTTTTTTCAAGGCGTACCAGTAGGTTTCCGGTGTCCCGATATCCAGGTATTCCTCATCTTCGCCGAGTTGGACCGCGTAGACTTTTCGACCCCATTCGATGAGGGTTTGTATAGCATCCGTTAACTGTTTCTCACCTCTCTCATCCGGCTGGGTTTTCTCTAGGGCTTTGAAGATGATGGGGTTGAAGGCGTAGATCGGCACGATGGCTAGGTTTGATGGAGGTACCTTAGGTTTTTCAACAACCCTTTCAACCCTGAGTATTCCCTGTCCCGTGTCTTCGCTTTCGACTACGCCGTAGAGCTGAGGCTTCTCCACGGCTTTTACGTAGAAGGTGGCTTCAGAGCTTTTCACTACATGCGTATCTATGAGACTCTGCACATAGCTTCTCCTTCTCGAAAGGATGAGTGTGTCCCCGGCGTGGACGAGGCAGGATTCATTCCCACAAAATAGTTCAGCCTTAGAGACGGCGTCTCCGAAGCCCTTAGGCTCCGGCTGGTTTATCCAGATTATTGTTGATGCCTCTAGAATAGCGTAGAAGTCTCTCAGGGTTTCAGCCGCGTCCTCCTTACCCCTCTTCTCAAGCCATTCAAGGCTTAACATATCCTGTGTAAAGTGGTCCTCTATAGCCCTCTTAGACCTACCTGTGATGATGCAGTATTCCCGGATTCCTCCATGGGAGAGGTTTTCGAAGACTAACTGCAGCAAGGGCTTCACGCATACTTTGCCATCAGAACCTTTGGCAAAGACAGGTAACATCTCCTTAGGCTCCTCCTT
>CAYNFI010000106.1:0-1106 GCA_964396445.1 uncultured Candidatus Bathyarchaeia archaeon
TTATTCGGTGAGGAGGTCATCCCCGAATTCAAATAGTATCCCTCAACCCTCCCAGTCCTGCCACCTTAACTGTTACCGCCCCCCTTCTCCCATTGTGAGGAAAATTCATAAGTATATTCCACTGAAGCGTACCTTATCGAACCATTGGAGGGTGAATTGGAGGCTTGAAAGAGTATCTCGTTAAAATATCAGACATCGATGTTTACAGAGATGACAGGACGTACAGTGCGCCTCTCGGGTCAGTAGAGCTTTTACAGAATGGGGATTTGCTGGTCGTGTTCAGGGAGGCCGTGAGGAGGAAGCGTTGGACTCACATCGACCGCACGTCGAAGGCTGTGCTGGTGCGTTCCTCGGACGGCGGACGAACTTGGGATCCTAAGAGCAGGATGGTTGTTTACGAGGATGGGTGCGGAATCCAAGACCCAGCCGTGAGGCAGCTTCGAGACGGCACCCTCATCGCGAACTTCTTCAAGTGGCGCGTAGGCAGCGAGGAGATGCTTCCCGAGGATGCGGTGTGGCGGGCGTACAGCTTTGGCGGGGAGCGCTACGCTTGGACCGACGGAACCTACGTGGTCAGGTCCTTCGACGGTGGATACACATGGGAGAAGGAAGCGACCGAGGTTGAGTCACCGATAGATGAAACCGTTACCAGCGACCCGATCGTAGAGCTTCCCAGCGGGGAGCTCCTTATACCCCTCTACGCTAGGAACCGCGGGGAGTCCGAGAGGTCCTTCGTGATGAGGTCCTCGGATAAAGGAAAGACCTGGGATGGTATGAGCACGGTAGGCTTCGACCCCTTCGGAAACCTCGATTTTGATGAGCCCTCCCTCCTCTACTTACCCTCAGGCAGTTTAATCTGCATGATGCGGGTTCACGCCCGTTTCGAGTCCGAGTACGGGAACTACCTCTACCAATCTGAGTCTAAGGACCTCGGAAGAACCTGGACCACACCTAGGAAGACGAACATATGGGGACACCCACCTCACCTCCTTCTCCTAAAGAGCGGAAGGTTACTATGCGCGTACGGATACCGTCGCATCCCCTACGGGGTCCGCGTCTGCCTAAGCCATGATGAAGGAAAAAACTGGGATGTTCAAAACGAACTC
>CAYNFI010000106.1:1206-3404 GCA_964396445.1 uncultured Candidatus Bathyarchaeia archaeon
GGCTACATCCGCGCAGTCCTCCTCAGTCCACCACTGGTCGATGCGTACGTAAACCGCGCGGTTAACCAAATCCAAAGTCCTTGGACACATATCCGCGGAATACCTGGGAAGCTCCCCCTTATAATACGGGCAGGTGAAGGGACAGCCCTCCGGCGTCGCAGTCTTACGGTCAAGGATATGCTCCCAGTAAGCGTAGATATGCCAGTCACGGGCTTCCTTGGTGCCCCGCGAGCCCGCAGGTACGCCTTCGGCGTTAAGCGCCTCCGCCAGCTTCCCAGCTAAAACCCTATCCTCAGCCAGGAAAACCAAGGAGACGCCTACATCCCCGTACACGTCGTTACTCCTCCGAGGCTTCACCCGCCTATACTCCTCAACGCCGTCAAGCACCCTACGCATGTTCAAGTTAAACCGCTTCGCCTGCTCCTCCGTCTTCCTAAGCTGCACGAGGATAACGGAGCCCTCTAACTCACTCATCCGGTAGTTCTGACCGCAGAAAAGCTCACCGGGACGCCGTTCCCTAGCATATCGATCCGGTCTCCAGCATGCAGCCGTATCATGTTGGCTCTGCGCCCGCATGTAAAGCCACTCATCATCCGTTAAAACGAGGCCGCCCTCACCCGCACCCGTAATCTTATAGCTACTAAGGCTGAAGCAGCCCACATCGCCGAACGTGCCTAGGAACTTGCCCTTATACCTTCCTCCACAGGCCTGCGCGTTATCCTCGATCACGAAGAGGCTGTGCCTATCCGCGATCTCCATCAACGCATCCATATCACAGCCATTACCCACCATGTGGACGGGTACAATAGCCTTCGTCCTCGCCGTAACCTTCCTCTCAACATCCCCTGGATCCAATGTGAGCGAATCGTCCACCTCCGCGATCACGGGAACCGCGCGTGCAGCCACAACCTCAGCCGCTGTTGCGAAGAACGTGTAACCAGGAACGATAACCTCATCACCTGGACCTATACCGCAGGCTACGTAAGCCGTGTTCAAAGCTGAGGTCCCAGAGTTCACAGCCAACGCGTAGCGCACACCGAACAACTCAACCGCGTACTCTTCAAGCTCCCGCACCTTCGACCTCCGGGGGTTATAGTAACGCGCCAGATGAGGCGAAGCCATGTCCTCCACCTCAATGATATCCCGTATCTTAGCCACCGTGGAAGGACTGTAGCCAAAGGTGTCCGCGAGCTCCAGAAACTCCTCAACACCGACCTTAGGCTTCCCCTTCCCCCTAAAACCCTTAACGGCTCTCTCACCACCATTCAACGCTAAATCCCCCTCCACATACTTCCCCATCTCTACCCGCTCCTCACAGTTCAATTTCATTGTAAGCGTAACCGCATATAATTTTCTGAGACAACAAATACGCACATCTTATACCCCCTGTCGAGTATATGAATGGGAGCGGAACTCGATTTTAGCCTGATGCCCGTTCTGGATGCTTTTTCCCAAAAAAGAGGCTAGGGTACATAACAACACGGGTTTCAACTCCATAATGGTAAGCTCTGCATGAAACAATTTTAAACTAGAACCGCGTATACAAGGCTTCAGAGGTATAAACCGTGAAATACACATTCGGCATAGTCCTATCCTGTGTCGCCACCACATACGCCCAGATACGCGATGTGGCGGTGGAATGTGAACGCTTGGGCTACGACTCCCTATGGCTTAACGACCACATGTACCCAGGCTGGGGCGCCTATGAGAGACACATACGCCCGTACTTCGACGCGTGGACAACGCTCCCAGCCCTCGCCGTAGACACGAAAACCATACGCGTAGGAACCATGGTAACCTCGAACACCTTCCGCCACCCCGCCCTGCTGGCGAAGATGTCCACCACCCTCGACATCATCAGCGAAGGCCGCCTCGAACTGGGCATAGGCGCCGGAGACCTACCCATCGAACATGAAACCTACGGCATCGAGTACCCCCCAGACGGTGAACGCATCAACAGGCTAAGGGAAGCCCTCCAAATCCTCATCCACATGTGGACTGAGGATAAGCCCAGGTTCAAAGGAAAATACTACGAGATTAAGGAGCCGCCACTTTTCCCTAAACCCCTCCAGAAACCCCACCCACCAATATGGATCGGTTCCATCGAAGGCAGGCGACGCATCGTCAAACTCGCAGCGGATTACGCTAACAACTTCAACATCCTCGCCGGAACCCCTGAAACCTACCGTGAGAAAATG
>CAYNFI010000107.1:0-3364 GCA_964396445.1 uncultured Candidatus Bathyarchaeia archaeon
GGAAAAATGTAGAAAACCGACTGATCGAGACCCTGCTCTCTAGACGATGCCTACGACGGCGATGAGGCTCGCATCCTCAACGCTTTCCCCTCTTTGATGAGTGTAAAGAAGTGGAGCCAGTTTTTCCCCCTCGCCCGTGGGGGAGACGGCTTAGTTACGCCTTTAAAGGTTTGATTCTCTCAGGATCGTTTCTACATCATAGCTCATCGTTATTTTTTTAATGCGCTTTTAGGTCTCTCAGGATTGACAGCGTGAACATGGCTAGGTAGATGAGGTGTGGGATTATGAGCATCGGTGGGACTTTAATCGGGAGTCCTGTGAGCATAGGTAGGCAGATGGTAGTTATGGATAGGATGAGGGTTAGGTTTAGGGGATGAGGCTTAAGCAACTCATGGAAGTCCCCGGTCCTAAGCATGAAGGTTAGAGACGCTGTGAAGGCTATCCATTCCATAGCCATGTTAACAGGGCTTAACAGTGGGTTCTCTAATCCGTACCATGTTTGCTCTATAGGCCAAAGTAGTTGAACGCCTCCTGTGAGGAAGTCCCCTATCAAACTATGCTGGACGATAGCTAAAAAGTATGGTAGCATGGTTTTTCCGTAAGCCATGAAGAGGGGCAGAGAGATGAGGCTTGTAAGGATTATAGAGTGCGTAGGTCCCCTATGCTCTATGTATGGTATTAATAGGTCGATGTCGGGGAGGATGGAAAACGCGAATAAGAAGGGTAGGTTTATTTTCAGATCCAATGTTTTCGAAGACGCTTTCCCCGTTACGTAGCCTAATGCAAGATGTCCCACGGCGAACATGGATTCAGTCACCTAGGAACTCATTCCCTGCTAAAAACCTGAGGAGAACGCTTGGAGGCCGTTGATTTAAGGCATTAACCTAAGCAGCAGCGAATGTGTTAAGGGTTTTCTACATGGAAAGATGTTCTTTTCGGTCGGTGCTTTGGTAAACACTTAGAGGCTTGGATGTGAACTTGAGGGTGTTTACACCTAGAACCTAGAGGATTTTTCTACGTTTGATGTACAAGGCGGTGAAGCCCGCGGAAAGAACGGCGATGGTTCCGAGGGGGTTTTCCGGTATGACGAAGAAGCCCGCTGTAGGCGGAATTAACACTCCTTCCTCATCCTTAGCGTCAATATGCGGTTCGTATACTCCCTGTGTCCCTTCATCTTGACAGTCAGCGAATACATCGTAAAATCCGGGGAGAGCGTTTGCCCAAACAAGTGTTGGCGCGAGAGCCCCGTTCTGTGGATCAGTTGTAACGTGCGCTGTTACAACGGCGTCACCGATGGGAATCACGTCACCTGGACCAATCTGAGTACCCTTATCTGGAATTATGTAGATCATGTAGCTGCGCCCTTTTAGAAGACCGACGCCTTTCACGTAAACTGGGTCTCCTGGAAGATAGGTGTTTTTTACGCTTCCACCCGCGTCTGTAGCCCATATTTCTCCAGGCTCTGGGCTGGCAACTACGGTTGGCGCGAATACGCTTGTTATTACTAGGATTGCTGCGGCGACCGCCGCGGTGATGAGGGTTCTCCTCAACTTCTGTCACCTTTACCCAACCTTAAGGTATGGGCTGGCACCCTATTTTTCCTCATTGCCTGGTTTAAACCCTTATGTAACATTTTATGTAATGTTCTATATTTGTGACTCCACGATCTAGAATGGGGGGAATGCGGCGGTTCACTGACGAGTTTCAACACATTCCTTCCGAGAGTTCACGTATTCTCCTCCTCTTCTTTTGTAACCGCTTTAGCCGCGCTGTGTTCCCTGAGGAGGGCGGCGGTGGCGAATGCGGCGGTTAGGGTGAGGAGGCTTAATGTGATTGGGGTAAGGCGTATGCCCCAGGGGGTGTAGTTGAGTAGTAGCCCGGTTAGGGGGGTGAGTGCTATGCTCATGGCGGCGCTTAGGGCGGCGCGTTCGACGCTGTCCAGTTCCTTGCTGCTGGTTGGTATGGGGACCTTGGTTGGGAAGAGGGCTTTGATGAAGCTGTATCCGGGCAGCCAGAGGATGAAGATGGCGCCTAACACGTATCGGGCGTAGACGAGGGGGTAGAGGTCTTCGGGTATGGTGAAGACGGCGAGGGCTGTGACCGCGGCTAGGGTTATGGTGAGCCAGTACCAGGAGGCGTGGCTGGATAGAAGGTATCCTGTAAGAGTTGAGGGTGGCTGAGTCAGCTTTCCTCTGAGGACCAGTCTTCCCTCGCTTTGCAGTCTGATGATGTGTTCTAGGATATCGTGTTCAGGTATGGGACTTGTTTTCTGGACGAGTTTGATAAGTTCCTTAACGGTTTCCGGTCTCTGCTTTTCTACAACGTCTAGTATAACCTTGTTTACAGTAACCAGCTTAACCTGCTTGTTCTTCAAGTGGAATCCCCTTTTTCGTCTTCTGGTATTCGGTTTTTAGGGGGTGGTGATGATTCCGTATACGCGGATGATGACGGTTATTATGAAGAGGATGCCGAGTGTAAGCGCCGCCTGCCTCAACCGTCGCTTATCTATGAGAATATTCGTCTGTCCGTAGTATGGTGAGATAAGCTCAGCTGTGGCAAGTAGGATTATGGCGGTTACAGCGAGCCACAGGCTTAGGTCCCAGAAGGTTAGGGGGAACTCCATTTACCTATGCCTTCTTTATTTGAATGCGGGGGAACGGATGGTTTTTCCAGCGGGCATCCTGCTGTGAATGGTTTGCCTATGTCTAGGTTGGATGTTTATGTAATCTCTCATAAAGCGCTGTTTCAGTTAAGACCGTGACTTCGGGTATTTTCTGGAAATCTGGGTCGTCGCTGATGATTACCGCGTCTTCGAGGATGGCTGAGGCTGCTATAAACGCGTCTGCGATGGATACGCGGTACCTTCCTTTGAACTCTCCAGCTTTAACGGCGACATCTTGGTCTATCTCCATCTTTTCGAGGTAGAGGGCGTGCTTAAGCTGTCCTGTTCTGGTTGTGGCCAGGTCAGGTCTTTGCTCTTGCAGGTATTTGTAATGGACTTCTGTGAGTGTGACGACGCTTATCCCGGCTTCTAGCTGGTCCGCCTCGATTCTTGACAGGATTTCCTTGACCTTTTCCCAGCCTTCCTCCGCTGCGAAGAGTTTGAGCAGGGGTTTAGTATCTAGAAGTAGCTTAAGCTTCTTTGAGGCGTTGCTCAAACTCCTGAGTCCACTCCCTTCTCATCTTCACGAGTTCCTCCGAGGGTTTGCGTTCCTTGAAGATTTCCTTATCTATCCCGGCTAGTTGAGAAAGCTTGGGAACGGGGATTAGCTTAATGGTGTCCTCTTCATCAACCACGATGAGCTTTGTGCCTTCAGTTATCTCCAGCTTTCTTCTCAGCTCCGCTGGGATGGTGATCTGCCCC
>CAYNFI010000108.1:0-3282 GCA_964396445.1 uncultured Candidatus Bathyarchaeia archaeon
CGCTTCCTCCGCTAACCTCCGCACCGTGTCCCCGAATTGGGCTAAACCCCTTGCTTCATCACTTATCTCTAGAAGCCTCAGGGCCTCCCTCACCCCTATTTTTTTCCTCCCTATAATCGACTCAGCCTCCTCCCTAGCCTTCGAATCGGATAAGGCGTAGAGTACGGGGAGGGGTAGGGATTCCCACCGGACCCTGTGGCACATCTCCTCCGCCTCAAGCATATCCGCTAAATCATCTCTCAGTATCATCATCATCCCCAGCGATCTTCCATACTTCGCCAGGGCTTCAACCTCCCGCGTAGACGCGTTGCCTAGGAGGGCTCCTACACGCATCTGCGCTTCCACGTCACCGGCTTTTCTCCAAACCATGTTGAGGTAGTTCTCCGGGGTTACATCCACCCGCTTTCTGAAGCCGAGTTCCAGCGCCTCGGCGTCCCCGAGTTCGGTGAAAAGCTGCTTGAGGAGTTTAAGGATGTCCACCATCTTCCCGGGTTGAAGCCCCTTCTCCACGAGCCTGTAAAGGTGTGTGAAGCCTTCGAAGAGGAGGGCGTTAGCCGTTATCAAGGCGATGTTTTCCCCGTATTTCCCCAGCACGGTTAGGCGGGATCTTTTCATCCTTGAATGGTCGATTACGTCATCGTGTATGGCTATGGCGCCGCCTATGAGGACTGAGGCTGTGCCGAAGGGCGTGGCGGCTTCAGGGGACCCACCTACGGACTCGCATGCTAAGACCACGAGTGTGGGTCTGGCGAGGTCCTGCCAGTAGGAGGTGAAGTAGGTGAGGGCTTCGCGGACTTGCTGGGACTCGGTGTTTATCCCGGTTATTAACCGTTGGGCTTCGCGTAGGCTCTGCCCCCCCTTCTCCTCGAGTATCCGCTGGGCAGTTTCAAGCCTCTTCCTCTTCCTTGAATGAGTTGCTTCAACGCAGGCTTCAGCAGTACCACTCAAGCCTTTTGATACAGTCCTTGTTTCCCGTTTCGGCAAGGAGAATAACCTTTATGATTTAGGCTTCGAGCGTTTAAAAACCTAAGCCCGTCTCTTTCTTAACCGCTGGATGTAGTGTGTGGATAAACCTAAAAGGGGAATAGTTTAATCTGCCTTTTTCCTATTTTTTTCGAGGACTTCTCGGCAGATGATTTCGAACACGGCTGCTAAGGGTTTTTCAGGTTCATCGACGACCGTTATCTTCCTTATGAGGATTCCGTGGCGCTTTAAGATACCCCGGACGAGCTCAGCGTGTTTACCTGCTTGACTTATAGAATCCTCCCTCTTGTTAACTATGATGTCTCCCAGCTGATACGGTTGTGAAGCGAGGGTTTTCAGCCAATGCTGCAGCGTTGCCGCGTGAAACCCTGTTCCGAGCATGTTCTCGGGTTGGATGTAGTAGGGGTTGGTGTAGACCTCTGTTCCGAAGGCGACTATGGGATGGGTGACCATCACGTCCAGTAGAAGCTCGGGTTTGAAGCGTCGGCGGTCGTACTGGCATAGGGCTAGGCACTTGCTGCCTGGGAAGAACTCGTTAAGCTTAGCCTCGTACTCGATTAACCTCTCGGAGCCCTGTAGGCCTCGAAGCGCCCAAGTCATCTCACCCGTGACGCGGAGAGCTGTGTACCCCTCTTCCAGGGCATTTATAGTCTCAGACCTTAGCGTGTTAATCATTTCATCAGGGTCGAAGACCCCGTCCTTTACGTACGTGGCTTCAGCTGGGAGGATGCGCAGCTGACCTTTCTCCAGGTAGGGCTCAGCCTTTAAACCATTTACCCGTAGATGGTTGGTGACCTCCTCGGCGGTGTGAGCGTCCACGATGTAGATTCCTTTCTCACCTTGGTTCAACCCCTGCCGGAGGAAGGATGTGAATAAAGCCGCCTGCTCTTCCTCCTGCTCATATAGGCTGCAGAGGTGGTCCCCGGGTTTCAGGTGTGCCAACTGGTTGAAGGGATAAGTTACCGTCATTCGATGTTCGCCTAATACCCCTATATGCAATTAGCCATTGTAAGTTTGGGGTTTATAATACTTACCTATCCAAGCACAGCGTAGTAGGTCATTTTCTGACCGAGGCTTTACAACCCGAGTCAGCCGTCTATTTCCGGTGTAATACCTGCTTCGAAAAGGTCACCGCGAAGTCGGTTTGATCAAATCGGGGAGCCTGGTTTAAAGCGTTCGATCGATCAATAGTCTTATGTCATCTTCTTCAGCCATTTATCGGGTGAAAGCTTGTGGTTAAATTTGGTTTAAGCTTTCTAGCCGCAAGACCTGAGGATGCGTCAGCGGTTGAGGAAGCTGGTTTTGACTCGGTCTGGGTGTACGATCACTTTGCGCCTTTTTCGCACCAGAGCGGGTTAAGAGACCCTGTGACTGGCGGTGGTCTGGGAGCCTTGCCGATCCTCCCCCTAATCCTAGCCAATACGATTAGGTGCGTAGTGGGCACAAACGTGCTGTGTCCCACGCTTAGGTATCATCCCGCGGTCATAGCTCAATATTTCGCGCAGTTGGACTGCCTCTTCCCAGGAAGGGTCATCATGGGGGTTGGTGCAGGTGAAGCTGTCAACGAGGCTCCTATCGTAGGGCGTTTTCCACCCTACAAAGAGAGAATTGAGAGACTTGAGGAAGCCGTCGGGTTGATGAGGAAGCTTTGGACCAGCGTAGACTATTTCAGCCATGAGGGAAGGTACTATAGATCAAGGAACCTGTTTCTCTACGCTAAACCAAAGGGGAAAATACCTGTAGTAGTATCGGCTTTCGGTCCAAAATCCGCTGAGTTGGCGGGAAAGGTTGGGGATGGGATAACCATTTACTGGACGAGGCCACAAAATAGAGACCTCATCCTGAGAAGATTTGCTGAAGCTGCAGCAAAGGCGGGCAAAGACCCGGAGACGATGACTAAAGCCGCGTACTTTCCTTTTTTAGGGATAACCCCTAATCCCTTACCGATGGTCAGAAAAATTAAGCCGTCTCTGGCTTTATCCAAGGTCTCTATCCCCGAACCTGACCCTCGGAAAATAGACGAAATGGCTGAGACCTTGTCTGACGAGGAAGCCCTTCAATACTGTACGCTTGTGCCAACAGTGGACGCCCTAATGGGGGTCTTCGACTCAGCCTTCAAGACGGGAGTAAACCACATAATAGTGAGAGACCTTACCTCCATGCTGATACAGCGTAAACTAGCTCCGCCGGAAGCCGCAGGATGGCCGCAGAAAGTTCTTCCATACTTCAGAGAAAAATACAAGTAGTTGTAGTTCATCTGGTTGACCGGCATCGGCCATCAAGGCATGGAAAAATGTA
>CAYNFI010000109.1:0-3151 GCA_964396445.1 uncultured Candidatus Bathyarchaeia archaeon
TTCCTATAGGATTTGGTGGTTGAGGATAGGTGACTTCAAGTCCCTGAGCTGAGATAAGGTAGGACCCCCAACTCTCATAACCTACTACAGGAAAGTCTGGTGAATAGGAAGGGGCATCTCCCTCCCATCCACCTTCCCCTAATACCTCCACTATTATGGGTGCATCTGCTTGGATAACGTGGACGCCGCTGAGGACTGTAAGGGGTTCATCTCGCATAACTTCAACGAGCGCTCCGTCTAGATAGATGGAACAGTCTCTCGTGGCGAAGAGCACGGCCTTCGTAGGCGCGTAGAACCTCAACTCCCTTCCAGCCTTAGCGCCGATGAAGGAGATGTCATCTCCGATATTTTGAGGCATGATGGCGCTCGCATTGGTCATATAAGAAGCTGGATAGAGTCCCCACCAATCTCCACCAGTTCCAATTAACACTGTTATATCCCCGGTGCTTTCAATCCGTAAAGGCGTCTTCGCCAGCATAGTTGTGTTGTGCCAAAACTCTCCACGCCTCAGGCTCTTCTTAACATCCGGCCCGGAGAGCTGAATACTCCAGCTGGGTCTACCTAAGTCGTAGACACTGACCTCTGCGTCCTCATGGGCAAGGATGACGAGAGAGGATTTATCGCCGCGCCAGCCAGGAGCATCCATGCAGTAGAAGTATCTACCAACAAAGCCCCCTGTTAAAGAAGGAACGTACGTGAATGCCTCTGAATCTAAACTCAGTATAAGGATTCTACTGGTTGAGACCACCCTGTAGACGCTGCCCTCGTTTAATGATACCTTCTGAATCGAGCCAGCTGTCACGTCGAACTCAGTGACCTTACGGCCGTCAGCTTCGTAAACCGTTACATGTCCATCCTCAACCCCCCATATGCTGTAAACGTTCACTTGAAATGGAGTGTTATATGTTGAAGCCCATAGCGTATGCGTTGCCATGAAGATGAATTCCTTCCCGCTGAAGCCCCCGTCCGTGCTAGGATAGAAGGTTTTAAAGCCACGCCAACTACTCCCAGCCTGCAATCTAACGCCGAAGCTGATTTTCCAAACTCCGCTTAGGCATACGGCGAGGGGTTTATCGGCTACGACCTTGAAGTAAAGGTCTCTCAAGGAGCCTATGCGCTCGGATACGTTAAACGTGTAAAGGCCCATCCGGTTAACGGTGGTGGATGCGAGGAGCATTTCCGTGGTTAAATCATGTATCTCTACATGGGTGCTGTCGTTGATGCCAACTATGTCCAGACGGGTGACGTTGCATTGAGGAGCGTAACCATAGTACACATATGAAGAATCTGAGGTGGGAGAGCCTGAGCACGGAGGCTGTGAAAACGCGGGAACGAATAATAAGGCTATGAGTAAAACGTAAGTCCCCCTCATCTTATACAATCCAGAAGAGTCTGTAGTCATACACCTATTAAGCCTTACGCGCGTGGTTCCAGCGTTTCTCAGGGATAATATGGAACAGTGGTGAAGGGTGTTTAAGCCGCCTTGAAAACCCCGTTTTACAGTTAAAACCTTAAGGCTGGTGTAAGAAAAATAGCATTGTAGGGATTTCGGAGCGAGTTGGATGGCTAAGGATGCGGGGGAGAGGCTTAAAAACCTAGATGAGAAGCTGGACGCCATCATGAAACGGTTAGACATCATAGAACAGGTTCTTTTAATGTCCGGGGAATACCCCTACATCGCCTCCGCTGTTAGAAGCATGAGACAGGGCGTAGCCCTCTACAGTGAGCCGTTAAAGGTGTTGGAGAGGCTTACCACTGCGAGGCGATTTCTACGCCGGAGAACAGCGTCAAGAGACGAGCTTTCCCAAACCATCATCGGGATCCTAGCCGTCCGCGGTTCTCTGAACATTTCACAGGTCACGCGGGAACTTCAAGCCGTTAGGGGAAAGGCTTCTAGGAGAATCGTACGTGATAGGCTTAGGAGGCTGCAGGCTGAGGGCGCTGTCCGTGAAGCTGAGGGCTTAGGCCACCGTTACGAGCTGGCTCAGTGATCACCTTTGTGATCACTTTTTCCCACAAGAGATATCTCCACTGACCAGACTATACTGAGCGCAAGGAGGTATAAGTTTGAACATGGCACGTGTGGGAAGCGTTTGGAGAACCGTATACGTGGCTGAAGGAGCGAGGATCAGCAAGAGGCAGTTCCAGGAGATGGCTGAGATCGCGGGCCACATCACCCTCTTTGCTCAAAGGCTAGATAAAGCTGAGGCGGGGAAGTGATCAGCTGGAAGGTAGCCTACGTGAGTAGGGAGGTTATTTAGGATCGAAGGGTTGGAGGTGAAGAATGGTATGAGTGAAGAGGAAAGGAAGCGGGGGCAAAGTGAAGCGGAGGAGGTATCTGAGATCCTGGGAGTTGTCTCAGAGAAGGTCCCAGCCTTAATCAAGGGATTAATATCCAGTGTTTTCTCAGAGGAAGCTGGTAGAAACATGGGAAGGGCTGCAGCGGCGTTTTACAAGGAGCTTAAAGAGGGAGGGATCCCTGATGAAGTGGCTTTAAAAATGACCAGAGAATACATGGAAGCGTTCACTAACTTCAGCGAGTTCATAAAGGGCGCTGTTCCCTCGAAGGGTAAGCCCGTTGAAACCGTGGAAGAGTGTAAGAGTAAGTAAACTGCGGGATGAGCGGACGGACATAGGAGCAGCAAACTCCCACATTTCTCAAAACGGGACCGTTATGCCTTCAATCAAAGGCGTCATCAAAGGCGCCTACCACGCGTCTCAACTCCTCTTTTCCTTACTATGGGTCCTCATCTATCTACGTTGGAGTATGTGGCGTGCGAAGAAAAGCTTCGCAGGGGAACTGATAAAACACGGCGTCCCCAAAGACATCGCCAGGGAATTGACTGCTTCATATAACGAGCGGAACAAGAATATCCTTAAGCAGGTTCTCCCTTAAGCGAATGAATCAAGATGAATTTCTCAGTAGTCCACCGTCCACTATTAACCAGCCCGGTCTCTAGTATATTTGGGTGAGGGCTTTCATTTTTACGAGGCTTTGGGTAATGATGTGAGTTGCGCCCATTAAGTCACCCCAGCTCCCATTAGGCTGCTGGTTGTTGATCAGCCACTCCACTCCTTTCATAACATGCGTCTTCGCTTCAAGTCCTCTATACGTGAACAGGGCTTGAACAGCCATTACGGTATCGAATGG
>CAYNFI010000110.1:0-3138 GCA_964396445.1 uncultured Candidatus Bathyarchaeia archaeon
GTATATTCATCTTTTGGGGGTCATCAGACAACTTCTTCTATGGAAACAGCTTTACGGAAACCGGCGGCTCCACTGACAATGCGCAAAACAATCGATGGGACTATCAGGGCGCTGGGAATTATTGGAGCGACTACATGGGCTGGGATGAAAACGGGGATGGAATCGGGGACACCTCCTACCGCATCGAACCAAACGGTGTAGACCATTACCCACTTGGACCCACGAGGTCCGCGATACAGTGTTTTGTGAACGTCACATCCATCACCTACGGGCAGTCCGTTAAAACATATGGAAGAATCCTGCCTGGAGCCGTTGGAATAGTATCGGTTACACTTAAGTACAGTCTCGAAAAAGATAAATGGGTCGAGCTAGCGACTATTCAGACAGGGAAAGATGGTAGTTACGGTTACGAATGGTCTCCAGATGTAGGATCCTACATTATTATGGCTGGTTGGGCTGGGGACTGGCGCTACCGACCTTCGACAAACATGACTGAAACCCTCACTGTAGGCAAGATGCAGACAAACCTCGACTGTGAGGTTTCACCCCGATTTGTGAAGGTATGGGAACCAGTTGAAGTTTTGGGTAATTTAACGCCGCCCTTAGGGAATGTAGACGTACAGTTGACCTTCGTTCGACCGAATGGAGTGACCAGCGAGACTCGAAAGGTGCCGTTAACACAAGGAGTTTTTAAGAAGACAACTCAAGAGTTAGGCTTCAAATTCGAGGAGGCAGGTAATTGGACAATCATAGTGGATTGGCCGGGTGACTTACGCCATGAGGGCGCCATGACAAAAGTTGAACTGATGGTGAGCAGGATACCAACATCCTTATCTTTAAACGTTGAGAAACCTAGTATAAACTTAGGGGATCCAATTCTAGTTAAGGGTGCAATCAATCCAAAAATTAATGCAAGCATATGGCTGTTGTATTTTCGTCCAGACGGTACCAATATAACCTTCACGGTTACGACGAACCCCGAATGGGGGAACTTCAGCTTTGACGGGTATAAACCTGACAAAGCTGGTAAATGGTCGGTCCTAGCAGTCTGGGGGGAGGGAAGTCAGGTATTCGAGAACACACGAAGTTTGAATGTCGAGTTTACAGTTACTGCTCCACCACCATCAATACCAGTAACGATGATCATAGTGTTCACAGCTATACCCACGGCAGTCGGGGGCATTGGGTACATTATCTGGAGGCATTTCGCGCATAAGGGGGAGAAGCCACCTAAGCCGCCACTGAAGATGCCACCGACGCCTACGAAGCCCCCAAAGCCTCTGAAAGAGGTTGAAACGCGGTCGAAGCTGGAGGAATTGGAGAAGCTTTATCGGGCGGGTAAGATAAACGAGGCTGCGTATAAGAGGCTTAAGGAAAGGTATATGGAGGAGGCTGAATGATAGCGTTAAGTGGAAAAAGGCGGCGACTTCTCTTCACTAAATTCCATATTTCAAATTAGGGGCTTTGTTGAATCTGTTAAACCATGTTGATTAAGGTTCTATGGTCAACGGTCCCATAAGAAACACGTTATCCTCGTATCTTCCCCTCTTCCTTCGCAAGCATTTCATCGAGGACTTGAAGTGCAAAGTCTATCCGCGTTTTCTCTATGACCAATGGTGGGAGAAAGCGTAGCGTGGTTCTACCAGAGTATAGGTAGATGACTCCACGGTTAACGGCGCCTAGGAGCACATCTCTCACTTCAAACCTCAAGTCCATGGCCAGCATCAACCCTAAACCGCGGGTTTCCCTGACCACCCTAAACCTTTGCTGAAGCTGCTTAAGCCCCTCCTTAAAGAAGTTTCCAAGGTCGGAAGCCCGTTTAGGAAGGTTCTCCTCCTGGATCACGTCGAGCGTCGCTGAGGCTGCGGCGCAGACGAGGGGGTTCCCACCGAAGGTGCTGCTATGCTCCCCCTTCCCAAGTGAAGCCATAACCTCCTCCCGGGCGAGGGTGACACCTAGAGGTAATCCACCGGCGACGCCCTTGGCGAGACACATGATATCCGGCGCCGCTCCGCCGCCTACATGCTCAGAAGCCCACATCCTACCTGTGCGTCCGAGACCGGTTTGAACCTCGTCGAAGATGAGGAGAACCCCCTCCTCATCGCAGGTTTCCCTTAAAGCCTTAAGGTAACCTTCAGGGGGCATCCGCACCCCGCTCTCCCCTTGGATGGGCTCCGCGATGACGGCAGCCGTTTTCTCTGTGAGGCTTTCCCTCAGCTTTTCAATGTTTCCGAAGGGAACGAACTTCACCTCAGGGAGGAGGGGTTGGAAGGGGTCGCGGTACTTCGGGTTCCATGTGAGGCTGAGGGCGCCCATGGTTTTCCCATGGTAGCTCCCCATCATGGCTATAACCTCAGGCTTACCCTTGTACTTCCGTGCAAGCTTGAGGGCGCACTCCACCGCCTCAGCCCCGCTGTTGGATAAGAAGGCCCTGTCGAGTCCAGGGGCGACTTTGAAGAGCTTCTCTAGGAACTCAGCCCGAGCATCGTTGTAGATGGAGCCGTGGCAGGCGATAAGCCTGCCCACCTGCTCCTTAACCGCGGCGACAACCCTCGGATGGCAATGCCCAACCACGCCTACACCGTAGGCACCCATGCAGTCCACATACTCCCTGCCATCGATATCCCAGAGGACCGCACCTTTACCCCTTGTAATCACAAGTGGAAGCTTCTCATAGACCCCTGCCAAACGCCTCTGCTCAACATCCATAACCCCCTGCGCATCCAAAGAGTTCACCGCACTACCCTTGCCTCAGAGCAGAGTAAAAAGTTTATGAAGAAGATGGCTTTTTCGAAGGTTATTATAGCGGGGTCCACGCTTTTCCCACATTAGGACCATCCATTCAATGTTATCCACCACAGGCGCAGAGACTTACCCTATGTTTCGTCCTTGATGGATAAAGGTTTAAGTTACCTCATCTGGCTTAATTGAGAGAACTGCTGGAGGAAGATTAACTTGATAAGGGCTGGGATCATCGGTGCCACAGGTTACACAGGTGTAGCCCTTCTAGAGGTCTTGGTAAGGCATCCCAGTGTTGAGCTGGTTTTCGCAACGACGCGGCGGGGAAGCCTTGCAGGCGAATTCCTCTCCAACGAGCATCCAAACCTCTTAGCTACGACGGACCTAAAGTTTTCGCTT
>CAYNFI010000111.1:0-3089 GCA_964396445.1 uncultured Candidatus Bathyarchaeia archaeon
CCGGGGAACTGATGGTTCAACTCGACACCGTGACGCCGAACTTCGACAAGTACCTAGTGCAAATCGATGATGGGGAATGGGTGGCGACGCCTAGCCGCTTCCCTTGGGGTCTGCACAAGGGTCTTAACACCTTGAAGGCGAAGACCGTGAACAAGTTTGGACTTGAAGGCATCACAAGTAGCATAACCTTAGAGTACTCCTAGCCCTCTTGCACACTCCCTCTTCTCCCTCCTTGATTCCGTTATAGACTTTCTTTACGGGTAACGCTGCAAACAGCCTGCGATGAATTTGAAGGTTAGTTTCCAAGCTATTCGCATAGATCAGTGAACAATGGTTAAGTCTAATGGTTAAGGAAGTTAGTGAGGAGGCGAAGCGCTTGAAGAGGATGATTATTCTAGCTTTAACCACGCTTCTTTTAATGTCTTCGGCTGTGCAGGCTGCGAGGGTTAGTCCACGTGCGTGTTGGACCTTAGCCGTGTATCTGGACTCGGATAATAACTTGGAGTTTTGGGCTGGGAAGGATTTAGATGAGATGATGCGTGTCGGCTCATCGGAGGCTGTGAACATCGTTGTTCTCTGGGATCGGTACAGTGGTCCAGCGAATGTCTATAGGGTGCTCCGCGGCGGACTTGAGGAGCTTAAGGACTGTGCGCTTGATGGGGTTGAGCCGAATATGGGCGCCTCGGCAACCCTTAGAACGTTTGTAGCTTACGCTTTGAAGCGTTTTCCCGCCAGTAGCTTCGCGTTGCTATGCTGGGATCACGGCGACGATTTCAGGGGCTGCATGTATGATGAGCATGTGCCAGCTGAAGGCTTCGACATTCTAACGCATCAGGAGGTAGCCGCCGCTTTGAAGGGCTTTGAGGTCGATGTGTTGATATACGGTGCCTGCGTCCTAGGGACGGTGGAGGTTGTTTACGAGTACTACGCATCGGGGTTAGATATTGATTATTACGTGGCTAATGAGGGTTACGACCCGATGGATGGCTTCCCCTACGATACAATCTTGGCGAGGCTCGTAGCCCAACCGGGTACGGCTTCACTGGACCTTGCCAACATGTTTGTGGATGAGTATATTGACTACTACGCTTCCGAGGGTAAGCCGTATTCGCAGGCGGTTACACTCTCCGTGGTCCAAGTCAGTAAGGTGGGTAGGGTGGTTGCGGACCTAAGAAGCATGACGGACGCCATCATGATGGACATGGATAGCTACGCGGGGATCGTTTCAGATGCACGTGGTCACGCGAATCTACCGTGGTCTGAGAACGGCTGGGATAGGCTGATCGACCTGCCAACATTCGTGAAAACGATTCATGATGAAAGCTTGGATGCGGCACTCGTCAAGAATATAGATCTATATGCGGTAGCTTCGGTTGTGGCGTTGAGTGAAACACTTCTTAGGAGTCTATCTGAAGCCATCCTTTATCACCGGAACCTACATTCCATGGAACGTGCTGGATGCTATGGCATGGGAATATACTTCCCCACAAGCCGTGAAACTTATCAGAGGAATGAGGAGGCATATGAGGCGATGCGTTTCGCTTGGAAGGGTTGGACTGATTTTCTCAACGCCTACTGGGTTGTTAAACAATAGGTTTAAGGGCATAATAGAATTCCCATACGTTAACCAGTTTGATCAAGTTCAGGTCGAAGACTAGTTATTGAAGAAGTTGTACTGGGGTGGTTGGTTAGTTGTTTATATGAGTTTGATTCCTCGAGCTGCGAACTCCTTCTTTATCCTCGTGTTAACCTCGTCTAGCAGTCGGACCCGGTCCTTGTAGTCGGTGTGGATGATGAGTTCCAGTCTTTGAGCGTTAGCCGTTAGCCCTGTTAGGTAGACTTCGGGTGGGCGTTCAGGGTTTGCGTGGCGTGCCTCCGCCGCGAGCTGTTTTAAGAGGGCTTTCAAGGATTCTGTTTCCTGTTCCAAGGGTACGGATATGGGTATGGTGAGCCTCATCTGGCTGTCCGGGAGCTCGTAGTTGGTTATTTTCCACCGTGAGAGGTCTAGGTTTGGGACGATGATGTAGTTATGCGCGTTCGTGTCGTAGAGCTTGGTTCTCCGAATCCCGATCTGTACGACTTCGCATATTTCCCCGGAGGGTAGCTGTATGGTGTCTCCTTCGCGGAAGGGTCGGTCGACCATGATGAAGAAGCCTGCGAGGTAGTTTGAGATGGTGTCCTGAGCTGCGAGGGCGACGGCTAAGCTTGCGATTCCTACCCCTGCTAAGGGCGCTGTAACATCGATCTTGAACATGTTGAGGATGATGAGGATGACGAGGAGGACGATGAGCATTTTTCCAACTTTGTTGATGATCGGCATGATCACATCATCGATCTTGGTTTCAGTTCTCTTGGCGACGACGCGGCCGTACCAAGTTGTGACGACGTGGAAGGCTCTGTAAACGATGAACCCTGCGAGGGCTATGATTAAGATGTCGATGTGCTCGTGCGTGAGCTGGTAGACGTCGGCTGGGAGGTATGTGGAGAAGTAGGGCATGGCTATGAATATTCCCGCGAAGAGTAAGGCGAGGTAGGCAGGCAGCTGCGTAGCCTTTATCAACTCGTTGTCGAGGGTTGTGTGGCTTCTTTCAGCCCAAGGCTTCAGGTAACGCTTCGTGATGTAAAGGACTATCTTGGCAACTATTATGGCGAGGGCTATGATAAGGAGTCCTACGAGGTAGTCCGCAACTTCGAGGACGCCGAGGAGCTTAACCACGTTTATGGGTCACCTCATCGCCGTGGTTTAGGGGGTGTTATAGCCCAGCCTTAAACCCGTCTCGCTTTTATGGTTTTAACGGGGATGCTTCGCTTCTTATTTGAAGGCGGGGAACACGTGTTCCGCGAAGGGTTTTAAAGCCTTTACGTCTACGCCGAGGATGAAGTCTTGTACGCCGGCGTCCGCCATGGCTTTCAGGTTTTTAACCGTGTCCTCCACGGTTTTAGGGTCCTCGGTTACCGTGGCGAAGCCGTGCCAGCTCCTCCTTATCTCCTTAGGGTCGCGTCCTATTTGCCTACAGTATTTTTCAAGGTTCTCCATTTTCTCACGGTAGGTTTCAGGGGTTCCGGCGAGGATGTTGAAGTTGTTAGCG
>CAYNFI010000112.1:0-1848 GCA_964396445.1 uncultured Candidatus Bathyarchaeia archaeon
GAGTATAAGTTTATTTTTTTATGTGATTAGTTTTAAATGCGGAGAAAGGTTTTTACTGCTTGCCTGGTTAAGAGGCGGCGTGGTCTAAAGTCGAAAGACCCTCTACCGCTTCAAAAGGCGACTGATACCCTTCAAGGGTTGAACCCGACCCCTTCCCGGGGGGAGGGTTCTGCCGGGAAGAACTCTCCTTGGGAGAAGGTTCTTCACGCGAGGGGTGGAGGTCAACTCGCGAAGTGGGAAAGGGTTAAGTAGATAGATTGAGCGGGGTGCTGCCCATCCGCAAGGTTGGGCGACAGGCTGGCCTTCGGGTTAGCTAATCCCGCTTGCAAGACGCCTCAAACGTCCCCTCGGGGACGCGCGTGGCTAAGGGAGGTGCAATCTCTCCCCACCGCCCGATAACCGGGCACCTAACCTCTAAGCATCTAAACCATTCTAGGCAAACCTTAAGACGCTCTGCTGCCCATACTCCGTAAGGGTCCATGCGAAGGGACGTTTCCCACTGCGCGTAACAACTCTCTCCCCTTCCATAGCCCTCAGATGCGCGGTTACAGACCTGTAACCTAAACGGGTTATCGAGGCGACGTCACCGGCTTTAAGGCTTCCCCCTTTCAAAACAGTGATGATCTTACTCCTAGCCCTAAGACCTGGCCTAACGTTCCGGATGCTTCTCAGGTAGGACTGGGGCTCAAAGGTCTCCGGTTGCGCAGCCAAGCACGCCGCCACACGATATAATATAATCCCGCTTACCAGCTTTAAACTTCATCCATAAACCCTACACCTTTCCTGGGAAAACACGGATGAGGGAAGCTGTACGTTTATTGGAAACGCTGTCAACCCAGACCCTCGAATAACTTATATCCCACAGCTTCCTCATGCTCCCCCGTGAAGCCTGTGCTCATAGACCCCTTTGGAAGAGCCTTGACGAGGCTGCGGGTATCCGTCACCGACAGATGCAACCTCAACTGCGTATACTGTGACAGAGAAGGCGTGGGAACCCCAAGCTCGGAGATGACGGTGGAAGAGGTCACGCGCATCGTCAGGTTGGGAGCCCGGCTTGGGATGACTAAGGTGAAGGTTACGGGCGGCGAGCCTCTCCTAAGGGGAGACATCGTGGACATCATAACAGCTGCGGCTGACATCCCCGCGGTTGAGGAGGTATCCATGGTCACCAACGGGGTTCTCCTCGCCGGTAAAGCAGAAGCCTTGGTTAAGGCGGGGCTTAGAAGGGTTAACGTAAACCTCGCCACACCGTTTCCCGAAACCTATAAACGGGTCAGCGGGGGCGGTGATTTAACGCCGGTTTTAGAAGGCGTGAAGGAAGCGGTTAGAGTCGGCTTAAACCCTGTGAAGCTGAACATGGTGATGCTCAAGGGTTTCAACGCTCAAGCGGTTCCAGATATGGTTGAATTCTGCACGCAGCAGGGTACAGCCCTCCAGCTTATAGAACTCCACTCCGTGAAGGACGTGGTTGACCCAGAATTCTACGAGAGGCATCACCTCAGCCTCGACGCTGTTGAGGCGTGGCTGAAGGCTCAAGCCGTCAACGTAAACGTTAGAAAAGACCTCCATCTCAGGCCGCGGTATACCTTAAAGGGAGGCGTAGAAGTGGAGGTTGTAAGGTTCTCAGACAACTGCGACTTCTGCGCGCACTGCACGAGGCTGAGGATTACATGTGATGGGAAGATCAAGCCCTGCCTCATGCGAAACGATAACCTCGTAGACATCCTCGCGCCGATGAGGGAAGGAATAGACGACGAGGGCTTAGTAAAGCTCTTCAAGAACGCCGTCTCCCTGAGGGAACCATACCAAGCATAAACCATAAGACCCGCCGCTATTTTAACGCTGAGA
>CAYNFI010000112.1:1948-3007 GCA_964396445.1 uncultured Candidatus Bathyarchaeia archaeon
CTCTGCCTCTGCCTCTGTCAGGATACCCTTTCAAATGGAGAACAGCGCCGTCTCTTTTTTATAAGAAGCCGAACCATTTTAAATCAAATAGTTGCGCTGATGCGGTGGCGGTGCCTAGATGAGCGGCCATGAGATATGGGCTGAGAAGTATAGGCCTCATAGACTGGACGATGTGATCAATCAAAAGCATATCGTTGAACGGGTGAAGACCTTCGTGAAGGACAAGAACGTGCCGCATATGCTCTACGCGGGTCCACCGGGCTCAGGTAAGACCACGATTGCCCTATGCGTGGCTGAGGAGCTGTTCAGCGGCTCTTGGAGGCAGAATACGCTTGAAACGAATGCGAGTGATGAGCGGGGCATCGACGTTGTAAGGCGTAAGGTTAAGGACTTCGCCCGGACGATGTCTATAGGCGATGTACCCTTCAAACTCATCATCCTCGATGAAGCGGATGCCCTAACATCGGAGGCGCAGCAGGCGTTAAGGAGGACGATGGAGAGCTTCACCCGCACAGCCCGCTTCGTCCTCTGCGTCAACTACAGCTCCCGTATCATAGAGCCTATCCAAAGCCGATGCGCCGTCTTCAGGTTTAAGCCCCTTATGAAGGAAGACATCGGGGCTTTCATCGCGAGGATCGTTAAGGGGGAGGGCTTAGAGGTCGCGGAGGAGGCTGCGGAAGCCATCATTTACATCTCTGAAGGCGACCTACGGCGGGCAGCGAACCTCCTCCAAGCCTCCTCAGCCCTAGGGGGGAAGGTTACAGCGCGCACGGTTTACGAGGTAGCCTCAATGGCTAAACCCGACGATGTGAGGCAGATGCTTGAACTCACCCTTAAGGGACAGTTCAGCGAAGCCAGGGAGAGGCTTCAGGACATGCTTCTCAGGCAGGGGCTTTCAGGGGAAGACGTCATCCGCGAGGTTCACAAGCAGATCTTCACGCTGGGACTTCGGGAAGAAGATAAGGTTCAGCTCATCGAGAAGGTTGGGGAATTCGAGTTCCGCATATCCGAGGGGGGAAACGAGTTAATCCAGCTGGAAGCCCTACTCGCCCAGTTCCT
>CAYNFI010000113.1:0-2984 GCA_964396445.1 uncultured Candidatus Bathyarchaeia archaeon
TCCTTAAGCTTATTTACTACCTATACATCTATGTGAACCCATGTTGAAGGTTGTCGGCGGACCAAGTTCAACGGACCTCGCGATGCGGATAAGCGTGGAGCTAGGTGTTCCCCCCGTTAAAACCGGTTTTAAACGCTTCCCAGATGGGGAGTTCTACTTCAGGTTTGAGGAGGAAGTGGCCGGGGAAGAGCTTTTACTGGTTCAAAGCCTTTATCCGCCGCAGGACACTCACCTCGTGGAGCTTTTAATTATAGCTCATACGGCTAAAGACCTAGCCGCGAAAGAGGTCTCCGCGTACGTGCCCTACCTAGCCTACAGCCGTCAGGATGAGCGTTACCTAAGCGGCGAAGCCTTAAGCGCCATGCTCGTCGCCGAGCTTCTTCAAAGCGCCGGTGTGAAGACGCTGTACACCGTCGACGTTCACAACCAGAACGTTTTAAGAATGTACCGTATACCCGCCGTCAACTTCACGGCCGCAGGGGAACTCGCCAGGTACTTCGCCGGTAAATCCCTTAAGAACCCCATGGTCATCGCGCCTGACGATGAGGTGGATGCCATGGAGAGGGCGCGGGTGGCGGCTTCCGCCATCAACGCTGACTACAACTACTTCGAGAAGCAGAGGGACCGTTACACGGGCAAGATCACGACGGTGGGGAAGACGATGCATGTGAAAGGCAGGGACGTGGTCATCATCGACGACATCATCAGCACAGGGCATACGGCTGCCAACGCTGCGCAGCTTTTGAGGAAAGAGGGCGCTAACAGGGTTTTCATCGGGGTAACCCACGCGCTTCTAAGGGAAAACGCTTTAAAGCTTCTTCAAGAAGCAGGCGTCGCGGAGGTTGTGGGAACCGACTCCGTACCGAGTCCTATAGCCAAGGTTTCAACGGCCTCAGTGTTCGTTAAAGCCCTAAAAGGTGGAAAGGAAGCCTCTTAAAGGCTTGGATGTGCGCCCTATGAAGGTTTATGGGCGTATCCACTTCGTTAAAGACCGTTCCACCAGCGTATACCTCCTCCACGGCTGCAAACCCTGCCTAATCGATACCGGGTTCCCCGTAACCATGGAGAAAACGGTTTTTCCCTACCTAGAAACGCTCGGCGGCGACCCGAAGGATATCTCCATGGCCGTGCTCACCCACGGTCACGGCGACCACTACATGGGGATACCCGTCGTCAAGAGGGTTTCCGATGTTAAAGTGGCTGTGCATGAACTCGACGCCCCCTTGATCGAGGTTGAAAAGGACGCCGTGCTTCTAAGGCAGCTCCACACCGCGTATCCTGAAGCCTTCCCCCCTGTCGAGGAAAAAGCCGCTGACCTTCCTAGAGCGGATATCCTCCTTAGAAACGGTGACAGGCTTAACCTCGCCGGCTTAGAGGTCGAGGTCGTCCATACACCTGGGCATTCCCCAGGCGCCATCTGCCTCTACCAACGCGGGGAAAACATCCTCTTCACAGGCGACTCTATTCAAGGTGAAGCCCCACTCATATACGGGGATTTAGACGATTACCTAAGGTCTCTGGAACATTTAGGAGGGATGAAGGTCAACCTCTTGCTGGCGGCTCACCGTTACCCCCCGGCTGAGGAAGAGGTTATGAACGGCGATGAAGCTAAAACGCTCCTAGAGGCAAGCGTTGAAGCGGTGGAGAACTGCCTCGGCAAAGTATCGGAGACACTCCAGTACGCGGAGCATCCTATGAGCGTCAACGAGGTCACTCACAATGTACCGAAAATTCCCGTGATCACGGTTATCAGGGTAATTGAGAAACTCATCCGGGACGGTAGGGTGGAGAAAGCCCAGACTGGGACACGGTATTCATGGGTTGACTAGTTATCGAACGGCTTTAGGAAACCCGTTAAAGCTTAAAAGTTCGTGTCAGAATTAGAGGCGAAGTGAAATCATACCGTATGTGGGCCGGTCGTCCAGCGGCTAGGATACCGTAAGCCTAAGATCCGCCTGACAAAGAGTTTTCAGGAGGCGCGGAAGGTCGAGGGTTCAAATCCCTCCCGGCCCACTTTTGGATACTAAGCTACGTAGCATTAAGAGAGATAAACCTAATAACTGCATCATCAAGACTCAAGAATCTGGAAAAAGAGGGTATAGTCATGACTATCTGTAAAAGCTAAGTTCAGGGTCGAACATCACGGAAACAAAACTGTTTATCGAAACCTCATTAATGGAAGGTTCATAAAGAAACCATTTTAGTATCTATTTCTCCGCAATGCTTTTCAACTTCTCTAACGCCCTCTCGACCTGCTTTTCGGCTGCTCCGCTCAACAATTTATAAAGAGCCTTGCCAAGAATCCCCCCTGGCATTACAAAGTCACCCGAAAACATGAGTTTAGTTCCCTCCTCAATGGGTTTCAACAGATATGTCATAGTGTATGTATATTTTCCTTTCGAACGAACCGTAAGCTTCTCATTTTCGAGACTTTCCATGACATTCAGCTCATATTCCCATCGCTTCTCAACCATGTGAGCTGATGCCCCCACTTTATATTTGTCCTCGGGAGCACGCACCTCGGAAGTGTACTTCGCGCTCTCCACTTCAGCCACATCCATCCATTCCGTCCACCTGTCTAAAGCAAGCATTTCCCAGACCTTCTCAGGCGGAGCCTTAATTTCAGCCGACTTTTCAATCCTAACCAAAATATCACCCCCTCATTTATCTATTAATCCTCATATTATCTCTTTTTTGTTTATAAATGTGTAGTGTGTAAGAGCACACAGAACAGAACAGCATATGTAGTAGTTCCAATGAGTAAACATTTTGAAATATCGTGTATGTATATAGCATTCTAAGGTGTCAAAGCTTTGACAGTATTGACAGCCGAATAGGATGGAGATATAGACCAATATGAAGGTGGAATAAACAAAAAAGAGGGAATTCGCGGGGGTAACACTGAGGATCGTGGGAGATATCTCCACAGTGGGTAGGGTTCAAATCCCTCCCGGCCCATTTTTAGGTTCTTCCTGACCCCTTTT
>CAYNFI010000114.1:0-2849 GCA_964396445.1 uncultured Candidatus Bathyarchaeia archaeon
TGGATGTATGGTGGAACAGAACGTTATAGCGGTTCTTTTTGACTGTGACGACACGCTCTGTGAGGATACTACCACCTTTGTCCTAAAGAAGTACGGCGTAGACGTGCTTAGATTCTGGGAAAGCGTTGAGAAAATGGTGGGAAACGGGTGGGATCCACCCCTTGCATACATGAGTAAGATCATACATATGGTGGAAAGCGGAGAAATACCCGGTCTTACAAACGAGGGTCTGAGGCAAATCGGGGCAGAGGTTGATTTTTACCCCGGTATCCCGCAGATGTTCGCTGAACTCAATAGGCTGGTCGGTGTAAGAGAGGAGTTCCAAGAGGCAGGGGTTACGCTCGAATTCTATGTGGTCTCCTCAGGGTTCGAGGAGGTGATTAGGGGAAGCAGGATCGCGGGGTTTATGAAGGATATCTTTGCATGCACCTTTGATGTGGACCCGAAAACCTGTGTACTACGTTCACCAAAATCCATAGTGACCTTCACGGAGAAGACGAAGTTTGTGTTCGCGGTTAATAAGGGAATCCGGGGTTCCACGCTTAGAATGAGGCCTTACGAGGTGAACAACGCCATCAGCGAAAGCCGGAGAAGAGTCCCTTTCCGAAACATGGTCTACGTCGGCGACGGCCCAAGCGACATCCCATGTTTCTCCCTGATTACTAGAAACGGTGGACACGGGATCGGGGTGTTCAAAAAGGAGGCGGTGAAGAGGGGGTATCAACTTGCAAGGGGGAAGCGGTTGACCGTTGGACCGTATCCCTGCGACTATAGGGAAGGACAGGCTCTTCGAACGATGTTGGAGCATATAATCACGGAAATCGGTTTACAGATCGTCTTAAACAGACAAACCCGGTTGATTTCTGCCCCAAAGCATTCCTAGGCGTTCATCACCTTGGATGCCTTTCCCCCATCGGCTTTAAAACGTTTTTATATTGGGCTGCGGTTATCCCGCCTCGTCGAGGTTTAAGGGTGAAAAAATGCCTTACTGTAATAAATGCGGGGCTAAACTGAATGAAGGCGCCAATTTCTGTCCTGTGTGTGGAAACGCGGTGGGTGCACGCGTAGCCCAACCTGAGCCGAGACGTGTTGAAAGAAGGCTTTCGACCTCCCTAGCCCTCTTTATCATCTTCATCATCGCGGCGGCAGTGGTTAGCCTAGCCTTTGCCGTGGCACCTATACGGTTCATGGATGTCAGTGAAACCCGTGATGTCCCATACCGGGTAAATGTGGATGTGTTGAATCTCAGGTTCACCGCGGATGTGGGACGCGTTCAAGTAGGCTTCGAAGACCTCAGCGGTAAACTGGTCAGCCTTCAAGTATCAGTGACCGGGTATGGAAACCTCATCACATCTAAGCTGTATGCCCTCTCCTTCGACTACAGCTACGCAGGTAACGTTCTCACCGTTACCTCTGAAATTGACACGCGGCCTTCCCGTATGTGGGGGGGTTTAAGCCGGATGAACGCCTCTTACCGCCTTCTCATCCACCGCACCTTGAGGACAAGCCTAGAGGTGAAGACTACTACAGGTGAGACCCTGTTGAGCACCCGGGAAGGGGTGGTTCTCAACGCTTTAAGCCTTGAGGCAACAACGGGGAGAGTTGAAGCCAGTCTATTGGAGGGGGTAGTTGTCGCCGGTGACGTTTCCCTTAAGGCGGTAACAGGAGGCGTTGCACTCTACTGGGACAATCTAGTCGTTACCAAGAGCGTCTTAGTCAATTTGAGAACGACCACGGGCGGAGTGGATGCCCATATTACGCAGGACGAGGGGCTTCGGCGGAATGTGACGGTGAACGCTGAGACTACCACAGGGAGCGTTGACCTAACGTTGAGGATTCGAGGTGACGTAGGAGCAAGGATTGAGTCCAGCTTCGTCACGGGGTCGATAAACATCGATAATCGAGTGGGCTTCTCGGGTTTAAAGAATCTTCTACAGTCAACCAACTACCCTGACGACGGCAACTTCGACTTAACCCTTAGAACGACCACGGGCGCCATTCGCATAGACACAGGGTACACCGTGTAACAGATTTTACCGCAGGGTTAGGTGAAGCGGGGATGCTGTGCCTCGCCGCGGAGCCTTAAGGGAGCTGCTGGATTCGGTTAGACTCGTTGACGGTTTCATTGTAGGTGAATAACCAGACCCTTAGGTAACCAGTTATATGTCAGTAGGCTTATATGTGAGCCGATTGGAAAACGGGTATGATTGCGCTAGCCTTGGTGTCCTGTAATTGTCCAGGGAGAGAATGTGGGTCGAGGTTGTAATAGACTATTGGGAAAGGGTATTTCCGGTTAAGAGGAAGGGTCGTTTCTGGTGGTTCGTTAAAAGGCTTTCTTTCCTCTCAGTCTTTTGGCTTACGAGCTTACTGGTTTATACACTCAGCGGCATACCTGAGGCGTATTTATACCATTGGCAGCTGCATTTAGCGTTTTTTGGAACTGGCTTGATCATCTTCGGCAGCGCCAGCGGCTTCCGCTCCTTTATAAAGGAGCTTCCAGAATGGGCTCGCCCCGTTTTGAAACTTGATGAAGTAAGGTTTAAGGAGTTTTTCGCTAAGGCTGAACGGTGGGCTTCCAGCCTCATCCCACCTCTACTTTACGCGTTTGCGATGATATTAATGAACATAGTCACATCGAATCTACTTTTCCTCGGAGGTCTAACAGTACTCATATGCTGGGAGTTAGCCTTGTTGTTCTTCATGCAGCTACTTTCTGGAACTGGTATCTGGATCGTTGTATCGATTTGGCTTATTGTTTTCCAAGTTTCACGTCAGCCCTTAGACCTGAAATTATCCTCTCAAACCAGCCGAACCTTTAAACCATTGGCTACGGTAAGCTTATACGCCGC
>CAYNFI010000115.1:0-2724 GCA_964396445.1 uncultured Candidatus Bathyarchaeia archaeon
AGCGCTTCACGGACCTCATCCTTCAACCTACATCGATCCAACGCTTACACCACCAAACCCCTATGCTCTACGCTATCACTTATAAAACGCTTACCTATCTAGGAACCGTTCTACAAAAATAGGTTTCATCGAACTCAGTCTAAGGGCTTTAAATGCGCCTGGATGCATTACTGTAAAGAACCGGTATGGATACGGCGTCGGGTGTAACCCTGTCGTTTACCGCAGCGTTGTTCTGGGGTTTACAGGCGGCGCTGGCTAAGAAGGGTATGGAAACAGTTAAGGCTTTGGAAGCCGGTTTCCTCAGCCTATGCATAGGCGCCGCTACGACGCTTACCTACGTTACACTCACAGGGTTCAAGGCTCAGCTAGGCTGGCTGAATATCTTAAACCTCGGGATCGCAGGTGTCTTAAACTTCGCCTTAGGCATCCTCGTGTACTTCCAAGCCATCACCATATCAGGTGCCTCGAAGACAACAGCCATATCCAGTATCCGCCCCTTGTTCGCAGCCCTCTTCGCCTACATACTCCTAAACGAGGAAATGACCGCTTGGCTGGCGGTCGGAACTACGCTCACGATACTAGGTATTTACATGGTAAGCGGGGGTGGATTACCTAAAACCAACGCGGGTAAGGAGCTACAGAGAAACCCCACCGTGCGTTCCACTTGGGCAACTAGGTTTAAAGGCGAAGCCTTAGCCTTAGCAGCTGCTCTGTTCTTCGGGCTTAACCCCATCTTCGTCAAGCAGGGGATGGTTGGGTTAGATGAACCCCTTATAGCCGTGCTCATAGCCATGCTGTTCGGCGCCGCCGCGTACTTCCCCCTCTTCATACTAGGCGGAGGTTTAAAGCGGCTCACAGGAATCAGTAGACGCCCTATGGTTTTCCTCGCCTCAGCGGGGTTAGCCAGCGCCGGGGCTAACTTCTCCTACTACAACGCCCTACAACTCATCCAGGTGATGGTCGTGCTCCCCATATCGAACCTATACCCGTTCATCGCAGCTGTTTTAAGCGCCTTGTTTCTCAAGGAGAAGGTAACATCTGCCTTTATCATAGGCACCGCGCTGATCTTCGTAGGCGTCTACCTTGTCATCTTGTAAAGGTCTCTTAACTTTAAACCTCCAACTGTGAAGCTAAAAGCAAATGGGACATTCCTTGGTTCAACAGAATTACCTACGTTAACCTACCTTTACCCAACCAGACTTAAATACCGCACCGACTTAGACGCGTAGGTTCTCAAAGACATAGAGGAGGAAGCTGTAGGGGATAAAGCTTTAAAATTGCCCGAGTCCCCTTGATGGATTACCTTAAGGCGCCGTAACCTAACCCAGCCCCTACGGTCGGCGATGTAGAGGGTGAGGAGGACTGCTAGGAAAGCGATGATGAGGAGCTCGAACTGGCCGATGAAGTCGATGATCGCGGTCCAATGGGGGCCCAACGCGAACCCTGCGTAGATCAATGCGAAGCACCAGGTCATGGAGCCGAAGAACGTGAAGAGGGTGAACCTCGTCAACCGCATCTTACCCATACCTGCGGGGATGGAGATCACGCTTCTAATACCAGGGATCATCCTTCCGAAGAACACCGCCCCTTCCCCGTGCTGCTTGAAGAATCTCTCATTCCTGTCGAGTTCACGGTCGGATATGAACATGTACCTCCCCACCCGCCTCATCAATGGCACGCCTCCGAGTAAGCCTATGTAGTAAGCCGCTACAGCGCTCACCGTGGCTCCTAGAGTCGCTGCGAAAAGGGTGAGGAGGAAATCGAGTTTTCCCTGATAGACGAGGAACCCTGCGAAGGGGAGAACGGCCTCTGAGGGAAGCGGCACGATGATGGACTCAACAACCATCACGAGGAGGATGCCGAAGTATCCTAGCCAAAGTACCAATTCCATCACAAAATTAAGCGTCGCCTCGGCGAGAAACCCAACCAACTCCCCTACATAACTTCCACACAGCACTCCTAGAGACCCATTTCCTATCTATTACCGGGTACACGGGGAACAGGCGTTCTCCCGTTCCCCACCCGCTATTGTTTGCGGCAGCACGTAGTATTTATCACTTACCACTACGCTCAAGGATACGTCAGGTGAAACCTTTAAAAGCTTAACGGGGCACCTCAGCCATACTGATCCATCGCGTAAACGGCGATAAAAAGTCTTAAACCAAGTATAAGACGGAGGCTTTAAAGAAGGGAACGAGGAGAGAGTACGGACTAGGAACATCGTTGACTCGATTGCCCAATGCGTACAAGAATTTGAACGATTTGTTCAAAAGCATTGCATTATAGGGAGGGAAGCCATATCTCTCGGTTCAGAGGGGATGCGACAATGAAACAGTTTCTCCAGCATAAGAGGAAGACCCTAACCATCGCTTTAGCTCTCCTATGCCTATCAACGTTGGCTTTATCCGTGGCAACCCCCGTCATCGCCAAACCCCCGGATGGTGATGACGGAAAAGGTAATGGTAAAGGGAATGGACAGGGACAAGGGCAGGGACAGGGACAGGGAAGTCAAGGAGCTTCCAATTCAGCGCCGCAGGGTAAAGCTAAGGGTCATAACGTACCCGTTAATGTAACCTGGACACTTAATATTACAGCCTCTGGCACAGCCTTCAACATCACCGACCAATCTTTAAACACATCCGCTCAGGTGACCTTCAACGCCACAGTTGAGAAATCCTCGATGGGCCGTGCCAAGCTAAACGTCACCGTAGGAAACGTGACGAT
>CAYNFI010000116.1:0-2666 GCA_964396445.1 uncultured Candidatus Bathyarchaeia archaeon
AGAGGCTTCTCTCCGAGGGAGCCATAGGCTCCGTTAAACTCGTGTTCTGCACTTCGGGTAACCAGGGGCTTCTCAACGATGCGTCTCACTACCTTGATTTCATGCGCTACCTACTGGGAGACCCTAAAGCCGTAGGGGTTATAGGTAATATCCAGCGTAAAACTGACCGTTACGAGCGTGGCATCCGTATTGAGGAATGCGCCGAAGCCGTGATCCAGTTTGATAACGGTGTCTTAGGGCTGATGCTACAGGAAATCCTCTGGCCTACAAGCCCGAGACTAGGTGGGGTCTTCCTCGGCTCCGACGGCGTCTTGGAGGTTGATGAAACGCAGGTTCGGCTTCTAAGCCCAAAGACCGGGGATTGGATAACCCGTGAAGTTAAGGGTGAAGACCCCTTCACAGCGCAGGCGCGTGAACTCATCGATTGGGTTGAGGGACGCTTGGAGCATCGGGGTCAGGCACGGAATGGGAGGGCAGCGGTTGAGATCATCATGGCCATCTACGAATCCGCGCGTATGCATGAGTATGTAAGGCTTCAACCAAGCGGCTCCCCGCAAGACCCTTCTCCACGCCTCGTTCACACACGCCTATCCCCACTCGACTTGATGGTTGAGTCCGGTCAGCTCCCAGTTGAACGCCCTGGGCGGTACGATGTAAGGGCTTTCCTCCTCCGCGGAGAAGAAACAGGATGATCGAGGTTCCAGGGGATATGCTGGAGGGCGGCGGACAGGTTGTAAGAGTAGCCGTAGCCCTCTCAGCTGTGACTGGTAAGCCTGTGCACGTGGTGAACGTAAGGGCGAAGCGTAGTCCCCCGGGGCTTAGACCACAGCATCTAACAGCTGTGAAGGCTGTGGCAGAACTTGCCTCAGCGGAGGTTGAGGGACTTGAGGTAGGTTCAAGGGAGGTCACGTTCACCCCAGGGATTCCCCACATGGGCAGATTCCGTTTTGACATAGGCACGGCGGGAAGTACGAGCTTAGTCATCCAGAGCCTACTGCCCTTAATGGCTTACAGCCTTGGAAGGGTAAACGTGGAACTGGTAGGCGGAACGAACAACCCAATGGCTCCACCCATCGATTACATAAAACACGCGCTCAAACCAGCCCTAAACTCTATGGGCTTAGGTTATGATGTAAACCTTGTCAGAAGGGGTTTCTACCCAAAGGGCGGAGGCATCGTTAAGACATGGGTGGACCCGGTGAAAGCGTTGAAGCCCATCAACCTAACTGCATTCGGCGAGGTTCAGGAGGTTTACGGTTTTGCCTACAGCGCCCGGTTACCGTCCCACATTGTGAAAAGGATGGCTGGAAGCGCAGAGCGCATCCTCAACGAGGGGGGTTACCCGAGGGTTGAGATTGAACTTGAGAACCTAAGTCCCGGGGACGCGGGATGCGCTCTAAGTCCCGGATGCGGGATTATACTCTTCGCAAGGCTTTCAAGCGGATGGGTGTTAGGCTGGGATGCCTTAGGGGAGCTTGGGAAACCCGCGGAAAAGGTCGGTGAAGAGGCGGCTTTAGGTTTAGTGAGGCAATTGGAAACCCGCTTACCTGTAGATAAACATCTTGCAGACCAGTTAATACCATGGATCGTCCTCGCTAAGGGCACCTCGACGCTAGCCGTGACGGAGCTTAGCCTCCACACATTAACCTGCATCGAAGTGAGTAAACGCATCGTAGGCGCAGGTTTCAAGGTTGAAGACGGCTTAGGAAAGCGAGCAACCATAGTATGTGATGGGGTAGGTTTAGAGAATAAGTTTATCCGTTAGGGATTCAGGTTCTGTAAGCCGCTCAGGTCATGGTTGTTTTTAAATACAGAATGGAAGCCGTGGAGACCATTGATAAGCGTGTATGGCAGTAATGTGAGGCGAGGAAATATTTTTATCGTCAACCGCTACTTGCTGCTCATAGGATGATGCTTATAAGTTGATCAGCCTCTTACAGTTCTCGTAGACTCTCTCTGCATCCCTTAGGGCGTTTAAGGCGTCGGTTTTGGTGAAGAGTGAGGAGGGCGGTTTTAAAGCCTGCTCATCTCCGTAGAAGGCTGGACCCCGCTTCTTAGCTAGATCGCTTGAAATTGCTGCCATAAACTCCATTTCCGTCATGAACCAATCGGGGAGCTCTCGTGATTCTGCCACTTCTAAGAGGACGTCTTTAACGTCGTGTTCCCTTGGGTATTCTACCGCGAGGTACCTCAGTGCGGCTTTTAAAGACAGTTCTACAGCCTCTTATGCTCTTCTAATAGTGAGTGGGTAGTCCGCGGCGTTGAAGGCAGCTCTGGACTCGTCTAGGGTTCTGGTAGCCCGCTTTATGTAGTCTAGGGCCATGTCTTTACTCTTCAAACCTCAACGACCTCACCGAGTTTATAATCTGGTTTTAAGTCCCAGTACCACTTGCCACCTAGCAGTTGAACCTTCCTTGCCTTGAGTGTTTTAAGCCTTTTTTCAAGCTCGTTGAGATTGTTTCTGATGAAGCCGTCCTTGTCGTAGAGGATTATCCCATCGGTGAGGATGTCGAGTAGGATCGGTGGGTGCCTTTCAATCTCCTCTCGCCTTAGTGGTATAGGGCTGATGAGTGTGCCTAACCTCCGCTTCCTCAACTGTATCCGAGGATCGGAGTTATGGAGAACCCTTTCGACCTCTTGGAAGAGCTGAAACCTTTCCCCGAATG
>CAYNFI010000117.1:0-2630 GCA_964396445.1 uncultured Candidatus Bathyarchaeia archaeon
GGGGTTGGTGGGTTTGACTCCTCGAATCGTTGAGGTGGACGATAGGTGGAGGGTGTAACTCCTTCACCCGTTAAGCCGGTTGGGGAGACCTGGTAGCAGGGGTCTTCTTCTGCTTCCACGACTTAACCATGCACAGGTATGTGTTGAAGGAGGTTCCGGTCAGCTATTTCCAAGGTGAAGCTTGGCTGGGGAAGGCGTATCTGGCTAGGAGCTGCGAGCTCGCGGATGAGGCTGTCATGGAACTCCGCGTAGGCTCTGAATGTGAATTCCACGTATGCACGGGTTTCGTTAACGATGCGATTGCGCAGCGTTTAGCCGCTGAGGGCTTTAAGGTTGTGAGGGTGAAGATCGTTGGGGAAACCCAGCGCTTGGTTGAAGGCGCCTACGTAGGGGCTTTAAGGGCTCTGGGGGTTTCAAACCTAAGCCCAGACGCTGGGAAGAACCGTTTCTACGTTCTGTTGGAGTGGGTACACGGAGACCTGGGGAAACGGGAGGGCTATGTGAAGACAGGTTGGGAGGCTTGGAGGAAGAAATGGCGTTACTGGAAAGCCTAGGTTTCTATCTTAGAAGCCTTTTAAGCAAGGCTCTGGAAGCGCGTCCAGAGTAGATGAGGGAGGTCTCTACGACGCAGGAGACGTTGCAGAGGCTGCACTCCTGAGCTGCGGCGGTGAATTTCCGGTACGCTGGGGAGGCGAGTATGTTTCTAAGCTTTTCCTCCTTCACGTTCCCGAGTTTCTCGTTGAAGATCGGGCATCCTAGGACTTCACCGTCCTCTAGGATCCTTAGGTATACGCGGGGCATGAGGCAGCTGTAGCCTTCACCGGCTCCTGCGAGGTATTCCAGGTACGCGTCGGAGTTTACGATCGGGTAGCCTAAGCGTTTCAGCTGCATGACCTCGGTGAAGGTGTCCTTACGCTCCGCGGCTGATGGCATGTACTCCTCGTTGTAACCGGGGTAGATATCCATAAGCTCGTATGTTATGTTTACGCTGAGTTTTGAGGCGAGGTCGGCCATTCCCCGGACATCCTCTAGGTTCAGCCGGCTTACAACGGTGTTTATGAGAACTCCCGCGTGGCTGTGGTTTTTAAACGCGGTGATTCCTTTCAAAGCCCTTTCATACACGCCTTTTCTTCCCCTTGTTTCGTCGTGGTATGGTGTCGAGTGGTCTATGGAGACGATTAGGAGGTCTGTGAGGTCGCCGATGGCTTCAGCTTTATCGGGGAGGAGGAAGCCGTTGGTGATGACGGTTGTGTGAAACCCGAGGGCTTTGGCTTTTCCTAGGATTTCCCCTAGGTCCTGGCGCATGAGGGGTTCGCCGCCCCAGAGGACGTAGGAGAAGAGGTTTAAAGCCCACGCTTCCTCGAGGAGTCTGTGAACCTCCTCAGTCGTCATCTCGTTCCTGTTGTAGCCCCGCTTCCAGAGCTCGCAGGTTTTGCAGCGGCAGTTGCAGAGCGATGTAACCATGTGGGTGAGTATGATTGGGCGGTGTGCGACGAACCGTGAATGCGCGTACTTTGCGGCGTACTTCAGGTAGCGGAGCACAGGCTTCCCGTCTCCAGGTTAAAAACCTAGCCAAGTACTACGCATACGTTTGTATTATGTTTTCATCCTGTCTTATGCCTTGAATCGCTGGATCTCTGCAGACGGCTTCATGAGTCCTCTCTATCTCGCGGTGAATAATATTTATTCAGAGAGCAGATAAGCCTGTTTTAGTCTTTGTTTCTTGATCTGATACCTTTCCCAGGCTCTGTTCGGTATTACTCGCGCCGGGATCGCATGGGGAAAGGCGCGATGAAATTAAATACCCAAACCGCGAAAGTGGAAAAAAGGAGGTGAGCAAGTGAACATAAGAAAGTCTACATGCCTACTAGTCACTATACCATTGCTCTTACTGACATTAACAGCAAGTCCTGTCGCCGCCCACCAATCTTACTATGCGGCGAGTTTCTGGTTTGCAGCCGAGGGCCAATATACAATGGTATTCAATCCTCACATGGTTGATTCGGTTATTCCACTTGGGATTACTTTGAACAAGCCGTCGGTAGTTACGCCTTTATGGGTAGAACTCTGGTTACAGACCCACTTTACATAGTTTGGCTAAACTGGTATTTGTATCCTTCAGTTGATGGGACTGTGAAGGCGTACGGCTGGCTAAGGATGTCTTGGTCTCATGATAAAATAGCCTATGGTTTGAACCTCTTCATCTACTCGTTACCCAAAACCGTGGCAAATATGACTTCTGACCTGGACATTTTCATGCAGGCGCCTACTATTTATAATCTCGATAGGATTCTGGGTTTCACAGGGACGCTTAAAAGGGGGTCTATGATTGAGTGGGTGCAAGGTAGGTTTGGCATCATGCTGGTGAGTGGAACTGAGGAGTACAGTGTTGCAGTGTTCCACTTCTATTCGCTGATCGACGGTAAGGATGTTGAATTCTGGTGGGTCAATAGGGAGCTTACGGTGCAGATCCCGGGCGGTATTCAAACACTGGTTATCCCAGCAGCGAGAATCTTCATGCATGAAGTGAGCGTAAATCCTCTGTGAATAAGCTTAAAACCTTCCTGATGAGCGGGTTGACTCCGAGAAACATATAGTTTACATCATAGTCGAGGGAAAACGCATCGGCT
>CAYNFI010000118.1:0-2599 GCA_964396445.1 uncultured Candidatus Bathyarchaeia archaeon
TCACGGGAATACATCAGCCACCGTAACGATGGACTTACTAGATGGAAAACCCGCAAAGTAGGTGCCTCCACCTGAAACTATGTTCTGGATTTCAGCCTGTACAGGTTGAAGGATGAACTGCGGATTAACGCCTGGTATACTTTTTGCTATCAACGAGGCTGCGAATTGACGGGATATCACGTCTATGAGAGCGTTAAATTATGGGTTTTTGGAAACCAACCGCTGGCGGCATTTACCCCATACTTCAAGATTTAGAAAAGTCAGGGTACGTAGAGGGGGAATGGGATTATCGGAGGAAGAGAAAACGGAAGACGTATAGAATCACTGAGGCGGGTAGGATGATTCTAGGGCGAGCCCTTGCTAAAGAGAGTCAAATTGCTGATAGCATGGTCAACTTATTCGAAGAGTTCATGAAGGATGTATTAGATGTAGAAGTTAAGCCGGTTTCAATGCCGAGAATGCCAGATTTTTTCTCAGTCTTCCTCGAAGAGAGAAAGGAGAAACCGGAGGACACATTCAATGTCTTGAAAAAGAAGCGCGCACATATTGAAAACATGGTTAAGGAGTTGCGGAAAGAGTTAGAGGCAATCAACAATAGGATAGCTCAACATGAAAAGCCGGGGATGAAAAGACCGTGTAGAAGCCCTGCGTAAACAAACAGTATAAATGGCAGTAGCGGAGTTATAATTTAGACCTCAAGATGCTTAAGATTGTTCATGCTTTCGATTAAGGCATGTTGCGGGTTATCGCCGAAGTACTCTATGGAGAGGAAGCCCTTGTATCTTAAAGCCTTCAGCTGCTCCATGACCCCTTTCCAAGGCACATCGCCCATGCCTATAACGGTCTTCTCGTGGACATTCCTTGCGTAGGCGTCGCATGCGTGAACGTGAACGAGGAGGTTTGAGAACCTCCTCAAGACCTCGACTGGGTCCTCGTGGACGCCCATGGAGTTAACGGTGTCAAAATTAAACTTCACCCTTGGAGACTTGAGGGTTTGAAATAGGCTTGCTAGGGTAGAACTTTTCTCCTCGATGCCGGGGTGGTTTTCAAGGGTTATGGTTAGGTCGTAGTCGTCGGCGATGTCTAGGATGTCTCCCAGACCTTCCGCAGCGTGTTTCAAAGCTTCACCTACATCTGTTAACTTCATCCCCGAGGTTGCTCTGAGAAATGGGGCTTCGAGGACTGAGGCGATCTCAGCGGCTAACGTGTAGTAACGTTTAGCATAGCGTTGGGAGGTTTCATCTCGGGATAGGAAGGGGTTGGCGTGTGAAACCTGTGAGACCTTTAGGGAGTAGTCGGTTAGAGCCTTCTTCACCCCCTGGATTTTAAGCCATGAAAGCTCGGATAGGGTTGGAAGATAGATTTCAACGCCGTCGAAGCCGTTCTCTGAAGCCCATTTAAAGACGTCGCGGTGGGTCTTATTGACTGTGCGTAGGTCTTTGTCGAAGCAGAGGTTGAGGAATCCATACTTCATGGTAAGCATCCCGTGAGGGAAATCTGTGAAACCCTTAGGCTGGGAAGGGGTATATAATCCTTGACCTGTCGACGGTATGGAAGTTTTTCGTAACCAGGCATCCTTAAACCAAAGGCTGTTACCCGCTCTTAAACTATAAAAGAAAGCGCGGGGAGCTATTCGAGGTGGGTCGGTCGTCCAGCTTGGTTCAGGATTCCTGGCTTGGGCCCAGGAGGTCGTGGGTTCGAAAGCTTAGGGGAAGCCGAGAATCCCACCCGACCCATCGTATCGTAGGTAAAGAATCGGTTTTTTAAGCTTCCTTGACGTATGCTTCGTTGTCGGTGTCGATGCTTTGAGGGTTCACTATCTAAGCCATTCCTGTTTTGAAATCGGTGACGGTAAGACGGTTTTAATCGACCCCTATTTCATGGAGAAACCTTTGGCTCCAAGGTATGTAGGTAAGCCTGACCTCGTTCTCGTAACCCATGAGCACTTCGACCACGCGGATTCCTCCTTCCTCGACCGGGTTGACTGCCCCATCGTTTGCCCTAGGAGCTGCAGGATTAGGGGAGCGTAGTTTATGAGGGTAGGGGAGGTAAAAACCTTCGATGGGCTGAGGGTTGAGATGATCCCAGCCAGCCACAATCGCCCACCTGCTTCACCAAGCCCTTTAGCCGCGGGCTACGTCCTTGAGTTTGAAGGTGTGAGAATCGCCCATCTGGGGGACACTTTTCTCGACGGTGTTAGGCAGCTTCCTAACATCGACGTTCTCCTAGTCCCCATCGGTGGAGGATCCACTATGGATGTCGACGAGGCTGTTAAGGCTTTGAGGATTATCAAACCTAAACTCGCTGTTCCCATGAATTATAAAACCTTCCCAGGGATAAGGGTTGACGCTGAGGGGTTTAGGGTGAAGGCTGCTGAAGCGGGTTTCAAGGTTAAGGTTTTAGGGATAGGGGAGGTTCTAGAGCTTTAAGCTAAGGCTTGAAGGGGGGTTTATGGAAAAACGCAGGAGCGTTTAGGCGAGGGGGGTTTTGAAACTCGGCTTTGAGGTGTTCAGGGATGTATGGAGACTTGGTTAGTTCAGCCGTGGGGTTGGTGGGTTTGACTCCTCGAATCGTTGAGGTGGACGATAGGTGGAGGGTG
>CAYNFI010000119.1:0-2498 GCA_964396445.1 uncultured Candidatus Bathyarchaeia archaeon
CGTGAATGGACTAAAGAAGCGAAAACGGAGAAGGAGGAGAGCTGCGAAGCGTATGATTTACTTTATCTATACTACCATGGGGTGTCATACTTGAACTCTACTGGTTCAAGTGAGCAGGGATAGGTTGGTCCCGGTTCAGCTAACGTGACGTAATACCGTTTCTCCTTAGGTATGTACACGGCGCTGAACAGGGTGATTAAGCGGTAGAAGGGTGGTAGCCTATCCAAGTGCTTGCAGACAGGTGATGGAGATGAATGGTCTCTTAGGATCTGCCACATCGCATCAACAGTTGGCTTAGACGCTGCGTCCTTAGTCAACCTTTCAAGGTTCAACCAACGCCGGTAATTAAACGTATAAAGCTCCGAGGAAGTGTCGAGGAGGCTTCTCGTTTCCGGGTGTACCGCCACACCGTCCGTTGTAAAGACGGTTTCACCCTTCGCCCTTATGATGCCGATGTGTCTCCAAGACTTCTCAACGACCGCGGCGTCTCCCTCAGCGTCAACGAGGGCTATGTTGGAGCAGCGACGCGTGAACATATTGTATCTCTTAAACATCTCAAGAGCCTCTTCCACCTTTGCACAATGCCTCATCACCAAGTCCCCCACTTCCACGGGGAAAAGCTCGTCGGGCTCCCCTTCACCCGGGTAATCAATGCTACTTCCCATCATTACAAGCCCCTTCTCGTTGCCTAATGGACCGGAGCTGTACCCCATAGAACGAGGCCTTAAAACGATGCTGGGGAAGTAGTCCCCGATACTCTGCTTTTGAACCCAATCCACAGAGTCGTCGGTGTTCCTACCTATGATGGGCCCCACATCGGTTTTCCTGAAGACAACGGTGGTGCATCCGGCTCCCACGTTTTCAAGCCATTTCGCATGTCCCTTTAAAAGCTGGTAAACATCGTACCAGAAGTGGGAGAAAATGATCTCCTTGATGGAGAGGTTAGCGCCCTCAGCCGTACCCTTCAACTCATCCTGGATGTACTCCTTCATACCTCTAAGCTCAGGGTACCTTGAAAGGTCTGGGACCGCGTTAATCCTTTTCTCGTAAGCGCGTTCCGCGTGGCGGAAAAGGTCTTCCTGAACCCATTTCTCCAAAACCTCCGCGGCGCTGGGGACCTTCCAAACCTCCTTTGCATACCTCCTCCAGGTCTCAATTTTTCCATAAAGGTCCAAGAAACCTCTTAGGGATTCCCGATTTGCCTTCCCTATGTTGAATCCATTCTCATAACCCGATTCGGAAAGCCTTAAGACTTTCACCGCCTTCCTCATCGTGAACTCAAGCTTCACATACTCGTTTTGACGCATAACGCTTCCCCCTGATCCTTCGTATGACCTTCACTGAATAACCTTAAAACCCATTCGACTTCTTTTCCTCGTGTAGCGGTCGTAGACGGTGATCGTCCACGTCCCCACAAGCTCATTCAAGGCCATGGGACCCCGCCGCACGTAAACACCGTCCGATGTAGAATGCCGCCCACCATACCTCGGATGAACAACACCCTCAGGATCTGCAACCGTTATATCGACAACGTGATGACCCCTCGCCGGCTGACCATCAGAAGCCTCGACAACGACCCTGTAAGAAAGCTCCTCACCCCTCTTAACCTCATCTGCGTCAACCGATACTCTGTTGTCAACGACCTTGTCGGGGTAAAGAGCGATTATCCTTCCCTCCCGTTCACCGATGCTAAGGCTGAGTTTAACATCCCCGTTTTTTACGGCAAACGTGATTTCCTCCATGCTTGCGACATCGTAGGCAAAAACTGGTATGAATGGTAGAGGACTGTATATCGTTAAATTTGCCTCGGTCCTCTGTGAATAGTGGTTGACGACGACGAGGAGAACCGTGTTCCCGTCCTCCCAGACACCCACCTCAACCTCAGCGTTCTCAGAGTACGCGTGGGGACGCAGCCCGCCTTCAAAGAGGAAGTCTCGTATAAGCTGCTCCAAGTACTTCATAAGTCCCTCATCGCCACTCTCTACAGCTGAACTGTAAACATCGTTAAAGTCGAAGCCTAAGAAGAGCGTTCTTCCCTTACCGTACGTGCCTATCCGGGCTTCTAAGCCATCCGTCAGCTTAACACTATGCTCCCCAACAAACCTTGCAAGAAGCGGACTCTCCTCACCCCTTTCATTATACGTCGGCACTGTGTCAAAGATGAGTACGCCTCCTTCAGACACAAACTTGAGGATAGATTGAGCCACAACATCCGGAAGGTACTTGATGCTTGGGAGAACTAGGGCGGCGTACTTCGACAACTCTCCGGCGTAGATGAGTTTTTCATGGATAACCTCAAGCTCCCCGAAGGATCTGAAACACGCCTCGTAGACGTTCCAAGGGTTATACTCGAAGGGCCAAACCTTGTTAAGAGGCCTGTCCTCCATGTGCTTAGGCCATAGTTCACGCTTCATGTTCTTTGGATGGTAGTGTGATAGAAGCCAGTCGGTGAAGGCGAAGAGCATGGCGAACCGCGGCCGCGCCTTCTCCAACCTCGT
>CAYNFI010000120.1:0-2309 GCA_964396445.1 uncultured Candidatus Bathyarchaeia archaeon
GGCAGAGTAAGGTTGGCTTAATGGATATAACCTACTACCCAGTCCTGATCAACCTTGACTTCGCCACTGACAACGACTGGGTAGTCAACCTCGGCGCAGGTGATGTCTGCGCGATAAGTTACGGTACCCGAGCTCCAGCCTTTGATCAAGTCCGCTGGCTTTACGACAGGTTTAGAGACGTCTACCAGCCCGAGATAAGGAATGCTTGGAACACGGTGTACGGAAGGACTTTCGCACTTGACCTAGACCCGTATTACCCTGGCACCCGTGCCCCGGAGCCCAACTCCATAGTCATGGACAGTGAGCCCTACTTAGGGTCGGGTGCAAACGCTTTCTCCTTCTACACGGCTTACAGCGTCCGCAAGTATTATTTTACGCCCTTTGATACCTATGAGAAGCTGGACTGGGATAACCTCCGCCCCCAAGTTGAAACCACGTTCTGCGTACTATTCAGGGTGCAGGCTGAACCTGAGTACAGGGAGTTGAAGACGGAGGTTACGAGGATTAATGGGCGTCTTAGTGGAGCGAACTATGGGAAGCTCATAGGTAGAGTTGTGATTTTCAACCCGATGTTAAATCAATACGAGGGCATACCTAAGGCCGTCGTAGCAGTGGTCGGACCGAATCTATATAAGTACATCCTCACGGCGGATGAGGAGGGTGTGTTTACAGTTATAGGAATCACGACTTTCGGCGCTAAATATGGGATCTACCCCTTCTCCCTCGACGAGGACGGTGCTATTTCCTATGCACCAGACTTCGGGATGTACAGTTTCGGAAACACTGTTTCGATAACCGTTTGGAAAGGCGGTATGGTCGGTACCCGCGACTATCCCCAATACTTCACCGTCTTCAAGTCAGGCTCAGTTGCGTTCTTCGACCTCGTAGCTCCGAGGACCGGTTACAGCCTCGCCACGTTTCTGATAATGGACTTCGCCACACACACCGTCCCCTTCCACTACAGCTTCTTCCCCGCTGGTCCCAGCCTCGTCGCATTCCTCGAGCCTGATACAAGAGTTGAGGCTACACTCTTCGAAGCCGATGTACCTAACCCAGCGGCTATCGTCCTGAACGCTTCAACAGCGCATCCTCAGGGCAATGGCTACACTATCAAATATGGAAAGCAGCTGCTCTTAGCGAACAGTTTATTGAAGAACGCTGAGGATATGTGGTTGCTCAATGAGGAGAGGATTAAACTCTTCCTGCGATACAACGTATTTGAACCCGCTGCGAATCAGCTCCACGGAGAGGCTGAGAGTAGGCTGGACGCCGCTCGGGCGGCTCTTGAAAACAAGGAGTACGGTATCTTCCTGACTTATGCCCGGGAGGCATTAGCTGTTGAGACTAAGGCTTACGCTAGGGCTTTAAGCCTCTACAATGAGACTATTAGTTCAACGTTGTTCTTCTTCGCTTTGATGGTACCGTTCGCTTTCCTCGCTGAACGCCTCTTCCTCTCATGGCTTGGTATGAGGAGGCTTGCTGGTTCCATCCTGATCTTCGCAGCGGCTATAATCGCGTTCTCACTCGTCCACGCTGGTTTCCAGCTTGGACCTAACATGCCGATAGTTTTGATAGGGTTCTGTACCATGGCGCTTACGCTGCCTCTTGCACCTATTCTCGGCGGCTATGCGCAGTCGAAGGTGTCTGAGTGGAGGAAGAGGGTTTCGGGTACGCATCTTGTTGAGATAAGCAGGACTGGTGCTGCTATGCTCGCTCTCTCCTACGGGGTTCAGCAGATGAGGAAGCGGAGGCTCAGAACCACCCTTACATTCACCTCGATTCTCCTGATAGCTCTGTCCCTGGTCTCGATGACGTCGATGTCGGTGAGAAGTGTAACCCTGGAGGTGCCTACGGGCGGTCAACCCACACGTACAGGGATACTCATAGAAGGCTGGATAGACCCATACTTGGGCTTCAAACCCCTCGGGGGAGGATACCCGTACGAGGATGTCCTTAATGGGTTAAGGCAGGTCTACGGTGGGGAGGCGGTGATAGCGCCTAGGCTGTGGATGTACAACATCCATTTAGGAAACCTCCCCGGAGACTTTAGAGACCCGTATGCAAGGGGGTTGCTCAATATGACCTCCAAGAGCGGATGGCGTACAGCGGGGGGGATCCTCGGAGTCTCCTCGGAGGAGTTGGACGTAGTTTACAGCGGGAATATAACGACGATCGATAAAATCCTTTTAGACGGTGTTTGGTTCCCATCGGAGGAAGACCTATTCTGTATTATAAGCGAGACTTACGCCAGTTTCTTAAACATCAGTATGTCAGACCCGTCTTCAACCTTGGTTAAGGTTAATGGGTTT
>CAYNFI010000121.1:0-2286 GCA_964396445.1 uncultured Candidatus Bathyarchaeia archaeon
ATTCCCAAATATGAGCCGTGATCAGTTAACGCTAATTTCAAGACCTTCGCCCCGTGAACCATTGTATCACTCTCTTTTCATCACATTATCATTACAAAACAGAGGAGCAGTAGTGGGGAGTAAAGGCTAATAGTGGAAATCGTTTTATCCGTTGAATAACTGAGCCTTCCCCTTGGGGGTTGAGATGTCTAAGCCTGAGCTTAAATCGGAGCTTACGCTTTTCGACGTTACAAATCTCGTGGTTGGAGCGATCATAGGCGCGGATATATACGTGGCATCATCTTTTGGAGCGGGGTATCTCGGCCCAGCCTCGCTCCTAGTATGGGTTCTAGCCGGGGTTATAGCCATCGTAATCGCGTTATGCTTCGCTCAATGCGCCGCTTTTCTCCCTAAGGTCGGTGGACCCTATGCTTATGTTAAGGAGGTATGGGGGTCATTCGCGGGTTTCCTTGTTGGTTGGTCACTTTGGCTTGCCGAATGGATTGCCTTAGCAGTTTTCCCAGTTGCCTTCACACGGTACCTGATGTTCTTCTTACCATACCTCGGCTGGATTCAGCAAAGCGCCGTTAAAGGACTTTTCGTAGCCTTCCTCATCTTAACGAACATCGTCGGAGTTAAGGCTGCGGGGAGAACGAATGACGTCCTCACTTTGATTAAGCTTACACCTCTTTTCCTATTCTCCGGGATAGGATTATTCTACATAATCTCCAATCCTACAGCGGCGGATTCCAATTTTTCACCATTCTTCCCTTTCGGGTTCCAGGATTTTGGGAAGACGCTTGTCTTAATATTCTGGGCTTATGCGGGCTTTGAGATATCGACTATTCCAGCGGATGAGATAAAGGACCCGGGTAGTACGATTCCTAAAGCCATCGTAGTCGGTATCTCCATCGTAACCGTTTTCTATCTGACAACGAACATTGTACTTTTCGGTGTGAGACCGTGGCCTCTATTAGCCTCGGACACTGCACCCCTGGCTTCAGCCACGACAACTGTGCTAGGTATAAACCCTACACTCGCCTTAGTCGGGGGATTGATCGTCGGCGGCGGCGCCTTAATATCAGTCGCTGGCTCCGATGAGTCTGGGATGCTAGGGACGTCGAGGCTTGGATACGCTTTAGCCGTGGACGGGCTGTTCCCGCATGTCTTCGCAAAAGTTCACCCGAGGTTTAAGACCCCGTACTTAGGGATTACGATTCAGGCTGTGACAGCGTTGGTAGCCTCGGTCTACGGTGAATTAAGCATGCTCGTCTCCACCTCCGTCCTGTTCTTGGCGATTGCTTATGTGGCAACCAGCGCATCGATTTTTAAGCTGCGTAAAGAGTTTCCATCTCCTAGGTTTCACCTCGGAGGAGGCCTGCTGATCCCAGGCTTGGGCGCAGTGTTTTCACTCTACTTGATCTCTCAATGCACTTTTGAGCAGATACTATTAGGAGCAGCGTTGCTCATGGTCGGGGTCCTTATATACATCGTTTTTACCCCGAAGAGGGAGTTGACAGATCTTAAGAACGCCATGCTTTCCAGGGACTCCATTATTGAACACGCGTTTAGACAGGAGCAGAAGTTTCTAGCCCATGCACTCCGCCACGTTAAAAGAGGGTATAGAAAAGCCGTTGGCAGGAAACAGATGTGGAGCGAGTAAAGAGTATGCCATGCGAGTTATGATACGCACTCAAGCATGTTTCTTGGTGGTTTGATATGAACACTGAACATAAGTGTGAGACGACAATTTATATGCGTAACACGCTCAACTGCTACTAGAGGGAGAAGTGGGGCGTTGGAAATGCTGGGTGAGCTTTACGTAGGTGAGGCTTTGATCGGTTCGGGAAACGAGGTTGCCCACGTGGATTTACTCATCGGGGAGAAGACGGGTCCGGCGGGGGTCGCCTTCGCGAACGCTTTTTCTCAGCTCTCAGCAGGTCATACGCCGCTGCTCTCGGTCATCCGACCGAATCTACCAGTGAAGCCGAGCACGTTGATCGTCCCGAAGGTTACCATCAGGACGTTGGAAGAGGCTAGCAAAGCCTTCGGTCCGGCGCAGACCGCGGTGGCGAGGGCTGTAGCGGACTGTGTTGAGGAGGGAATCATCCCTAAGGATAAGTGTGAGGATTGGGTGGTCATCGCCTCCGTCTTCATCCACCCTGAGGCAAAGGACTTCAGGAGAATCTACCAGTATAACTACGGGGCTACTAAGACTGCGATAAGGCGAGCGTTGCAACGCTATCCCTCTGTAGAGAAGGTGCTCAGGGAGAAGGACCGTTCAACGCATCCCATCATGGGCTTCAG
>CAYNFI010000122.1:0-2269 GCA_964396445.1 uncultured Candidatus Bathyarchaeia archaeon
ATGAGCGACACTGTCTCATGACACGAAAGTGGATGATTAAACGAGCAGACGCTGACCGGTATAAAGAAGACCTGAGAGTAAGTTTCCTTCCCCCTTCCTTCAGGCTCTCGACCGTAATATCAAGTGGTGGTGGATAAATACAAAATGAAGTGAGATCGGAGGGGGGATGTAATACTCCTGCTAAACGTTTTTTTAGCTGAACCTTTAAGGGAAAACTTTTTTCGAAGATAATGTATTATTGGAAAAAATAGAAAAAAACATCCATTCTAGCCTTCTCTCGGTTTTACTATGATTTCTTTTATCATCAGGTCTAGGAACCTTCTTGGATACGTTGGTTGAACAACTATAGCTGTATCAGCCCCTTCACCTGTTCCAGCTATGGCTATGACTTCCTCGTCAACACCGATCAGCCCAGCGTCGGCTGCCATCAATACTACCTCGACGCAGACCTTCATCCCTTGGCAGAACCTGTACAGCGTCTGAGCCACGACCTCATTGAATGATTTTCCTCCAAACTTTTCCGTGAAAGCCGAGCTTACATCGTCACCTAACGCGTGTACGCTGGTAAGGACTTTAACTCCTTTAACCTGGAGTTTCTCCCTTTCCTCTTTACTCATCGCCCATCCTTCACTTTTGTACCCTTCACAGATCGATACGGACACTATGTTGAACTTTGGATCGCTGAAAGTCTGAATCGCCTTTAAGGCTGTGCCTCCGTGCGTTGAAGCGACCACGATGTCTCTAATACCGAGTTCAACAGCTCTCTCATATGCTAACTTTATCGTCTCTTCAGTATTATCTAAACCGGTTTTCTCGAAGTAGGTTATGTTCTTCATCATCATCCTCACATCAAGAAATTTAGCGTCCGTGCCTATATTAATTATCATGTATATAGGAGGTTTTAAACTCCGAAAATATGGAGAATCTCAAAATATTGTCAACTTCGTTAACTAATCGAGCGGATCGTTTTTCCCTTCGCCGTGATTTACTGAATTCTACCAGTAGACTTTTTGGAAATCGCTTCCCAGTCTCATAGACTGCTTTGAAATCTGACCTTGCTCAGACTCGCTAGCTTTAGACCACGTATTATGGTTGACTGCAAGAAATGGATGTGAGCTTGGCTTTCGGGATGGGTGTATCTCCTTCCATGGAACTAATAAAAGTAATGGAGCAGTTAATCGGAGAGTAATATCTCCTATGTTTACCTACCTGCTTGCAGTATCCTGTCTATGAGTCCCCCAGTAGAAGAATAGGCTTGAATGGTTTCACCCTTCAGCGCCATCGGTAAAGCCCATATGGCTAAGTTGCTGTAGTAATCGCTTCCCCACGTGGGTCCACCATCCTCGGCGCTGATGAGGCAATGTTGGTTCCACGGTGTCCGGTGTCGTAGACTGATACTCTCGTAGATGCGTCTAACGATTTCCAAACCTGTTTTCACACGGCCCGCGTAGATCATGGTCATGGCGGCGCAGATGCTTTCGCCTACGAAGATCTCTGAGGAGTGGGTTTTACCCGAGGTATCCCGTTTTCCATCGGGTAGACAACCGTTGACGACGCCGCACTCGGTTGCTTTAACGTTTAAAGCCTCCACCGCGTCCAGCACACTCGTCACGTGCTCAGCGGGAAATACGCCGTCAAGCCCCACGGTCCTCGTGCACCATTCCCCCATAAGCTGATTGGCTAGGCAGACCTCGGATGAGCGTCCACCCTCTGGGTCGTTGTAAAGACGGTAATAGCGACCGTTCCAAAGCTTTTCCTCAAAGGCGGATCTTCCCTGATTAAACCACACGCGGCAGTCCTTCGCGAAAGCTGAATCGCCAACCCTCGCCGCCATATCCTCCGCGATTTTAAGCGTGGCAAGCCAGATCCCCGCCACGTAGGCTGAGGTACCGTACCAAGGCCATATATCATAGAACTGATTGGCCGGCCAGTTTTCGCCAGGTGGGGCATGGGGGTGGTCGTTGACGAGGCCATCGCCATCTGTGTCCAGGCTCTTTGCGAAGTAGACGGCATCCTTCGTGGAATCCCAGATCCTTTGCAGGAAAACCGCGTCGCCGGTTCGGCGGTAATAACGGTAAACCATCTGCACATACTCCGCTGAGTTAATCGGATGCTGGCAGTAGTAGTGCGGGCGTGTAAGACCGGTGGGGCGTCCGAAGGAGAAGGGGATCTCCCCTGTTTTCAGTTGGTAGTGTGCAAAGCCGTTGAGGGTGGACAGCTCCAGTTCGGGGAAGAGGAAGAGCGATGGGAAGTGCCCGTGGAAACGGCA
>CAYNFI010000123.1:0-2022 GCA_964396445.1 uncultured Candidatus Bathyarchaeia archaeon
GGAAGAAAAACTGTGCGCCGATGGCTGACATGGCTAAAACCATGCCTAAGAAAAAGTTTTTCCTCAATTCCTATACACCATCACCGTCGAGAATGTTGGTTGCGCCTCTTTCCTAAGCATTTGGCAAGGTATCAACGCGATTGTCTTTGACAAGATTAGATGGATGAAGGGTTCTGGTTTCCTATTCATAATATATCAGTTTCTCTTCCTCTAGCTTCCTCTGGAGTTTCTCAACAGCCTCAATAACCTCCTCTTCCCTCTTGGCACCTGTACAAACAAGCTTTCCACTCGCGAAGAGGAGGATGACAACCTTCGGTACATCCATTCTATATATAAGCCCTGGAAACTGCTCAGGCTCATACATCGTTCTACCCAGTGCGAAAGCTGAGCGTTCCAAGTCTATTTTCCCACCGAGGCTGGCAGATGCCACGATGTTTTGGATCCGTATCTCGGGTTTAGAAAGGATTAGTATGCCGCTGTTTTGAAGCTCGTTCACCACCTTCTTCACAGCCTTCCTAGCCAGGTCCTCGGACTTCGCCCCAGTGCAGACCATTTTCCCTGAGTTGAAGATCAACGTCGCCGTCTTCGGCTTCTTCAACCTGAAAACGAGGCCTGGAAACTGTTCGGGTTTATACTCGACGGTTTCAGGTAGAGCTTTTACAACGGAGAGCAGGTCTATTCCTTGGTTAAGCGTTACTGAGGCGACAACGTTCTCGATCTGAATTGAGGCTTTAACCTTGGACAAGGATACACCCAACCGCTACTCTAATAGAGAGGAGCCTATAAAAAGCCTTATGCTCCACTTTTACTCCCTGCTCCTTCCTTGAAGGTAGCTCCATAGCGATATTGTACGCGACGAGGAAGATGATTAAACCCCATATTAAAACCTGTCCTGGGACGCTTTTCAGGAACTCCACTGCGAAGCCGATGGAAGGAGCCCACGTAACGGCTTTTCCAACGAGGTACCTTGATGAGAAATGTATCTCAAACGGAAGTGAAAACCCGTTGTTATCCCCCTTCGTTGTGAAGAAGATTTCACCGTTCTCGTTGAAAACCTCCTTAACCCTATGGATGATTAAAGTACCCTCATCCGAAACTGAGTGGGGTATAGGGAAGATGTAGTAGAGCCAAGAAATGGTTGGGAGAGGTTGCAGCGGATGATGGAAAACGACGATGTCACCGACCTTAACGTCTTCAGGTTTCACTCCTTGGATAACCACTAGATACCCACGTTCCAGCTTTGGATACATACTGTTCGAGACCACGTGGACTAGGGGATAGGGGGTTGAGAGGAATACCTTAAGACCGAGTGATATCCCCTCTGCTAAAAGAAACGCCAGTAGGAAGACGGCGAGGACTTGGAGGAGTCCAGACCACTTGGAGAACCTCGCCCTTAACGTCTTCACCCAACCACCCAATTAATCGATGAAAACGCTTTTAGATAAGCGTTGCGAGAAGGATATGGTATTGTAAATGAAGCATGGGAAAAGCTTCGGGGATACATATTCCTTTTCCGGTGTTAAAAGCATAGTTCTAAGGAGGTCTAGATTGAAAGTTTAATCTCTATGGTTGAGACACTGCGCCTATTCCCACCTTCACCAACCATCTCAGTCCCAATCCGTACATCTTGAACAACCATTCTATCCATAAACCTTCTCTTCACAATTTCCACCACGTCAACGGCCTTTGCGATGGACATGCCCCTTGCCTTCAGAGTAACCTCCTTAGTCCCCCGGTTGAATTGAATGATCGTTGCTAAGGCATAGCTCATAGGTGATTTCTGCCCGACGAAGACTATGTTCTGAGAGGGGCTCTGCACTCTGAATCGTCGATGCTCAGAAGAACCACCTCTTCGCCATCCCTGCACAGTCTTATCGACCCCATTCCCTTAACTCACGGTTGAAAGCTAGCCTCTAAAGCATTCCAGAGGCTCCCTTCGTGAATTAATAGTTTACGGTTGAGTTACTCAAAGCAAAACCAGGTTATGTTTAGCTCTAAGCACTTTCAGCCATAAGCCATTGA
>CAYNFI010000124.1:0-1634 GCA_964396445.1 uncultured Candidatus Bathyarchaeia archaeon
CGTTGGAAGCTCTACACCCTGGCTTCTATGGAGGAGGAGGCGGCGAAGGCGAAGGAGCTGGGCTGCGAAGCCCTATACCTAGACCCGGGATGGGATACCATGTTCAGCTCCTCCATATGGGCGGCTGAACGCCTCCTCACAGCTGAGGAGTTTATACGGCTTATGAAGACGAGGTACGGGTTGGATGTGGCACTTCACACACCGCTTGCCGGTTGGCCTGATCATTTCGGCCGTAACCCAACGTACCCTGAGAAAGCCCATAAAAAGGATGCGGATGGGAGGGTGCGCTTAGACCTCTGTATGGCTTCCCCAGCCTACCTTGAAACTAAAACCACTCGTTTACTTGAACTCGCCCGGGCTGGGGTTGTCTTCATGATGTTCGACGGGGATGCCTACATGTGCCCCTGCTACGACCCTGCCCACGGACACTCCGTTCCCCTAACCCGGGAAGAACACTGCAAAGCCGTATTGAAACTCGCCCAGAACATTCACAGGGAGTATCCGAGGGTTCTGATCGAGCTTCACGACACCTTTTCCGCCGTTTACCCGGTTATGCCAACATACTACCTTCACGGGTTCCCAGGTTCCCCGGATGAGCTGTGGGCCTACGAGTACATGTGGGACCCTATGTGGGACCTCCTCAGCGGACGCTCCATAGCCCTCTACTACTACAACCTCGCCTACGGATACCCCCTCTATCTCCACATCGACCTAAGGAAGGATGATGAGCACGCTCTTGAGTTTTGGTGGTACGCCTCCACTTGCAGGCATCTAGGCGTCGGGGGGAAACATCCCAATCTAAAGGTCTGGGAAGCGCATAAGCAGGCGATGCAGCAGTATAGAAGGTTGAAGCCTTTCTATACGCAAGGCGTCTTCTACGGCCTCGACGAAACCATCCATGTGCACACCCTTAAAGCCCAGGGAAAAGCCGTGGTCAACGCCTTCAACCTCTCCGACAGCCCGGAGACCAAGGAGGTTACCTTCCAACTCCGGGAAATCGGGTTTAACCCTGAAGCGGAGGTTGAGGTGAAAGGCGCATCGTACAGCCAGACAGCCTCAGCTGTAACGATAAGCTTCAGCCTACCAGCGAAGGGAACAGCTCTGATAGAGGTAAACACCAAGCCAAAAGCTGGGCTAGGCTAGTCTAACTTAGGTAAGCGTATGTGAAACTGCTTAGATCAGGAGAAACTCGGCTTCGATTATTAGGCCTAGGAGTAGGCCGATGATTAGGCCGATGATGATACCTGCGACGAGGCTTTTCGAATCCATTTATTCAGCTTCACCTCACTTGGTTAAGGGAAAAAAGAGAGGGGTCTCGCCGCTTTATGCAGTCCGTGTAATGTTCCCGGTTAGTTCGAGGAAGTACTCCGCGGCGAGCTTGCTTTGAGGTTTGAGGAATGTGACGTTAATGTATTTATCGATGGTGGAGAGCGATTCGAGGCTTTCTGTGAAGTTGCCTTTGAGTACTATAGGTAACGTGGCGCCGCCTTCACCGGTCACGCGTAGATGCATGATAAGCTTGCCTCCGCGAATAGCGATGTGTCCTTTACCGTTCACTATTGGGTAATCAGTGCCTCCGATCGTCACGTTTCCTACGGTGACGTTTAGCTTGGCACGGCCCATCGAGGATTTCT
>CAYNFI010000125.1:0-1569 GCA_964396445.1 uncultured Candidatus Bathyarchaeia archaeon
CTGGCGATGTCTCCCTTGATGCTTTCCACGTAGTCTCGGAGCTCGTTCACGGCTTTCTTAACGTCTTCAACGTTTTTCTTCGCCAAGGGGGCTATGCGGACGATGAGTATGTTTCCCGCTCCAACTTCCTTCTTAATAACGTCTATGTCGGCTAGGTCCTTAAGGGGGAATGCTTTCAGGTATGTAACCGATGCCTCAGGTTGACCCTGAGCCTCTAAGGGTGTAGAGCCGCCTTTAGCCTCTTCCTCCCCCTTTAGACTGAGAGACGGCAAAGGCACCACGTCCACTATCAATTCACACGATCACTCTTTAAACGTTTACTATCAGCGAGTAGCGTTAACTTGTTTCTATAAAGTTTTTACAGCTTCCCAGACTCTATCCCCGACGTAGTGGAAGACTTCAACCGCTTTCCCCGCCTTCGCAGACTTAATACTTTCAGCGCTGAGCACGCTTAGCCCTAAGGCTAAGGGTTTCTCATACCTTTCATCGATTACAACGACGTAGGAGCCTTTGTCAAAGACGCCTTCAACCCTTCGAATACCTGGGACCATAACGTCAGCTCCTCCGCAGATGTGGGGAACAGCGCCGAGGTCTACGGTAACCCTTGGAAGAGTTTTTATGAAGCCTTCGTAGAAGAGTGTTGGGTAGAGTTTCCCGCATCGTTGAAAAATCAGTGGTTTCCCGTTGAGGAGGTATATACTTCCCTCTACAAAGCCTAAGGCTTCAACCCTCACCTTTACGCCTAGGCTTTTCCTCGGGTCGAATCTAAGCTCTTCACCGCATCGTTCAAGAAGGAGCCTACTCTCCCTATCCTTGAGGAAGAACCTGGTACTCCCGCGCATACTCCTCACTCAGCATCTTCGAGATTTATGCTTTAAGGGTAAGCCCGTAGGGAAAAGTAAATTAATAGGGTTCCGCGTATCATTAGGTCGACGCGTTTAAGGCGATGCAATGGCTGGGAATATGGAGGAAATGCCGATAAAGATCTTGGAGAACAGCCTTGGAAAGGTTGTTCTGGTGAAGTTGAAGGGAGGGCGGAGTATCAGGGGTAAACTTGAGGGATACGACCAACATATGAACCTGGTTCTAGGGGGGGCAGAGGAGGTTTCAGACCCCTCAAACGTTCAAGGCTTAGGCTCCATCATAGTCCGCGGGGACAACGTCATCATCATATCACCGCCCACTTAGAAGCCTGAGAAACGAGGGATGGGAAAAGACGCAGCGTTGTAGGTGAAGCCCATGGGTAAGGGAACGCCTTCATTCGGCTCTTATGGAAGAAGCACGTTACACATCAAGTGCCGACGGTGCGGTAGACGGGCGTACAACGTGACGAAGAAGCGATGCGCCGCATGCGGCTACGGGGAATCAGCTAAGCTTAACAGGTTTTCATGGAAGGGTAGGAAGATTAACAGAGAACGCCGCCTAGCCTAAGACGCTTAGAAACGGTCCCAGGATCAGGCTTAAGAACGAGGATGCGGCGAATAACAGAGGATGGGCCGGTAGATCAGTCTGGTATGATCGTTCCCTTGGCATGGGAAAGGCCGTGGGTTCAAATCCCACCCGGTCCAC